>DASZHY010000177.1:0-1585 GCA_035949675.1 Thermoanaerobaculia bacterium
GCCGCCACGTCCTCGTCGCGGCCCGCGACCAGCTGCCGGTCCTCCTCGCCCAAGGCCCCCAGCAGCAGCGACAGCCCCTGCTTGCCCTCGGCCGTGATCAGCAGGCGCCCGGCCGGCGCCCCCGGCGCCGCGTCGACGCTCACCCGCAAGCGCTCGCGCTGCGCTTCCGGGGCGCCTCGGGCCGCCGGCAGCCGGTAGAGCCCGGCACAGCGCGCCGCCGCCGCGCCGCGAGCGCCGGCCGCGCCGCCCGCCTCCGGATCGACCGGCGGCGGCGCCACCGCCGGGGGATCGGCGTCGTGCAGCCCGAACAGGCGGTTCTCGAGGTGGTCGCCGATCGCCAGCGCCGAGTAGTCGACGCTGTTGCCGGAGAGGACGATCACCGCGTCGTCGCCCAGGTAGCGGCGGAAGTCGGACTCGAAGGCACCGTTGCCGCCGATGTGCGAGACCTCGCGCTTGCCGGTCGGGCTCTTGCCGACCGACCAGCCGTAGGCATAGTCGGTGTGGGCCCACCGCCCCTCCGAGACGTACGGCGTGACGTATTTCTCGCGCTGCGGCCGCGCCAGTACCCGGTCGCCAGCCAGCGCCAGGTGCCAGCGGTAGAAATCGCCCGTCGAGGACAGGATGCCGCCGTTGCCGCGCAGGTCCCAGTAGGGGCCGTCGGGCGCCCATGGGTGGTCGAGCGGCGTCCCCCAGTCGCCGTCGGCGGTATAGCCGTGCGCCAGGAGCGCGAGGGCCGCCGCCGGCAGCCGGAAACCCGTGTGCCGCATGCCCGCCGGCGCGAACAGCCGCCCGCGCAGGTAGTCGTCGTAGGTCGCGCCCGAGGCGACCTCCACCACCGCCGCGAGCACGCTGTAGCCGCCGTTCGAATAGCGGTAGCGCCGGCCCGGGGGCCCCAGCAGCCGCGATGCGAAGACCCGCCGCAGCAGCTCCTGCCGGGTGACCGGCTCGTACTCCTCGCCGAAGGTGTCGCGCAGACCGGAGGTATGGGTCAGCAGCTGGTGCAGGGTGATCGCCGCCTTGTCGGCGGGCGCGTCGGGGAAGAACCGGCCCAGCGGGTCCTCGACCCGGAGCTTGCCCTCCATCTCGAGCTTGAGGATCGCCGCGGCGGTGAACTGCTTGGAGATCGAGGCGACGTCGAACAGCGTCTCGGCGGTGTAAGGGCGGCCCCGCGCGCGGTCGGCCAGGCCGTACCCCTTGTGCAGCAGCACCCGGCCGCCCCTGGCGACCAGCGCCGAGCCCGAGTAGCCAAGTGCGGCAAGCCGCGACAGGTAGCGGTCGAGCTCGGCGCCCACCGGATCGCCGGCCACCGCCGCCACCTGCCGCGCGTCAGCGTCCGCCTCCGGCAGCCCCCAGAGCCACCGCGACCGCCAGGCCTGGTAGCCCAGAGCCAGCACGGCCAGCACGGCCACCGCCTGCTTCCATCTCGCGCCCAGAATCGCCATCGACCCCGTTTCTCAGCGGTGCGGACGCCTCACCGGGCGAGGTAGATTTCGATCGCCTTCCCCATGAGCTCCGAGACTCCCTTCCCGCCTCGACGCGCTGCCAGCTCGAGCAGCTTGACCCGGTGCTCGTCCTCGAGCTCGAT
>DASZHY010000178.1:0-6900 GCA_035949675.1 Thermoanaerobaculia bacterium
GCGAGCTTGTGGTGATACCAGGCTGCCGCCGTGTAGGTCGGCAGGATGATCGGGTAGGGCAGGTCGTTGCCGACGTGGAACTCCTGGTCCTGCCAGTTGAGCACCGTCGAGATCAGCACCAGGCCGTTGAGCTGCATGCCGAAGCGCTCGTCGAGGTAAGCCGCGAGGCCGGCCGCGCGGGTGGTGCCGTAGCTCTCGCCGGCAATGAACTTTGGCGAGGCCCAGCGCCGGTTGCGGGTCACCCACAGGCGGATGAACTCGCCGACCCACTGGATGTCCTGACGAACGCCGTGGAACTGCTTTGCGTCCTGCCCCGGCGCCGGACGGCTGTACCCGGTCGACACCGGGTCGATGAACACCAGGTCGGTGACGTCGAGCAGCGAGAACTCGTTGTCGATCATCCGCACCGGCGGCGGCAGCGCCATCCCTTCGTCGTCGCGGGCAACCTTCTTGGGGCCGAACGCTCCCATGTGGACCCACAGCGACGCGGCCCCGGGGCCGCCGTTGAAGCTGAAGGTGACCGGGCGGGAGCCGGGATCCTGGGCCCTGCCGGGCTCGGCGTCGCGAACGTAGGCGATGTAGAACACCGACGCCTTGGGCGTGCCGTCGTCGTCCTTCAGCACCACGTTGCCCGCGGTCGCCGTGTAGGAGATCTTCTGGGCGTCCAGGGTGAGGGTGTGCCGGGTCGTCGACAGCTTCTCCTCGGGCGGCTTCCTTTCCGGCTGCATCTGCTGCACGGGCGCCATGGGCGCCTCCGCCGGCTTGCCGGCCGCCGGCGATGACGCCGGCGCGGCCGGCGACGCCTGGGCCGCTCCTGGGGCAGCGGCCGGCAGCAGCGCAAGCAGACCGCAGGCAAGCCGAGGGAGCAACCGTGGGACGAGAACCGAAGGGCGGTTCGGCATGATGACTCCTGTGTCGACAGTGCGGGCGCGGCCCGCGGCGAAGGCGGCGGCGATGCCCTCAGTACGGCCGGCTGGCGGCAGAAGTTGCAGCCTCGCCGCCGGCGCCGCCGGAGAGGCAGCCAGCGGTCGACCAGAGGGGCCGAAGGGGGGCGGGGTATACGGCTTGGGGGAATGTCGGTTTAGTATGTCCTCACCACGCCGTGCGCTTCGTAGGAGAAGTCGATGACGGATCATGGCAGCTGTGTCGGAACTCCCGAGGTTACGCCACCCATCGCAACACCTGACGCCTCCCGCTCCCGGCTGAGCCGCCGCAAGTTCCTGGGCAGCGTCGGCGGCGCCGCGGCGGCCGCCGCCGCCGGCGGGGGCATCCTGGCGCTGTCTCCGGCACTGGCCCGCCGGGCGGACGCTCAGGAGGCGCCGGCGGGATCGGCCGCCGGCCTCGGCGGCCCGGCCGCCCCGACGGCGGTAACGGGGGAGACGGCGTCAACCATCAGCCGGCACGCTGCCTCCTACCGGATGCGCACCAGCGTGGCACGCAGCGAGTTCCTGATCCCGCCGCAGGCCAACGTCGCCAACGGCGACGAGCAGCGCTATCCGAATTTCCTCGGCAACTACCACAAGGCGCTGCCGCACAACAGCTCCGGCGAGGTCGAGGCCGACGCCTACGGCCGCCTGCTGAGCGCCCTCGCCAGCGGCGATCCGGCCGACTTCGAGTCCATCCCGCTCGGCGGCACCACCAAGCTCACCGATCCGCAATCGGGTCTGGCCTTCGACCTGCAAGGGGCCGACGGTCAGGCGCTGGCGATCCCGCCGGCGCCGGCCCTGGCCAGCGCCGAGGCCGCCGGCGAGATGGTCGAGCTGTACTGGGCGGCGCTGCTGCGCGACGTCAACTTCGGCGACTACCCGGCTCACCCCGACGTCGCCGCCGCCTGCGCCGACCTCAACTCGCTCACCGACTTCCGCGGGCCGCGCCGGCAAGGCAAGGTGACGCCCCAGACCCTGTTCCGCGACGTCCTGACGGGGTGCAACGTCGGTCCCTACCTGTCGCAGTTCCTGCTGCTGCCGGCCCCGTTCGGCGCCGAGTACGTGCAGCGCCAGATCCGCACCTTCCTGCCCGGCACCGACCGCCTGACCGGCTTCGACGAGTGGCTCAACGTGCAGAACGGCGGCAAACCCGCCGGCGCGGTGCAGTTCGACCCGCAGCGCCGCTTCCTGCGCAACGCCCGCGACCTCTCCGCCTGGGTGCACAAGGACGTGCTCTTCCAGGCCTACTTCGACGCCTGCCTCATCCTGATCTCGCCGCCCGACGCGAGCGAGGCCGAGAGCGGCGGCCTCGGCTGCCCGCTCAACCCCGGCAATCCCTATCTCCACTCCAAGACCCAGGCCGGCTTCGGGACCTTCGGCCCGCCGGGCATCAAGGGCTGCATGTGCGAGGTGGCGACGCGCGGCCTGAAGACCACCTGGCACAAGAAGTGGTACGTGCACCGGCGCCTGCGGCCCGAGGCGTTCGGCGGCCTGGTGCACCTGCAGCAGACCGCCAGCCGCTACCCCGGACTGCTGCATCACGACGTCCTCGGCTCGCCGGTGCTCGACCGCTTGCAGGCGAAGTTCGGCAGCTTCCTGCACCCGGCGGCCTTCCCCGAGGGCTGTCCGACCCATCCTTCCTACTCCGCAGGCCACGCCACCGTCGCCGGCGCCTGCGTGACCGTCCTCAAGGCGGTGTTCGACGAGACCTTCGTCATCCAGGACCCGGTGGTGCCGAGCGCCGACGGCCTGTCGCTCGAACCCTACCGGGGCAGCGCCACGCTGACGGTCGGCGGCGAGCTCAACAAGCTGGCCTCCAACATCGCGACCGGCCGCAACCTCGCCGGCGTGCACTGGCGTTCCGACGCCCTCGAGTCGCTGCTGATCGGCGAGGCGATGGCCATCAGCATGCTCGCCGACCAGCGCCCGACCTACAACGAGAACCGCGGCGGCTTCTTCTCGGGCTACACCTTCACCCGCTTCAACGGCACCCGGGTCTCGGTCTAGAAGGTCCCCGGCAACCCCCGGGCGCGCCGGGCGTTATGGTGTCCGGGACCGGTCGTCTCGACCGCGCCCTCTTCACCTGTGACTCTCCTGGAGGGGACCATGCGCCGACGGCTGCTACCGCTCTGTCTCGTCGTCTTCCTGGCCGGCCATCTCGGCGGCCGGCTCACCGCCGCCCATGCGGCTGCCAAGTCCTCGGCGGCCAAGGCGCCGGGCAAGGCCCAGGGCATCGACCCCGCCCTGCTGGCGGGGATGAAGGCGCGCTCGATCGGGCCGGCCGCCATGAGCGGCCGCGTGGCCGCCGTCGCGGCCGTGGAATCCGACCCCGAGATCATCTACGTCGGCGGCGCCACCAGCGGCCTCTGGAAGTCGACCGACGGCGGGCTGACCTATGACCCGATCTTCGACGACCAGCCGGTGGCGGCGATCGGCGCCGTCGCCATTTTCCGGCGCAACCCCGACGTCGTCTGGGTGGGCACCGGCGAGGGCAACCCGCGCAACAGCGCCTCGGTCGGCAACGGCGTCTACCGCTCGCTCGACGCCGGCCGCACCTGGCAGCACCTGGGGCTCGACAAGACCGAACGCATCCGCCGCATCGTCCTGCACCCGACCGACCCAGACGTCGCCTACGTCGCCGCCAGCGGCAGGGAGTGGGGCGAGAACCCCGAGCGCGGCATCTTCAAGACCACCGACGGCGGCAAGACCTGGAAACGCATCCTGTTCGTGGACGAGCGCAGCGGCGGCTCCGAGCTGGTGATGGACCCCGCCAACCCCAACAAGCTCTTCGCCACGCTGTGGGACTACCGCCGCTGGCCCTGGTTCTTCCGCTCAGGCGGACCGGGCTCGGGCCTCTACGTCACCTATGACGGCGGCGACACCTGGAAGCGGCTCACCGAGGACGACGGCCTGCCCAAGGGCAACCTCGGCCGCATCGGCCTCGCCATCGCGCCCTCCGAGCCGCGGATCGTCTACGCCCTGGTGGAGGCCGAAGGCGACAACGTGGTGCTGCGCTCCGAGGACGGCGGCCGCAGCTGGCAGACGGCGAACCGCGACCAGTCGACCAGCGAGCGGCCCTTCTACTACGCCGACATCCGCGTCGATCCGCAGTGGCCGAGCCGGGTCTACAGCCTCACCGCGCGGTTGCGCGTCTCCGACGACGGCGCCAAGACCTTCCGGCCGCTCGGCCACTCCCGCGACATCCACGGCGACTACCACGCGTTGTGGATCGATCCCCACGACGGGCGCTACCTGATCGCCGGCGAGGACGGCGGCGTCGGCATCAGCCACGACCGCGGCGACACCTGGCAGTTCGCCGCCGACCTGCCGTTCGGCCAGTATTACCACGTCGCGGTGGACATGGACGTCCCCTACAACACCTACGGCGGGCTGCAGGACAACGGCTCCTGGCGCGGCCCCAGCGCGGTGTGGGAGATGGGCGGCATCCGCAACGTCCACTGGCAGATCGTCGGCGGCGGCGACGGCTTCGTCACCCTGCCCGACCCGCGCGACTCGCGGGCCGGCTACTCCGAGTCGCAGGGCGGCGAGATCGGGCGCTTCGACCTGCGCGCCCACGAGCGCAAGCGCATCAAGCCGGCCGAGCTGAGCGCCGATCCGGCAAAACGCCTGCGCTTCAACTGGAACGCCGCCATCGCCCAGGACCCCTTCGATCCCGCGACGATCTATCTCGGCAGCCAGTACGTCTGGAAGTCGACCGATCGCGGCGAGACCTGGACGCCGATCAGCCCCGACCTCACCACCAACAACCCGGACTGGCAGCACCAGGACCAGACCGGCGGCCTCACCATCGACGATTCCGGCGCCGAGAACTACTGCGCGATCCTGACCATCGCGCCGAGCAAGGTCGAGCGCGGCGTCATCTGGGTCGGCACCGACGACGGCCGGGTGCAGGTGACGCGCGACGGCGGCAAGAGCTGGACCAGCGTCGAGGCCAACGTCCCCGGCGTCCCCGCGCACACCTGGGTGCCGCAGATCCGCGCCTCGACCTACGACGGCGGCGCGGCGTTCGTGGTCTTCGACGACCACCGGCGCTCCAACTGGACCCCTTACGTTTACAGCACCAGCGACTACGGCAAGAGCTGGAAAAGCCTCGCCGCGGGCAACCTGTGGGGGTACGCGCTGTCCGTCGAGCAGGACCCGGTGGACCGCGACCTGCTGTTTTTGGGCACCGAGTTCGGGCTGTACGTCTCCTTCGACGGCGGCGGCCACTGGCTGGCGTGGAAGCACGGCCTGCCGACGGTCTCGGTGATGGACCTGGTCATCCACCCGCGCGACTTCGACCTGGTGCTGGGCACCCATGGGCGGGCGATCTACATCCTCGACGACATCACGCCCCTGCGCCAGATCACCGCCTCGAGCTTGCAGGAGCCGCTCCACTTCTACCAGGGGATGCCGGCGCTCGAGCATCGCGTGACCCAGGGGCCTGGCGCCTACGAGCCCGGCAGCGGCGAGTTCCGCGGCGAGAACCGGCCCTATGGCGCCCTGCTCACCTATTCGCTCAACCTCCCGGGCCTGCCGCTGGCCGGCGACAAGGAGGAGCACGAGCGCAAGGAGCACGAGCGCGCCGAGCGCGCCCAGAAGGCGGCGGCGACGGGCGGGACGGCGCTGGGCACGCCCGCGGCGGCGGCCCCGGCGGGCATCGAGGAGGGTGGGCGCGGGGGCGAGGAGTCCGAAGCGGCGGCACCGGCGGGCGCAGGCGCCCCGCCGGCGGGCGGCGCGGGCGGCGCGGCGGGTGCCGCTCCCGCCGGCGGCGGCGCTCCCGGCCAGCCCGGGGCGCGGCCCGGCGAGCCGCAGGTCGAGATCCGCATCGCCGACGGCTCGGGGAAAGTCATCCGCACGTTCAAGGGACCGGCCAAGCTCGGCGTCAACCGCGCCATCTGGGACCTGGGCCGCGACCTGTTCAAGCAGCCGCCGCGCGGCGAGCGCGGGGAGTTCTTCCGCCGCGACAGCGGCCCGCAGGTGCCGCCCGGCATCTACCAGGTGACGATCAGCTTCAAGGGGCACGAGGCCAAGGGGACGGTGCAGGTCGCTCCCGATCCGTCGACTCACAACAGCGGCGCCGACTGGCAGGCGCGCGAGGCGGCGGTGCGGCGCCTCGGCGAGCTGCAGGACTCCCTGGTCGAGGGCATCGAGCGGCTAGGCGCCGCCCGCGCCGACCTCGACGTCGTGGTCGCCAAGCTGCGCCGCGCTGACGCGCGGCAGGAGGAGAAGAAGAAAAAGGCGGCGCCGGCGGCAGGCAGCGCGGCCGGCGGGAGTGGCGCCGCCGCCCCGGGCAATCCGTTGCTGCGCTCGGCGCGCGAGCTGCGGCGCAAGATCAACACGGTCGAGCGGCGGCTGTTCGTGCCGCCCACCACCAAGGGGATCGTCGACGATTGGACGGCGCTCAGCCGGGTGCAGCTGGCGCTCTTCTCGCTCGATTCGTCCTGGGACGCGCCCAACGCCACGCAGCGGGCCGAGCTGCAACAGGCCGAGACCGCCGTGGCAGCGGCGCTGCAAGAGGTCAATCGCCTGATGAGCGAGGACGTGGCCGCCTTCCGCAAGCAAGCGGCCGGAGCCAACGTCGACCTCATGCCAGCCGAGTCGCCGCTGGAGCTGCCGCCGGCGCAATAGCGATAGGGTGGGCGGAGCCGCAGCGGGGCTAGATCTCTATGCAGATCTTGCCGAAGTGGCGGCCCGCTGCCATGTGCTCGAAGGCGGCGCGCGCCTCGGCCAGCGGGAAGGTGCGGTCGATCACCGGCTGCAGGCGGTGCAGGGAGACGGCGCGGTTGAGCGCCTCGAAGCTGGCGCGCGATCCGACCAGCACGCCCTCGATCCGGATCCGCCGCATCTGGATGACGGGGATCGAGACCTCGGTGGTGTTGCCGCCCAGGACGCCGATCAGGTAGATGCGGCCCCCGGGCCGCACCGCCACGAGCGACTGCTGCAGCGTCCCCGCGCCGCCCACCTCGAGCAC
>DASZHY010000179.1:0-4033 GCA_035949675.1 Thermoanaerobaculia bacterium
GCTCGGCCGCGGGCAGGCTCTCGCCGAACCACACCACGGCCGGGCGGAAGCGGCCGCGGCAGCTGGCGCCTGCCGCCGACGCGCCGCACGCGGGCGGTTCCGCGGGCGATTCGGCCACCGCCTCCCCCATCGGCCTCCGGCGCCCGCAGACGTCGCACCTCGCCTCCGCGATGGTGCCGTGCAGCGCCACCAGCTGCCGGCTGCCGGCGCGCTGGTGCAGGTCGTCGACGTTCTGGGTCGCCAGCAGGAACGACGGGAACAGCGACTCCCAGCGCACCAGCGCCCGGTGCGCGGGATTGGGCTGCGCCGCCGCCGCGGTCGCGTAACGGGAGGCGTACCAGCGCCAGACCTTTCCTGGCGTGCTGTAGAAGGCCCCGGGGGTCGCCAGCTCCTCGGGTCTCCGGTCCTCCCACAGCCCGCCGGCGCCGCGAAAGGTGCCCAGACCGCTCTCCTTCGAGACGCCGGCGCCCGAGAGCACCACCGCGCCCGCCGCCCGCCGCAGCCTCGCCGCCACCTCGCCGTCCAGCCTGACCTCGTCCATGGCGCACCTCCACCGACAGGACCCGGATTATCTCGCGGCGCGGCGCGGGCCCGTTGGCGCAGGCCGCGGCATCTGTGGTCTAGTTACCCTCGCCCCGACCACCGACGAGTGCCGCGACCGGCGACGGGCGGCCGCCGCGACTCGTTCCAAGGAGGACCGCTTCGATGCCCTCTCAGCCCACCAACTTCGGCCTCCTCGAAGGGCCCTACTGCGACTACGAGCACAGCCGCGCGGTGGTGCTGCCGGTGCCATTCGAGCGCACCACCACCTACGGCAAGGGCACCGCCGGCGGTCCGGCGGCCATCGTCCGCGCCTCCCAGGCGATGGAGCTCTACGACGAGGAGCTCGAGTCCCAGCCCTACGACCAGGGCATCGCCACCGTGCAGCCGTTCCTGCCCGAGGCGTTCGACATGGCGGCGGCACTGGGCGAGATCGAGGCCGAGGCCCAGCGCCACCTCGCGCTCGGCAAGTTCCTGGTCGTCCTGGGCGGCGAGCACAGCCTGTCGCTGGCGCCGGCGCGCGCGGCGCGCGCGGTCCACGGCGGCGTCGGCGTGGTGCAGTTCGACGCCCACGCCGACCTGCGGGAGGAGTTCGAAGGCACGCCGTACAGCCATGCCAGCGTCATGAAGCGCATCGTCGACGACGGCTTCCCCACCCTGGCGGTCGGCCTGCGGTCGCTGTCGGCGGAGGAGGCGGAGGTGATCCGGCGCCAGCAGTTGCCGGTGCTCTGGGGATACCAGCTCGACCAGATCGCCGAGGTCTTCGGGCAGGCGCTCGCCGCGCTGCCGCAGAAGGTCTATCTGACCTTCGACATCGACTACTTCGACCCCGCGCTGGTGCCGGCCACCGGCACGCCTGAGCCGGGCGGCGGGCTCTGGTACCCCACCCTGGCCCTGTTGCGAGCATTGTTCAGCGCCAAGACGGTCGTCGGCATGGACCTCGTCGAGCTGGCGCCCATCGGCGGCCAGCCGGCGAGCGATTTCCTTGCCGCCAAGCTGATCTACAAGTGTCTCGGCTACCTCCAGGAATCCGAGTCCGGGCACGTGCTGCACTGAGCCGGGCGGCGGGCACTGCGATACAGTGCGGCGCATGGAGCGCCAGGCCGCACGGAGAGCTCGCGGATGAGCAAGCCGGACGCCGATCGCGTCTGGGAGCTGATGGGGCGGCTGTTCAAGACCCATCCCTGGCATGGCGTGCCGGCCGGGGACGAGGCGCCGGCGGTGGTGACCGTCTACGTCGAGATCGTCCCCTCCGATGCCGTCAAGTACGAGGTCGACAAGGTCACCGGCCACCTCAAGGTCGACCGGCCGCAGAAGTTCTCCAACGTCTGCCCCAGCCTCTACGGCTTCGTCCCCCAGACCTACTCGGGCGAGCGGGTCGCCGAGCTGGCGCGGCGGCGCACCGGCAGGCGGGCGCTGGGCGGCGACGGCGACCCCATCGACGTCTGCGTGCTCTCCGAGCGGGCCTTTTCGCACGGTGACTTCCTGCTGCGCGGCCAGCCGATCGGCGGGCTGCGGGTGATCGACGACGACCAGGCCGACGACAAGATCGTCGCGGTGCTGCAGGGCGACATCACCTTCGGCAAGGTCGAGGACATCGGCGAGCTGCCGCGGCCGGTGGTGGAACGGCTCGAGCACTACTTCCTCACCTACAAGCTGACGCTCGATCCCGGCGCTCCCGCCGCCACCTCCGTCAAGGCCAGCCAGACCGAGGTCGAGATCGCCGGCGTTTACGGCCGCGACGAGGCGCGAGAGGTCATCACCCGCAGCCTCGAGGACTACCGCGCCCACTTCCCGGACCTCAAGGAGCAGATCCTTTCCGCGCTGCGCGGGACCGGCTAGCCGTCGCCGGCAGGAATGGGGCTGCCGCCGAGCCAGCCGTGAAGCTCACCGTCGATCAGGTCCGCCAGGCGCTCGCCGACCACCGGCCCGAGGTCCTGGCTCCCGAGCCGCACCAGGCCGAGGCCGCTGTCGCTCTGGTCCTCGCCGGAGCTCCCGAGCTCGCGCTCTGCGTCATCCACCGCGCCGAGCGCGAGGGTGACCCGTGGTCCGGCCACCTGGCGCTGCCCGGCGGGCGCGCCGACCCCACCGATCCCAACCCGCGGGCGGCGGCCGAGCGGGAAACGCTGGAGGAAGTGGGCCTCGCCCTCGGCGAGCGCCACTGGCTTGGCGACCTCTCGCACGTCCAGGTGCGTTTCACCGGCGGCCTCTACCGCCGCCTGGTCCTCTACCCCTTCGTCTACTATCTCGGTGCGGACCTCCTCCCGTTCGCACTCAGCGACGAGGTCAAGGAGGCTTTCTGGATTCCCCTCGCCCACCTCTGGGACCCGGGCAACGCCAGCCACGTCGAGTGGGAGCGTGAAGGCAACCGCCTCCTCTATCCGGCGATCCGCTTCCGCGACCAGGCCATCTGGGGCCTGACCTTCCGCGTCCTGACGCTTTTCTCCGACGTCCTCGACGCCCCGCTCCCCCACCTCGAGGAGATCCCCGGGCTGGGACGGTGACGGGCTTGCCGCCAAAGGATCACCCCCCGGTCGTGAGCACCACTCGAAACCGCGCCTTGCCGCTCATCATGAGGTCGTAGGCCTCGGCCGCGCGCTCGAGCGGGAAGACCTCGGTCGTGACTCGCACGCCGGCGAGCACGCTGAAGGAGAGCGTGTCCTGGGAATCGATGGAGGTGCCGGAAGCCCAGCCCATGATCGACCGGCGTCCGGAGATGAGCAGAACGGCAGGCACCTCGAGCGGCTCATGCGGAGCGCCGAGGACGATCAACTTCCCGCCGACACCCAGACCGCCCAGCGCCGCGCTCATGGCTTTGGCGTTGGTGACCGTGGCGAGGATGACCTTGGCGCCGCCCAGCTCGACCAGCTCGGCCGCGACGTCCTGCGTCTGGCTGTCGATGTAACGCCAGGCGCCAAGCTGCTTGGCCAACGGCTCCTTGTCCGTCCCTCGTGCGATGGCAACGGTCCTGAAACCCATCTTGGCGGCGAACTGTACGCCCAGGTGGCCGAGCCCACCCACCCCGAGCACGGCAACGAGATCGCCTGGCCTCGCGCCGCTGTGCCGCAATGAGTTGAAGGTCGTGACGCCCGCGCACATCAGCGGCCCGGCGTCGATGGCTGCAAGCTCATCGGGAAGAAGCGCCAGCGCTCCGCTGGGAGCGACCATGTAGTCGGCATAGCCGCCGTCCCAGGTGATGCCGGGAATCTGCGGGGCGATCCGGCAGGTGAGGAACTCGCCGCGACGGCAGGAGTCGCAGTACCCGCAGTGCCCGCCATGCCAGCCGACCCCGACCCGCTGGCCTGGCGTCCAGCCGGCGACGCCCGCGCCCACCACATCGATGATGCCGGCGACCTCATGCCCGGGGACACGGGGGTACTGAATGCCTGGCCAGTGACCCTCCTTGGTGAGCGAGTCGCCGTGACAGATGCCACAGGCTTCGATCTTGATCCGCACCGAGCCGGCGCCGGGCTCCGGGATCTCGCGTTCCGTG
>DASZHY010000180.1:0-3313 GCA_035949675.1 Thermoanaerobaculia bacterium
CTTCGCCTTGACTTCCCCGGCGGTCTGGCTCGATGATCGAGCCGTATGTTCGGCTTCGGCGGCCTCAGCGAGGTCCTCTTCATCATGTTCCTGGCGATGCTGATCTTCGGCCCCGAGAAGCTGCCGGAGATCGGCCGCATGCTCGCCAAGGGGATGGCGGAAGTGCGCAAGGCGTCGAACGAGCTGAAGCGGACGCTCAACGCCGAGCTGGCGGCCACCGAACAGGAGCAGGAGGCCCGCCGCAACGCCCAGCTGGCGGCCGTGCCGCCCCCGCCGCCATCCTGGTCCGGAGGCCAGACGGTGCCCAACCTGCCGGCGCCGGCGGAGGCCGTCGTGCCGCCGGCGGGCGCGGAGGGCGAGGGGCAGGTGGGCGCGGCGCAGGGGGGTGTGGCGCCGGCGGACGCGGCGCCGGCAGGTGCGGCGTGGATGGACGCTGCGGCGGGCGAGGCGGCCGAGATCAGCGAGGCTGCCTACCTGGCGGACTGGCCCGAGGATCTGCCCCCGCCGCCACCGCCGGCGGCGCTCGTCGACCAGGGACCCGCCGAGCCGGCGGGCTCGGCTGGCTCGGCTAGCTCGACTGGCTCGGCTGGCTCGGCTGGCTCGAACAGCCCGGACCGTTCGGCGAGCACGACTCCCGCGGCGGACTCGGCTTCCCCGAGCCCTGCCGAGCTCGCCCCTTCACTGCTGGCGCACGGCGAGAGGGGCGGCCGGGATTCCGCCTGACGGCAGCTCGTCCAGATGAGCCCCGCGCCCCAGCTCACCGGCCAGGTGCAGTCTGAAGACCTGCCCCGCATGTCGCTGATCCAGCACTTGGAGGAGCTGCGCAAGCGCATCCTCTGGTCGCTGGCCTTCGCCGCCCTGGCTTTCTTTCCCTGCTTCTACAAGGTGGATCTGATCCTCTCTTTCCTGCAGAAGCCGATCATGGCGATCCTGCCGCCGGGCAAGAAGCTGGCGTACATGGGGATCACCGATCCGATCATCCTCTACTTCAAGGTGGCGGGCCTGGCGGCGCTCTTCGTGTCGTCGCCGTTCCTGCTCTACCAGGTGTGGAGGTTCATCTCGCCGGGCCTCTACCGCCGGGAGCGGCGCTACGTGCTGCCGTTCATCTTCTTCGGCACCGTGTTCTTCCTGGCCGGCGGCGCCTTTGCCTACAAGATCGCATTCCCGTATGCGGCGCGGTTCCTGATCGAGGTCGGCGCGCAGTTCGAGCCGGTGCTCACCATCGAGCGCTACTTCGGTTTCGAGATGCAGGTGATCCTGGGGCTGGGGCTGATCTTCGAGATGCCGATCGTCATCTTCACCATCTGCGAGGTCGGCCTGGTCTCGCCGCGCTTCCTGATCAAGCACTTCCGCTACGCGGTGCTGATCATCTTCATCATCGCCGCGATCGTCACACCGACGCCGGACATCTTCAACATGTGCGTCTTCGCGACGCCGATGCTGGGCCTCTACCTGCTCGGGGTCGGCGCTGCCGCGCTGTCGCAGGTGGTCAGGCGCCGGCGCAGTGTGGCGGCGGCCGCCGGCGAGGCCGCCGCAAGCTGACAAGAGTCAAGCTGAAGCAAGCTGAAGCGAATGTAGTGAGCGGCGGGCGGGCGGGCGGCCGGGCCTACTGCGGCTCGACGTCGCGGACGTAGCCGAGCGCCCGCAGGCGCGCTGCCTCTTCATCCGAAAGAGCGTGCGGACGGGCCTGCTCGGCCGGCGAGCCGCCATGCGGGCGGCGCTGCGCCAGCCAGCCGTTCAAGAGGCCGGCGAGCTCGCGCTCGGCGGCGAGACCCTGTCCCGCGAGGTTGCGGGTCTCGAGCGGGTCGGCGCGCAGGTCGTAGAGCATCGGGCCATCCGGAAAGATGCCGGTGTTGCCGCGGCTGAGGATGTACTGGTAGTCGCGGGTGCGCACCATGGCGCCGAAGCCGTTCGAGTGCTCGGCGAAGATCGCGCGGCGGCCGCCCGGTCCGGCCAGCGCCGGAACGGCGGCGACGGCGTAGACAGTGCCGGACGTCGCCGAGGCCGCTGCCGGAAGCGAGCCAGCCGGCGCCGAGCTGGCCGATGCTGAACCAGCGGCTGCCGAGCCGGCGGAGAGCAGGGCGGCCGGAGCCAGGGCGGCAGCTGCCAGCTGTCCGGAAACCGATCTGTAACCGCCGGCGGCGTTCGCGGCGGCGGCGCGGCTTACAGACAGCCGGCGCAGGTCGATGCCGTCCCGCGGCGGCGCCGGCAGCCTGGCGGCGGCGAGGAGCGTGGGGAAGAGGTCGATGGTCTGCACCAGCCCGTCGAAACGGCGGCCGGGGCGCGGCGGTCCGGGCCAGCGGACGAGCAGCGGCACGTGGGTGGTGGTGTCGAAGAGGCCGACGTGCCGGTAGAGCAGGCCGTGCTCGCCGAGGTTCTCGCCGTGGTCGGCCACCAGCGCCACCAGCGTGGTGTCGAGCAGGCCGCGGCTGGCGATGCCGTCCAGCAGCCGGCCGACCTGGCGATCCAGGTAGGCCACCTCGCCGTCGTAGAGGTCGCGGTTGCCGCCCAGGACCGGCTCGTCGAAGCGGCGCGGCCCCGGCTCGCGGAACGGCACCCAGGCCCGCACCGGCCCGAGCCCCATCGGGCCGGCCGGGCGGAGCCCGTCGGCGTAGGGATCGGGCGGCGTGTGCGGCGTGTGCGGATCGAACAGGTGCAGCCAGACGAAGAAGGGCCGCGGCCGGGTGCAGTGGACGGCGATCCAGTCGAGGGTCTGGTCGACTCCCAGCTCCGCGGCGAAGTGCTCGTCGGCGCGCGTCACCTCGGCGAACCCCTGCCCGAGGCCGGAGTTGTGGTCGCCCAGGTGGCGCGCGGCGATGATCGCCATGGTCTGGTAGCCGGCTCCCGACAGCAGGCTGGCAAGCGTGGTGATGCCGGCCGGCAGGCGGGTGTGGAGGTCGTAGACGCCGTGGTTCTTGCCGTAGAGGCCGGTCATGATCGAGGCGAAGCTGGGGTTGGTGGAGTTGAAGGTCGAGAAGGCCTGCGTCCAGACGTCGCTCTCCTCGGCCAGACGGTCGATCGAAGGGGTCAGGCTGGGGCGACGACCCCACGGGCCGAGCCGGTCGGCCCGCAGGGTGTCGATACCGACCAGCAAGATGCTGGGCTGGCCGGGTTTGTAGGCGGCTGGCTGGGGTTGACGGCTGTAGAGCGCCGGGCTGCCCCAGAGCAGCGAAGGCGGCAGCTGGCCGGGCGCCGGGGCCCCCGGGCCGTCGACCTGGAACAGCAGGTCGATGTCCTTGTCGGCGTACTCCGAGAGGTCGATCTCGACCGCCTTCGGCGCCGCGCCGGAGAGCGGCTTGGCCTCGAGCTCGTA
>DASZHY010000181.1:0-10191 GCA_035949675.1 Thermoanaerobaculia bacterium
CAGCTGCACCTGCTGTCCCGGCACCAGCGGCTCCACCAGGCGCACCAGGCGCAGCCGCGACGGCGGGCGCTCGCCGGCGGCGGCCGGACCGGGGATGCCGGCAGCAAGCATCAAGGCCGCGAACAGCGCCGGCAACGCCCGCAGTGCCGGCAACGCCCGCAATCCCCGCGATGCTCGGGTCGCACGCGGGGGTGCCGATCCCGGCGGGCGCCGCGGGCCCTGTCCCGGCCGCCATGCCCGCCATGGCCGCGGTGCATCCACGCCGGCCGGCGCGATCAGCATCTGGATCTCCTCCCCGGACCTCCGCGATCCGGCCAGGTGTCGCTCGTGTCTTGCTTCGATTATAGGTGAGATGGAGAGCCCGGGCGGTAGAATCAGGCGTGCCCTACGTTTACCTGCTGCGCTGCCGCGACGGCTCGCTCTACGCCGGCGCCGCCAAGGACTTGGCGCGGCGCCTCGGCGAGCACCGCGCCGGCGAGGCCTCCCGCTATACCCGCTCGCGCCTGCCGGTCGAGCTGGTCTGGTGGCGGCAGGTCGAGGGATGGGGCGACGCGCTGCGCGAGGAGATCCTGCTCAAGCGGCTGAGCCGCGCCGCCAAGGAGGAGCTGCTGCGGACGACCCCCGCGGCCGGCGCGGCCGTGCCTGCCGGTTGACCAGAGTCACCCTCCCGACGGGGACCGGGGGTCCGCGTGGGGAAGGGGCGTCGCGGCCGGTCCCCGCACCCGGATCGTCACCGCCGCGCCCAGCAAGGTGAGAAACCACACGGCGAAGCCGGCCAGCGTCCAGGAGAGCTGCTTGAGCGCTTGGCGCCCGGACTGCCGGTGCCGCGCCGCGAGGACCAACACCGCCAGGGCATTGCCGGCAAAACACAGCAGCGACAGATACCAGACCGCCTGCCCAACGCGGTTGGCCAGATGGATCAGCGGCCCCCGCCGGTCGAGGATCACCAGGGCCAGCGCGAAGCTAGGCACGAAGAGCACGAAACCCACGAGGCCACCCCAGCGCGCGGCCAGCTCGAGAAGGGAGATGCGTCTCAACGGCGTCTCGACGGCATCTCAACGCCTGGGGGTACTACGGGAAGCGCCACAGCGTCCAGGCGGCGACGACGGTCAGCACCGTCGCGCCGCCGTAGCAGATGGTGGCGATCAGGCCATAGAGATGGGAGAGCTGCAGGCCGTCGTAGAGCGTGTAGCGGAAGCGGTGCGCCCAGTGGAAGAGCCCGAGGGCGATCAGCACGAACAAGACGAGCCGCACCAGCAGCGGAGCCATGCGCGCCGCCATCTCGGCGCTGGTGGGAGCCTGCACCCACCCGAGCGGCCTGGCGACCCACAGGTAGATCGCCAGCGCCGGCAAGACGAGCGCCGCGAGCATCCCGCCGCTCGAGAACAGCGCCCAGAAGAAGGGCTCGCGCGATCGCCGCATCAGAAGCCTCCGTGCAGGTACCAGACGACCACCAAGCTGGCGACCAGCCACAGGAAGTAGTGTCCCGCGACGACCATCCAGTCCGGCAGCCGCCGGCCGCCGAGCCGCAGCACCAGGGCCTTGGGAGCCAGGTTGAGCCAGGTGACCGAGTGGAAGACCAGGGCGGCGCAGACGAAGATGTGGAAAGCGAGGACGGGCGGCGCGGCCAGGAAGCCGAGGAAGCGGGCATGCGCCGCGGCGCCGCGGGCCACGGCCCAGACCTCCGCCAGCAGGAGCAGCACGGCGTAGCCCACCGCGAGGCTGGTGAGCTCGCGGGTGATGAACTTGACGTAGGGCAGCTGGCCGAGCCACCAGAAGATGGGCATCCGCTTGCGGTGCCACTTCGGGTGGTAGGGCTGGTAGGCCGGGTTCATCGCTTTCCCCAGGGCAACAGGAGGGATCGCCACCATTGCGCCGTGGCGCCGACCTTGTAGCGCTGGATGGCTCCGGCGGGGTCGACCCCCTTGGGACACACCGCCGAGCACTCGCCGACGAAGGTGCAGGCCCAGATGCCCTGGTGCTGCGACAGGACGTCGAGCCGCTCGGCCGCCCCCTGGTCGCGCGAGTCGAGGTTGTAGCGCTGCGCCAGGGCGATCGCCGCCGGGCCGATGAAATCGGGCTCGAGCGCATAGATCGGGCAGGCGGAGTAGCAGAGCAGGCAATTGATGCACATGCTGTAGGGCTTGTACTCCGCCAGCTGCTCGGGGGTCTGCAGATACTCGCCGTCGGCCAGCGGCTTCTCCTCGTCGCGCACCAGCCAGGGCTTGACGCTTCTGAGCTTGTCGAGGAAGTCGCGCAGGTCGACGACGAGATCGCGGATGACCGGGAAGCCGCTGAGCGGCTCGACCCTGACCGGCCCGGGCGGCAGGGCCGCGAGATAGGTGGCGCAGGTGAGGGTGGGCCTGCCGTTGACCATCATGCCGCAGCTGCCGCAGACCCCCATGCGGCATGCCCAGCGATAGGAGAGGCTCCCGTCCAGCGTGTCCTTGACGTGGTTGAGGCCGTCGAGCACCATCCAGTCGCGCCGCAGCGGGATCTCGTAGGTCTGCCACTCGGGCTCGGCCGACTCCTCGGGCCGGTAGCGCAGGACCTCGAGGCTGATCGTCTCCGTGGTTTGCGGCACGAGCTTCACCTCCCGTAGACCCGCTCGCCCGGGGGCCAGCGGGTGATGGTGACCGGCAGGTACGCGATGCGCGGCGCTCCGCCTTCCTGGCGGTAGGCGAGCGAGTGCGAGAGATAGCGCTCGTCGTCGCGCCGCGGGTGATCGGTGCGCTGGTGGGCGCCGCGCGACTCGCGCCGCTCGCGGCCCGAGTGAACGATCGCTTCGGCGACGTCCAGCATGTTCGCGAGCTCGAGAAACGAGATCAGCTCGGTGTTGAACGTGAGGCTCCGGTCGTCGAGCCAGACCGCGCCGCAGCGCTCCCGCAGCTCGCCGATCTTGGCAGCGCTCGCGCTCAATCCCGGTTCGTCGCGGTAGATCCCCGCGCCTTTCTCCAGGGTCTGCTGCATCTCGGTGCGCAGGACCGCGACCCGTTCCCCGCCGCAGGCGCGACGCAGCGTGTCGAGCCGCCGCTCCTCGGCGTAGGCCAATGCGAGGACGCCCGGCGCCGCCGGCGGCGTCTCGGCAGCATAGCGCGCGGCGGCCTTGCCGGCGCGGGCGCCGAAGACCAGGAGCTCGGTCAGGGAGTTGGAGCCCAGGCGGTTCGAGCCGTTGATGCTCACGCAAGCCGTCTCGCCGACGGCGTAGAGGCCGGGCAGCGGCGTGGCGCCCTCGATGTCGGTGTGCACGCCGCCCATCATGTAGTGCACCACGGGGCGCACCGGGATCATCTGGTGCACCGGGTCGAGGTTCTCATATTTGCGGCACAGCTCGCGCACGAACGGCAGCTTGGCGTCGATCAGCTTCTCGCCGAGATGGCGGATGTCGAGGTGCACGACCTCGCCGTAGATGGTCGGGATCGTTCGCCCCTTCTCCATCTCCTTGACGAAGGCCTGCGACAGGCGGTCGCGCGGGCCCAGCTCCATCGAGCGCAGGACAGGTTTGGGCTGGGGCATCCCCAGGTCGTAGTCCTGGAGGTAGCGGTAGCCGTCCTTGTTGAGCAGCCAGCCCCCCTCGGCGCGCGTCGCCTCGGTGATCAAGATGCCGGTGAACGGGAGCCCGGTCGGATGGTACTGCACGAACTCCATGTCCTTCAGCGGCACGCCGGCCCGGTAGGCAAGGGCCATGCCGTCTCCGGTCTTGATGTTGGCGTTGGTGGTGAACGCGAAGACGCGCCCGCAGCCGCCGGTCGAGAGGATCACGGCCCTGGCGAGGAGGGCGCCGACCTTGCCGGTTGCGAGCTCGATCGCCACGGCGCCCTGGCAGCGGCCGTCCTGGACCAGGAGGTCGGTGACGAACCACTCGTCGAAGAACGTGAGCGCCGCATACTTGAGGGTCGTCTGGTAGAGGGTGTGCAGCATGTGGAAGCCGGTCTTGTCGGCGGCGAACCAGGTGCGCTCGTTCTTCATGCCGCCGAACGGGCGCACCGCGACATGGCCGTCGGCGGTTCGGCTCCAGGGGCATCCCCAGTGCTCGAGCCGCAGCATCTCCTCCGGGGCCTCGCGCACGAAAGCCTCGACCGCGTCCTGGTCGCAAAGCCAATCGCCGCCGCTGACCGTATCGTAGGCGTGGGCGTCGAGACTGTCCTCGGGACGGATCACGGCCGCCGCTCCGCCCTCGGCGGACACCGTGTGGCTGCGCATCGGGTAGACCTTGGAGACCACGGCGATGCTCAGGTTGGGGTCGGCCTCGGCGATGGCGATGGCCGCGCGGAGGCCGGCTCCACCGCCGCCAATCACGAGGATGTCGTAGGATGTGGTTTCCATCGTCCGCGCCTTGGCCCTCCCCGCGATGGGTGCACTCGGGAGCGTCTTCGAAGGTGGAAATGCAACGAGCGGGTATGGTACTCCAGCCCTCAACAGGCCGCAACGGCTGGTATCCTGCGATGGTCGCCGGCAGGAGGCCATGATGTTCGAGCTCAAGCCGCTGTCGCGTGAAGCCGTTCCGGCAGCTCTCGCCAAGGCCTACCGCTACCGCCTGCTGCACGAGCCGGTGGAAGCCGAGAGCATCTGCCGCGACATCCTCGACGTCGATCCCGACAACCAGGAGGCGCTGGTGATGCTGGTGCTGGCGCTGTCGGACCAGTTCGAGGAGCACCTGGGCGCGGCCGCCGCCGAGGCGAAGGCGGTGCTGGGGCGCATCCGCGACGAGTACAGCCGCATCTATCACGCCGGCATCCTGTGCGAACGGCGCGCCAAGGCGCACCTCCTGCGCGGCGGTCCGCGCGCCGGCCACATCGCCTACGAATGGCTGCGCGAGGCGATGGACCACTTCGAACAGGCCGCCGGCATCCGCCCGCCGGGCAACGACGACGCGATCCTGCGCTGGAACACCTGCGTGCGGGCGCTGCGCAGCAAGCCGGAGCTCGTTCCGGACCTGCAGGAGAGCTGGCACCACTGGCTCGAGTAACGGGGTGCCCCTCCGCGGACCTCCTCCACTCCGCTACGGTTGTCGGGCTCTCCGGCGGGCTGATGGGGACTTTGGACCGCCTGCCTTTCTCGGAGGGCTGGTAGGATAGGAGCGCTGGAAGGTGCCAGCCAAGAAGCTGAGCCGAAGGAGGAGACCATGAGCCAGAACCCTTTGCAGAGGCTGGCGGAGCTGGGGCAGAGCGTCTGGTATGACTACATCCGGCGCGACCTGTATCAGGGCCCGGAGCTGCGGCGCCTGATCGAAGAGGACGGCCTGCGCGGGATGACCTCCAATCCGACGATCTTCCAGCAGGCGATCGCCAAGACCGAGCTGTACGACGACGACATCCGCCGGCTGGGAGAGCAGGGGCTGCCGGCGGCGGAGATCTTCGAGACGCTGGAGGTCGAGGACGTGAGCCGCGCCGCCGACGCCTTCCGGCCGGTCTACGAGACGCTGCGCGGGGACGACGGGTTCGTGTCGATCGAGGTCGGCCCCCACCTGGCTCTCGACACCGAGGGCTCGATCGCCGAGGCGCACCGGCTGTGGAAGCGGTGCGACCGGCCCAACGTCATGGTCAAGATCCCGGGCACGGCGCCGGGCGTGCCGGCGATCCGCCTGTGCCTCGCCGAGGGCATCAACATCAACATCACGCTGCTGTTCTCGGTCGAGCGCTACCGCGAGGTGATGGAGGCCTACCTGTCGGCGCTCGAGGCGCGCGTCGCCGCCGGCCAGCCGGTGAACCGCCTGCGCTCGGTGGCGAGTTTCTTCGTCAGCCGCGTGGACACCAACGCCGACAAGAAGCTCGACGCGGTCGCCGCCGACGCCGCGCGCCCGGAGCGCCAGCGCCAGCTGGCCCGCGAGCTGCGCGGCAAGACGGCGATCGCCAACGCCCGCCTGGCTTACCGCGCCTTCGAGGAGGTGTTCAGCGGCGAGCGCTTCGCGCGCCTGCGCGAGAAGGGCGCCAGCCGGCAGCGGCCGCTGTGGGCTTCGACCTCGACCAAGGATCCCGCCTACCCGGACCTCTACTACGTCGAGGCGCTGACCGCCCCCGACAGCATCGACACGATGCCGCGCGAGACCTTCGACGCTTACAAGGACCACGGCAACCCGCGGGTGCGCATCCATGACGACCTCGACCGGGCGCAGGACGTGCTCGACAGCCTGGCCGAGCTCGGCATCGACGAGGGGCAGGTCTACGAGGAGCTCGAGCAGGAAGGCGTCCGCAAGTTCTCCGAATCCTACGACTCGCTGCTCCAGACGCTCGAAGAAAAGGAGAAGGCGGTACGAGTCTCCTAGACGGCGCGAGAGTGGTGCGCGTACCAGCAGGTGAGATCGTGTGCGCGCTCCACCCGCCGCGAGAGTGACCGCCTTATGTACGACGCCTTCTATGGCTTCCAGGAACCGCCGTTCAACATCACGCCCGATCCGCGCTTCCTGTTCTTCAGCGAACGGCATCGCGAGGCGTTCAACCACGTCCTGTTCGGCATCCGCGAGCGCAAGGGGTTCATCCAGCTGACCGGCGAGGTGGGGGCGGGCAAGACCACGGTCTGCCGCGCCATCCTCGAGCACCTGGGGCCGACCGTGCGCACGGCGTTGATCCTCAACCCGTGCCTGACCAGCACCCAACTGCTGCGCGCCATCCTGATCGAGTACGGCCTGAATCCGCCGTCCAGGGCCGACCGCGTGACCTGCCTCGCGCTGCTCAACCAGTTCCTGCTCGAGCAGGTGGCGGCCGGCAACGACGTGGTGCTGCTGATCGACGAGGCCCAGGACCTCGACAGCGAGCTGCTCGAGCAGGTGCGGCTGCTCTCCAACCTGGAAACCGATCAACGCAAGCTGTTGCAGATCGTGCTCATCGGCCAGCCCGAGCTGCGCGACATGCTGGAGGAGCGGCGGCTGCGGCAGCTGCGGCAGCGCATCACCGTCCGCTATCACCTGACGCCGCTGAGCCGCCTCGAGACCGAGTACTACATCCAGCACCGGCTGCACGTCGCCGGCGGCAACGGCCGCCCCGGCTTCAGCCGCTGGGCGATCCGCGCCGTGCACCGGTACTCGGGCGGCGTGCCGCGCCTGATCAACGCGGTCTGCGACAAGGCGCTGCTGTGTGGCTACGTGGCCGGCACCGATCAGCTGGAGGCGCGGCACGTGCGCCGGGCGATCCGCGAGCTGGAGGGGCACATCGTCTCATGAGCCTGATCGACGAGGCGTTGAAGCGGGCGCGGCTGGACGCCGCCCGGCAGGATGCGGCGCGGCAGGCCGGCGGCGCCGGCGGCCCTGGCGGAGGCGGCGACGGCGGTCAGGGCGGACCCGGAGGTCATCGCCAAGGCTTTGCCTCGCCGTGGACGCACATGCCGGCGTCCCGCGGCGGCCGCCGCTCCGACCTGCGCCGCGTCGCGGCCGCGGCCGCCATGGCGCTGTCGCTGCTCATCGGCGCCACGGGCGTCGTGCTGTTCCTGCGGTCGTCTCGTGCGGCAGGCGGCGGTGCGGCCGCGGGCGCGGGCGGCGGTGTCGGCACGGGCGGCACGGACGGCGGCAACCTCGCGGCCGCGAGCAACGCCAGCCCCGGCGCGGCGAGCAACGCCAGCCCCGGCGCGGCGAGCAGCGCCAAGCGGAGCACCGCTACAGCGGCCGGTGCCTCCGGGCCAGCGCCCGGCGGTGACGGCGGCCGGGAGGCGGCGGCCGGGGCGGGGGCGGTCGAGCCTGCCGATGCGGCGGCGACCGGCAGGGCGAGCTCGGCGAGCTCGGCGAGCACGAGGAGAGCAACGAGGACGGCGACACCCGACACGGAGCCGGCCGCATCGGCAGCGGCGCCTGAAGGCGCGGCGGCGGCTCCCGCGAGTAGCCAGCGGGCGGCGCAGGCGGTTCCCGGCGGCGAAGGCACGGGTCTCGGGTCACGGGAGCAGCGGGCGGCGCCGGGCGCGATCTCAGCGGCTGCGGGCGCGTCTCCCCCAAGCGCGCCCGCCGCGGGCGCCGGCGCCGCGGTCCGGACGATGGCGGACGGCGGCACCTACGTCGGCGAGGTGCAGCTGGCCGACGGCGGCACCGTCAAGCTCTCCGGTATTGCCTGGTCGGACGTCAGCCCGGTGGCGGTGATCAATGGCAAGCTGGTCGGCCCCGGCCAGGGCGTCGACCAGGTGACCGTGGACAAGATCGAGCCGGACCGGGTGACCTTGCGCCACCGCTCCGGCGCTCTCTTCTTTCTGCGGCTGAACTGACAGGCTGGCACGGGCCCGCTGCTTGATCGAACCGGCGAGCCGCGCCGGACGATGGCGGGGTGTGAAGCAGCGGATCGAGGGCGAGGAGGAGGACCTGGATGGACGGCAAGCCGATCACGCACCTGTTCACCGACCTGGGAGGAGTGCTGCTCAGCAACGGCTGGGACCGCCGGCTGCGCCACTTGACCGCCGACCATTTCGGCATCGACAGCGCCCAGATGGACGAGCGGCACCACCTCACCTACGACACCTACGAGTCGGGCAAGATGGGGCTCGCCGCCTATCTCGACCGGGTAATCTTCTATGAGCCGCGCAAGTTCTCAACCGACGACGTGATCGCGTTCATCCTGGGGCAGGCGTGCGCCTTCCCGGAGATGATCGATCTGGTCTGCCGGCTGAAGGCGCGGCATGGCATCAAAGTGGCAGTGATCAGCAACGAGGGGCGGGAGGTGACCGCGGATCGCATCCGGCGCTTCCGGCTGGACGACTTCGTCGACTTCTTCATCGTTTCGGCCTACGTCCACTTCCGCAAGCCCGACGAGGACATCTTCCGCGTCGCCCTGGACATCGCGCAGGCGGAGCCGCAACGGGTGGCGTACATGGAGGACCGTCAGATGTTCGTGGAGGTGGCAGCCAGCCTGGGCATGCACGCGATCTGGCATCGCGGCTTCGAGTCGACCCGCGACCAGCTGGCGGCCCTGGGCCTGACGCTCGACCCGCTCGAACCACCGCTGGCTGCAAGAGCCCCCGCGAAGGAGGCGACCTGATGACGCCCCAGGCTCAACCGAGCGCGTTCATGATCTTCGGCGGCGGCGGCGACCTCACCTGGCGCAAGCTGGTGCCGGCGCTCTACAACTTGTGGCTCGACGGCGCGCTGCCGCAGGGCTTCGAGGTGATCGCCGTCGACGCCCGCGAGATGACCGGCGAGGCCTTCGTCGCGCACCTGCGCGAGGGTATCGACCGCTTCAGCCGCCAGGGCAAGGCCGAGGACGAGGCCTGGCGGCAGTTCAGCTCTCACCTCGCCTACGTGCGCGCCGACTTTGCCGATGCCGGCGCCTTCGCGGCGCTGGCGGCGCGGCTGGGCGAGCTCGACCGCGGCTGGGGGACGCCGGCGATCCGGGTGTTCTATCTGGCGACGCCGCCGACCGTGGTCAAGCTGGTGGCGGCCAGCCTGCGGCAGGCGGGCCTCACCGCCGACCGCGAGCACGTCCGCATGGTCTGCGAAAAGCCTTTCGGCCACGATCTGGAGAGCGCGCGCGAGCTCAACGAGTACCTGACCCAGGCCTTCGACGAGTCGCAGATCTACCGCATCGACCACTACCTCGGCAAGGATCCGGTGCAGAACATCCTCGCCTTCCGCTTCGCCAACTCGGTGCAGGAACCGCTGTGGAACCGCCGCTACATCGACTCGGTGCAGATCACCGTCGCCGAGACGGTGGGAGTCGAGAACCGCGGCGGCTACTACGACAGCGCCGGCGCGCTGCGCGACATGGTGCAGAACCACCTGGTGCAGCTGCTGTGCCTGGTGGCGATGGAGCCGCCGGTGACCTTCGCCGCCGACGAGCTGCACAACAAGAAGATGGACGTGCTGCGGGCAGTGCGGCCGATCCGCCCCGAGACCGTGTCGCAGGTGGCGGTGCGCGGCCAGTACACGGCGGGCTTCGTCGACGGCCAGAAGGTGCCGGGCTACCGCGGCGAGCCCGGCGTCGATCCGCGCTCGCGGACCGAGACCTTCGTCGCGCTCAAGCTGTTCGTGGACAACTGGCGGTGGCAGGACGTGGCGTTCTACCTGCGCACCGGCAAGCGCCTGCCGGGGACGGCGTCGGAGATCTGCATTGAATACCTGCCGGTGCCGCACCAGACCTTCCCGCCGGCGGCGGTCGACGGCATGCAGCCCAACCGGCTGCTGCTGCGCATTCAGCCGGACGAGGGCATCGTGCTGCGCTTCCAGGCCAAGCGTCCGGGCTCGGGCATGCGCCTCTCGACCGTCGAGACCCGCTTCAGCTA
>DASZHY010000182.1:0-8688 GCA_035949675.1 Thermoanaerobaculia bacterium
CGGCGGCTGGCCGCGGACGCGGGGCTCGACGACGGGCAGGCCGGGTGCGAGATCTACGACGGCGACACGCCGCCGGCCAGGCGCGGGGCGATCCGCAAGCGCTTGCCGCGGGTGCTGATCTCCAATCCCGACATGCTGCACCTCGGGATCCTCGGCCATTGGACCAGCTGGGGGCCGCTGCTCGCGGACCTGTCATGGATCGTGCTCGACGAGCTGCACACCTACCGCGGCATCTTCGGCAGCCACTTCCACCACGTGCTGCAGCGGCTGCTGCGGCTGTGCCGCTCGGTGGGGGGCGACCCGGTGCTCATCGCCTCCTCGGCGACCGCCGCCAACGCCGGGCAGTTCGCGGCCGATCTGACCGGGCGCGACTTCCACTGGATCGCCGAGTCGGGGGCGCCGCGCGAGGGACGGCACCTGCTGCTGGTGCGGCCGGACGGGTCTCCCTATACCGCGGCCCTGCGGCTGTTCGTCCGCTGCCTCGAGGCTGGGCTCAAGACCATCGTCTTCACCAAGGCGCGGCGCATCACCGAGCTGCTCTACTCCTGGCTGCGCCGGCAGGAGCCCGAACTGGCCTCGCGGGTGGCCTCCTACCGCGCCGGCTTCCTGCCGGAGGAGCGCCGCGACGTCGAGCGCGCGCTGTTCACCGGCGCCCTCGAGGGGGTGATCTCGACCTCGGCGCTCGAGATGGGCATCGACGTCGGCGGCTTGGACGCCTGCATCCTGGTCGGCTATCCGGGCAGCATGATGGCCACCTGGCAGCGCTCCGGCAGGGTGGGGCGGGACGGGCGCGAGTCGATCACCGTGATGGTGGCGATGCCCGACGCGCTCGACCAGTACTTCCTCGACCACCCGGAGCAGTTCCTCGAGCGCCCCTGCGAGCGCCTGGTGGTCGACCCCGGCAACCAGCAGGTCGCCCGCGGGCACCTGGTCTGCGCCGCCGCCGAGATGCCGCTCTCGCCACGGCAGGACCGCTCTTACCTCGAGCGCCATCAGGCCACCGTCGACGGGCTGTTGCGCCAGGGGCACCTGCTGGTCGCGGCCCCCGCCCCGGTCCCGGCTCCGGCCCCGGCCCCCGCTCCGGCCCCGGCCCCCGCTCCGGCCCTGGGCCTCCCCTCCACTGCCGCCGGCGGCGGTCACGACGTCGAGGCCCGCGAGGCCGCGGCGCGGCGGGAGGCGGAGGAGGCCAGCGAGGCCGCGGCGCGCGGGGAGGCGGCGGAGGAGGACGGCGAGCTCTTCTGCCTGCGGCGTCATCCGCAGCGGCTGATCAACCTGCGCGGCACCGGCAACACCTTCGCCATCCTCGCCGGCGCCGCCAGCGACGGAACAGGCGGCCGCTTGATTGGCACCATCGACGCGGTGCGCGCCCTGCACGAGTGCCACCCGGGGGCGGTCTACCTGCACGCCGGGCGGCAGTACCTGGTCGAGGCGCTGGAGCGGGAGGAGCGGCGGGTGCGTGCCGCCGCCGCCGATCTCGACTACTTCACCACGCCGCTGACCGAGAAGCAGACCGAGATCCTCGAGGTGCTGCGGCCGCCGGCGGCGCCGGTGGACGACGGCGCGCCGCCGGGGCCGCTGACCGCCTGCCTGGGGCGTCTCAGGGTCACGGAGTGGGTGGTGGGCTTCGAGCGCAAGCGCGTTCACGGCCAGGAGACCATCGATCAGACGCCGCTCGAGCTGCCGCCGGTCGAGTTCGAGACCGTCGGCTTGTGGTGGCAGGCGCCCCGCCATTTCGAGGAGACCTTGCGCCGCGCCGGCGAGCACTTCCTCGGCGCGCTGCACGCCAGCGAGCACGCCGCCATCTCGTTGTTCCCACTGCTGGCGCTGTGCGACCGCGGCGACATCGGCGGCATTTCCTATCCCTTCCACCCGCAGGTCGGGTGCGGCGCGGTGTTCATCTACGACGGCCATCCCGGCGGGGTGGGCATCACCGCGCGCGGCTACGAGGACCTCGCCGGCCTGCTCGCGCGGGTCCTCCAGCTGATCGCCGGCTGTGCTTGCGAGACGGGCTGCCCGTCGTGCATCCAGTCGCCGAAATGCGGCAACGGCAATCGCCCGCTCGACAAGCCGGGAGCGATGCGCGTGCTGCGCCTGCTGCTGGGCAGCGAGCGGCCCGCGGTGCCCCCGGTGCGGCCGGTGCCCCTGCTGCGAGCGACGCAAGCGACGCCGGCGGTCGAAGCCATGGCGCGCGGCGCGGTCGAGTCGGTGGAACCGGCGACCGAGGCGGCGCACGGACCGGCGGCGCCTGCGGTCGGTTCGCCGCCAGTGCCCGTGCCGCAAGCGGCGGCACCAGCCATCCCCGGGCCTGGACCTGAACCCGGGGAGGTGGCCGGGTCTGGGATCGCGGCGGCGCCCGCTGCCATCGCCGTCGTCGCTGGCCTGGAAATCGCCCCCGATTCCTGGTCCCGCGCGCGGCTGCCGGCCATCCAGGTCGCCAGCCCGGAGGAGGCCGCGCCGGCGTGGATGCCCCGGTCGCCCTGGCTGTCTCCCGAGCAGGCGCGGCGCCATCGCGACCTTCCCCGGACGGTGCTCTTCGACGTCGAGACCCTGCGCTCGGCCGCGGACGTGGGGGGCTTCGGCAACTGCCATCGCATGGGAGTGGCGATCGCCGTCGCCTGCTTCCTCGAAGACGGGAGGCTTGCCGCCTTCGGCGAGCGCCAGGTCCCCGAGCTGGCCGCGGCGCTGCGGCAGGCGACGCTGGTGGTGGGCTTCAACGTCAAGCGTTTCGACTTCGGGGTCCTGGCCGGCTACACCGGCGAGGACTACTGCCGCACCCTGCCGACCCTGGACCTGCTGGAGGACGTCCACCGGCGCCTGGGATTCCGCGTTGCCATGGGGCGCCTGGCCCTCGACACCCTGGGCATCGGCAAGTCCGCCGACGGCCTGCAATCCCTCGAGTGGGTCAAGCAGGGGCGCCTGGACCTGGTCGAAGCCTACTGCCGGCACGACGTCGAGATCCTGCGCGACCTCTATCTCCACGGCCGCCGCGAGGGCTGCCTCTTCTACCACGACCAGCGGCGCGACGTCCGCCTGCGCCTGGCCGTCGAGTGGTGAAGAGCGCCGGCCCCGTGCCGGCCAGGGCAACGCGCGCCGGTCCGCCGCCGGCCCCTGCTGAGCGCATGACGGTACGATTGGAGCTGCGATGCGGGTGTTGATCACCGGCGGCTCGGGGCTCATCGGCAGGGCCGTCGCGGCGGCGCTGGCGGCCGAGGGTCACGAGGTCGTCGTGCTGTCGCGCGATCCGGAGCGGGTGCGGGGGCTGCCCGCCACCGTGCGTGCGGCGCGCTGGGACGGCCGCACGGCCGCGGGCTGGGAGCCGCTGCTCGCGCCGCGGTCGGCGATCGTCAACCTGGCGGGGGAGGGGATCGCCGCCGGGCGCTGGACCGCCGAGCGCAAGCGCCGCATCCGCGCCAGCCGGCTGGACGCCGGGCGGGCCGTCGTCGAGGCGGTGCGGCAGGCGGCCGCGGCCGGGCGCGCCCCCGCCGTGGTGCTGCAAGCCTCGGGGATCGGCTACTACGGCGACGCCGGCGAGCAGGAGATCGGCGAGGACCACCCGCCGGGCACGGATTTCCTGGCCGAGGTCTCGGTCGCCTGGGAAGCCTCCACGGCGGCGGTCGAGGCGCTCGGCGTGCGCCGGGCCGTGCTGCGCACCGGCGTCGTGCTCGACCCCGCGGGCGGGGCGCTGGCGAAGATGCTGCCGATCTTCCGCCTCGGCCTCGGCGGGCCGCTGGGCGGCGGCGCCCAGTGGCTCCCGTGGCTCCACCTGGCCGACGAGGTGGGGGCCATCCTCTTCCTGCTGGCGAGCTCGGCGGCGAGCGGTCCCTTCAACCTGTGCGCGCCCCGGCCGGTCACCAATCGCGACTTCGCCCGCGCCCTCGGACGCCGGCTCCATCGCCCCAGCTTCCTGCCCGCCCCGGCGCCCGCCCTTCGCCTGGCGGTCGGCGAGCTGGCGGATGCCCTGCTGCGCAGCCAGCGGGCCGTCCCGCGCCGCCTGCTCGCCGCGGGCTACGGCTTCCGTTTCCCCGACCTCGACGCGGCGCTCGCCAATCTGCTCTCCCGCCCGGCGTAAGGCGCTCGGCGGGCAGCGTTCCCGCCGGTCACTCCCAGCGCTCGCGCAGGGCGGCGGCGACGGCTTCGCGCAATGGCGCCGGCGTGTAGACCCGGTAGCGGTCGATGCGCGCCAGATGGCGGATGAACTGGCTGGCCCGCTCCATCGGCTCGAGCGAGCCGTCGAAGCGCCGCACCAGCACGCGGCTGCGGCTCTTGCCCATGCGGTGGGGGTCCTTGGCCGAGTTGGAGAGCAGCAGGTTGCCGGCGCCGAAGCGTTCGACCAGTCCGGGGAGCAGCGCCTCGAAGCGATCCTTCTCCTCGCGGCTCAGGTGCTCGCGCGTCTCGAAGGCCAGCGGGTAGTGCTCCCGCGCCACGACCGCCCTGGCGTGCAGGCTGGGCGAGCGGCGCATCGTCGTCCAGGTCGACACGTCGTCCTCGGCGAGGAAGCGATCCGGGTCGGCGGCCCAGCGGCAGCCGCTCTCCTCGAGCCAGGCGTTGAAATGCAGCTCGAGCGCCTTGCCGGTGACGTTGAAATAGACCTGGGTGAACATGTAGTAGCGCGCCATCACCAGGGCTTCGAGGGCGTGCACCCCTCCCTCCTCGACGCCGATCCCCCACTCGCCGGTCTCCGGGTCCGCGAGCGGCTGGATGGTGTCGAGCAGCCGCTCGAGGTCGTAGCTGCCGTAGCGCACGCCGCAGTAGAGCCCGTCGCGCAGCAGGTAGTCCATCTTGTCGACGTCGAGCTCGCCCGAGATGACCTGCGCCAGCAGCCGGCGGCTGGCCGTGGCGCGCAGGTCGGGGGAGCCGGCGAGCAGGCGGATGACGTCGCCGGCGGCGAGACCCTCGCCGTGGCGTTCGAAGGCGCGCTCGATCTCGGGCGTGGTGATCAGCCGGCGGCTCATCTCCTCGTGGTCGAGCGCGTCCTCGAACAGCTCCTCCGCCGAGTGGCTGAACGGCGCGTGTCCGAGGTCGTGCAGCAGCGCGGCGGCCCGCACCAGCCGCCGCTCCGGCGCCGCCGAGCCCGCCGGCAGCAGACCGTCGCCCTTGGCGCACAGCGCGTCGTAGACCCGGCCGGCCAGATGCATGGCACCCAGGGCGTGGCTGAAACGGCTGTGCTCGGCGCCGGGGAAGACCAGGAAGGTGAAGCCGAGCTGGTGGATGAAGCGCAGCCGCTGGAAGGGGCGGCTGGCGATCAGCGCCGCTTCCAGCGGGTCCGCCCGGATGAAGCCGTGGACCGGGTCGCGGATCGAGAGCACGAGCGGCGACTAGATTGTTAGTCGAAGCGAAGGGGCGGGGAGGCGTTCGGTTGCCAATTAGTTAATTAAATTGATTGTTCGCGGACAGGTGCCTGAACGGCCGCAGCCGATCGATCACCAGCTGGCGGCTGCGCAGGATCGACAGCACCGACAGCCCGCGGTCGGGCAGCGCCTCCTGCAGCAGCGCCTGCTTGCGCAGCGGCGGCACGTCGATGTCGGCGGCGATGCGGTTGATCAGCTCCTCGAAACCGCAGCCCTGGCCGATGTCGTCGAGCTCCTCTTCCCGGAAGGGAAAGCGCTCGCCGAGCTCCGCTGCCAGGTCGCGCAGCAGCGTCAGGATGCCGCCGCGCACCGCCATGATGCCGGCGTCGCGCTCGTTCAGCCAGGGTTCCTCGACCGGCTCGACCAGCGCCTGGCGATAGGGCTGGTCGGCAACCTCGCGTTGCAGCTGGAATCGGAACTCGCCGTGCAGCAGGATGTTGGAGCAGCCGTCCGGCAGCAGCTCGGCGTCGAGCAGCCGGCCGGCGGTGCCGCCCGGGAAGACCTCGGGGAGGCCGGCGGCGTCCAGGGTCGGGCCGGGCTTGAGCAGCACGATGCCGATCCGGCGCGCCTCCTCGTCCTGCTCGATGACGTCGCGTAGCAGCCGGCGGAAGGCTGGCTCGACCACGTGCAGCTTGAGCTCGGTGCGCGGGAAATGCACCACGTCGGCGAGGGGGAAGAGCGGCAGCCTAGGTTTGTCGGATCCGATCGCCATGACTTCATGATAGCGCGGCCTGCCGGCGGCTGCCGGCGGCTGCCGGAAGACATCGCCGGCTGCCGGAAGACATCGGCGAGCCTCGCGCGCAAGGCCGGCACGTCAGCCTGTGGCAGAATCTTGCCCCGCGGCACCTGGCGCGACCCGCGCCGGCACCGCAGGTCACCTTCCCCAGGAGGCAAGACCCATGCCGCAAGCTCCCACCCGCTCAGTCGCCACGCGCCGGGTGGCGCAGATCGTCGCCACGCTCGCGCTGCTCCTGCTGGCGGCCTCGGCTGCCTACGGGTCGGCGCCCCAGGCCGCACCAGCGGCCGTTGGCAAGGGCGATGCTGCCGCGCCGGCGGCCGTTGGCAAGGGCGCCGCGCCGGCCGCGGCCGGCGCCGGCGGCGGCGCCGCCGACGCTGCCCTCGCCAAGGGCGACGCCGCCTGGGCGAGGCGCGCCGACGGGCGCCAATCAGGGAGTGGGGGAGCGCACGCCAGCCCCGCGCCGATCGGCGAGGCGATCGCCGCTTACCAGGAGGCGCTCAAGGCCCAGACGGAGCGCCTGGAGGTCTACTGGAAGCTGCTGCGCGCCCTGCACTTCCGCGGCGAGTACGTGGCCGGCACGAGGGAGCAGAAGCAGGCGGTGTTCGGTCCCGCCCGCACCGTGGCCGAGGCAGGGCTCGATCGCCTGGCCCGCCGGGTCGGCGGCCGCGAACGCCTGGACGCCATGGCGCCCCAGGCGGCCGCCAAGGCGCTCGCCGGCATCGCCGAGGCGGCGCCGCTCTATCTCTGGGCCGGCATCCACTGGGGTCTCTGGGGCGACAACTTCGGCCGCCTCGCCGCCGCCCGGCAAGGGGTGGGGGACCGCTTGCGGCGCTACTCCGAGATCGTCATCGCCATCGACGAGCGCTTCGAGTACGCCAGCGGGCACCGGCTGCTCGGGCGCCTGCACACCCTGGCGCCCAAGGTGCCGTTCATCACCGGCTGGGTGGACCGCGGCAAGGCGGTCGCCGAGCTGCGGCGGGCGGTGGCGCTGGCGCCCGACTATCCCCTGAACACGGTCTTCCTGGCCGAGGCCCTGCTGATGTACCAGCCCGCCCACGCGGCAGAGGCGCGCCAGCTGCTGCGCCGCGTCGTGGAGAGGACGCCGGGTCCGGACCGGCCCGAGGGCGAGGTGGAAGGCGAGGACGCGGTCGCCAAGGCCAAGGCGTTGCTGGCAAAGTATCCGGGGTGACCACCGCTGGGCCGCAAGGGCTGGACCGCCGCTGGGCGCCGGTGCTGCCGCTGGCCACCAGCGCCTTCCTGGTGGCGCTGAAGGTCGCCGGCGCCCTGGCGACCGGCTCGCTGGCCCTGGGCTCGGCCGCCCTCGACTCGCTGATCGACTGCTTCGTCTACAGCGCCAGCTTCTTCGCCCGCCGGCGGGGTGCCGCGCCGCCCGATTCGGACCACGCCTTCGGCCACGGAAAATACGAGGACCTGGCGATGCTGGGCCAGGGGCTGTTCCTGTTCGGGGCCGCCGGCAGCCTGGTGTGGGCCGGCGTCGAGCGGCTGGTCTCGCTCGAGCTGCCCCACCAGACCAGCCTCGGCATGGCAGTGCTCGCCGCCTCGCTGCTGCTGGGGCTCCTGGTCACGCCGCGCCTGGAGCAGGCAGCCCAGCAATCGGGCAGCCCGGCCTTGCGGGCCGACAGCAAGCACTTCCGCACCGACGTCTGGATCAACGCCTCGGCCCTGGCGGCGCTGGCGGTGGCGCGCTGGACCGGCTGGGCGCCGATCGACCCGCTGGTGGCGCTGCTGGTGGCCGCCTACGTCTTCCGCAACGCCGCCGGGCTGATCTTCGAGGCGCTCGGCGGCCTCTCCGACCGCGGCCTGCCGCCCGCCGACCTGCGCCGCATCGAGGCGGTGGTGGCCTCCTTCGCCCCGGAAGTGGCGGGCATGCACGGCCTGCAGACCCGGCGCGGCGGCGGCAAGACCTTCATCTCCTTCCATCTCGAGATCCCGCGGGACACCCCCTTCGTCGCCGCGCACGACCTGATGGTGCGGGTGCTGCGCGCCGTCGAGCAGGAGCTGCCGCGCTCGCGGGTGTTCGTCCACGGCGACCCGGTCTAATTCGTAACTGATGGCCGAAGCGAAGGGGAGGGGCGTCCCCTTCCCCCCGGCACCGCCGGGTTGGGACCCGGCGGTTCCAGAGACCGGGAAGGGGATCGAGGGTCGAGGGGGGAGACTCGATAGACGCTGCGAGTAGTCCTCGAGCACCCGCTACTGGCACCTGTTTCATGGCAGGGATCGCCGGAGGCGTTGAACTATCTAGCGGATCACCGGCAATTCTTGATAGTCGATGCCGGGGGCGAGGGCCTGCGACACGTGGCCGGCCTGGGTGAGCACGACGGCGGCCAGCAGCAGCCCCGCGGCGAGCGCCGGCGGCCGCAGGGCTCGCGGCAGCCAGCGGGCCAGGAGCAGCAGCAGCGCGGCCGCCAGGCAGGTCAGCTGCAGGCCCTGGCTCCAGAGAACGGCCCGCAGCTCGGGGGGCAGCAGCGGCAGGTACGCAAGCAGCGCCACGCCGCCGGCCGCCGCCCAGCGCGGGCGCCCCGGTGCGAGCAGCTCGCCGGCGGCGAGCGTCAGCACCAGGCGGCAGCCCACCAGCAGCGC
>DASZHY010000183.1:0-5744 GCA_035949675.1 Thermoanaerobaculia bacterium
CGCGAGCCGGGCGTCCAGTCGGTCTCGAGGCCGACCCCGAAGCAGTACCGCCGCCTCATCTCGTTGTCGGTGAGCGCTTTCCAGAGGCGCTCCGGCGTCGTCTTGATGTAGATCTCGTACACCTTCTCCATGGTCTTGTCCTCCAACAGGTGTTTGAGCCCGCTGAGCGTCGCTGCCCAGGGCTCGGCGTATTTGCTCACCCACCGATCGTGGACGAGCCGGATGGGGACGGGGTTGAGAAAATGCAGCTTCTCGCGCCCGCGCTTGCGGGTTACCACGAGCCCTGCCTCCTCGAGCACCCGGAGATGCTTCATGACGCCGAAGCGCGTCATCGGCAGCCGCCGCTCGAGCGCGCTGAGCGTCTGCCCGTCCTGCTTGAACAGCTCGTCGAGCAGGCTGCGGCGCGTCGGGTCGGCGAGGGCTCTGAACACCGCGTCCATGCCTGGGATAATACGTGACCATTTGGTCACCTGTCAAGTGAATAGAAGGGGAGCAGCAGAAGGGGGAGGGAGGACAAGGGGAAGGAGGAGGGAAAGGGAGGTGGTCAGCCCGTCAGGAGGGGAGCACCAGGAGGGAGCAGCGGACGAGCGAGGAGAAGGAGAAGGGGGGCAGAGCCCGTCAGGAGGGAGTAGCAGAAGGGGAGCAGCAGAAGGGGCTGAGGAGAAGGAGAAGGGGGGCGGTCAGCCCGTCAGGACGTCCGGCAGGCCGAAGGGGCCGAACAGCCGCGGGGTGACGAAGCTGGTCATGGCGGCGATCGCATCGCCGTCGAGCGTGAGCACCTGGATGGAGTGAGCCCGCCATTCCGGCCCGTCCGGGCCGCGGCGATAGAAGGCGTAGGCCGGCTGCCGGTTGGCGCCCGCCGGCACCAGGCGAAAGGCCCCGCTGCCGCCAGGCCTCACGGTCCAGCCGCAGAAGGCGACGATCGCCTCGGCTCCCCGATACCACTCCCGCCAGGGCGGCATGCTCAGGGTCGAATCCTCCCTGAGCAGGGCGGCGAAGCCGTCGAGGTCGGCGCCCTCCCAGGCGCGGACGTAGCTGGCGAGGAGCGCGCGCTGACGGATGGCCGGGACCGGCCGCGTGCGCGGGCGCCCGGCCGGGAACCGCTTCGCGAGCGTGGCGCGGGCGCGCTGGAGCGCGCTGTTGACCGACGCGACCGTGCGGCCGAGCAGCTCGGCCGTCTCGACGGCCGACCAGCCCATGACGTCCTGAAGCAGCAGGGCCGCCCGCTGGCGCGGCGGGAGATGCTGGATCGCGGCGATGAACGCGAGCCGGACGGCCTCGCGCAGCTCGTAGCGGGAATCCGGACCCGGCGCGGTGTCGGCGATCCCTGCGAGCGCCGTGTCCGGGAAGGGCTCGAGCCAGGGGACGTCGGTGGCCGGACCGGCCTGCGGCATGCGGTCGGCCGGCGGGCTCAGCTCCTCGGGCAGCACCCGGGAGGCGCGCCCGCGGCCGGCGAGCGCATTGAGACAGGCATTGGTGGCGATCCGGTAGAGCCAGCCGCGGAACGAGCCGGGCGAGCGCGGCTCGAACGCGCCAAGGCCGCGCCAGGCGCGGAGGAGGGTTTCCTGGACGAGGTCCTCGGCGTCGTGAAACGAGCCGAGCATGCGGTAGCAGTGGAGCTGGAGCTCCCGGCGGTAAGGCTCGGCGAGGCGTTGGAACGCATCATGATGGCCCCGCCTGGCCGCATCCAGGAGCGTCCGCTGCTCAGGCCCGTCGCCGGGCTTGCCCGCTGCCGGTTTCAGAAACGGCATCCTAGTGTCCCGAGTCAGAAATTCGCATCATCAGTCGTCGAGCGATCCGGGTTCCTGGCCAGGCGCGCCGACGCAGGCATAGTCGAAACTATTTCGAGGAGGCGCAACGCCGCCAGGGGGCCGGAGCGCCGGCGAATGATGATGCGAATTTCTGACTCGGGACACAAGCATCCGCGACACCCCCATGAGCACGCTCGAACGACGGAGCGGCCGGACGAGTCCACGCCGCCCCAGCTGGTCCTGGCGGGTCCCGGTGCCGACCTCAGGCGCGGCTCGCGGCCGGGACCTGTGAGAGTGATTCCTCGAGCCGCTCGAAGCTCGTCTCCCAGCCGAGGCAGGTGTTGAGGCACACCTCGCGCGAGGTGAAGCCGGAGTGCCGGAGCGTGACTCGCGTTCCCGCGTCGAGCCGCTCGAGGAGGTAGGTGACCGTCGTCGGCGCGCCCGGCGCTCCGGCCACGTTCCAGGTGTGCACCAGCTGGCGCGCCGGCTCGACCTCGAGGAACTCGCCGTCCATGACGTAGGGGCCGCGCTTGGCGACGCCCGAGGCGCGCCAGCGGCCGCCGACTCGCACCTCGCCCGACCACTCCCTGGTGTCGAAGAGGCCGGGCCTGACCCACCAGTCGAGGACGGCCCTGGAGGCCAGGGCTGAAAACACCTGCTCCGGGGGGGCCGCGACCTCCACGCTGGCAAGGAGGTGTCCGGCGTCGAGGTCGGCCACCGCGCGGGCGCTGCTGTTCCTATCCATATGTGACCTCCGATCGGTTCATGTTCGAGGATGTGCCTCCAATAAAGAGAACCGCGAGCGGCCTGGGAATTCATCGGGTGATAAACTCCTCCGCCAACGGAGCGAGAGCGTCATCGAGGCCGGTCCCATGTCCGCGGACATTCAGCTCAAACCGATGCCTGGGCGGATCGCCGCCAGGGTCGCCGTCTTGATCGCCCTGTTGATGGGCGTGGCGGGTCTGGCGGGCGTCGGCGGCGGGGTGCCCGAAGCTGCGGCGACCGCGCTAACAGCGCTGCCGGCGCTGGCAGCGGCCGGCGCGGGCGGGGCGGGTCCGCTCCCACAGCCGATCGATCGCCAGGGCCTGTGCGTCACGACTGGCGAGGTGCGGGGGCTCGGCGCCGGGCGCCTGTCCGTCGACGCTCCCAAGGTGCGGGCGGTGGTCACCGCCGACTCGCCGCAGGCGGCCGAGCTCCGCTTCAGCTACCTCGGGCCGACCGCCGAGACGGCGGCGCTCGGCTCCGGCGAGCTGCGGCGCCAGCTCGGGCTCAAGCTGCTGGCCGCGGACTCCTGCAACCTGGTCTACGTCATGTGGCGTCTTGCCCCGCAAAGTAAGATCGTAGTGTCGACCAAGACGAACCCCGGCCAGCACACCCATGCCGAGTGCGGCACGCGCGGCTACAGCAACCTCAAGCCGCTGGGCAAGTCGCGCATGCCCCGGCTGCCGGACGTCGCGCCCGGCAGCTCCCACTCCCTGCGCGCCGAGCTGGCCGGCAGGGACCTGCGTGTGTGGGCCGACGGCGCGCCGGCATGGCAAGGCACGCTCGGTCCGGAGGCGGCGGAGCTCTACGGAACCGTGGGCTTGCGGACCGACAACGTCCGGCTCGATTTCCAGCTGCTGGTCGGCGGGGGCCCGCCCGGTCCCCTCTCGCATCTCCCCGACCGTCAGCGCCACAAGTGTCTGCCGGCAACCGAGGACGACTGAGGGCGCAGGCGGCGCCGAGCTCCGCGTGAGAAGTCCATCACGGATCGCCGACGGCGCGCAGCCACACCGCGTGGCTGTTTCCACCCGGCAATAGATCGCATGTCGAAGACTGCCTGCATCGTCCCCTGGACCACCCTCGCCATCGGGCCCGACGGGCGGGCGAACTTCTGCTGCGACGTGCCGGCGCCGCTTCAGGTGGACGGCCGCATGGGCAGCCTCTACCGGGATTCGCTCGACGACCTGTGGAACGCCGGCGAGCTGGTCGAGGTGCGCGCGGCGATGGCGCGCGGCGGCAAGCCCGAGAGCTGCCGCCTGTGCTGGGAGCGGGAGGCGGCGGGCGGCGTCAGCCGCCGGCTGATCTCCAACTCGGTCTACCGGGCTTTCGGCGAGGGTTTCGCCGTCGAGGTCTTGGCCCAGGAAGGCTCCGCGAGCGGCTACCGGCTCGAGCGCCGGCCGAACTGGTTCATCCTGGAGCTCGGCAACGTCTGCAACCTGAAGTGCCGGAGCTGCAGCCCGCTCTTCAGCTCGCGCATCGCCGCCGATGCGGTTCAGGTCGCGTGGACCACGAACGGGCAATCGCCGGCCTCCCCTCCTGCGCCCTTTCCCAGGCCGGCGCCGCGGCCGCAGCGCTTGCAGCTTGCTCCCGAAAACGCCAGCCCCTGGTTCGAGAACGTGGACGCGGTGGCGGACATGATCGCGAGCGCTGGTCTCTCGGACGGCGATGCTGGCGATGCCGGTTCGGTGGGCACAGCGGTGGGCGCCGTCCGCGCCGCCCCCAGGCAGGCAGTCCTGTCGCTGATGGGAGGCGAGCCCTTCCTCATCGATCGGACCTGGCGCCTGCTCGACGCGCTCGTCGCCCGCGGCGTGGCGCCCCGCGTCGTCGTGGGCGTGCTGACCAACGGCCAGCAGCGTAGCGCCAAGCTCGAGGAGCTGGCACCGCGCTTCGGCCGCTTCAGCGTCTCGGTCAGCATCGACGGCCACGGCAAGCTGTACGAGGTCCTGCGCCACGGCGGCAGCTGGCGCAAGCTGGTCGAGAACCTGCGCTGGTTACGCCAGCTGCCCAACGTCGATCTCGCCGCGGTGCCGACCCTGCAGAACGGCAATGCGCTGGACATGGTGACCTTGCTCCGCTTCCTGGACCAGTTCGGCCTGGCGCTGGTCTACAACGTGCTGAACGAGCCCGCGCGGCTGCGCCCCACGAACCTGCCCCCGAGCGTCCGCCGCATCGCCGCCGCACGGCTGCGCCGCTACCTCGACACGGAATGCCGGGCGGCGAACCTCGCGGTGGTGCGGGGCTACTGCGAGGTGCTCGAGGGGGCGGGTGACGAGTTCGACGGCAAGCTGTTCGCCGAGTTCATGACCTTCACCAACGACTTCGACGCGAGCCGCGGCGAGAGCTTCGCCGACGCGGCCCCGGAGCTGCTGGCGCTCGTCCGGGCCGCCGGCGTCGAGTGGCTGGACACACGGCGGTACGCCCCCGCCACCGCAGCCGACGGCGCGCCCGCGACGCCCCCTGCCCCGCGGGCCTTCCAGCCGTCCGAGGTGCTGCGGCGCGTCAATCGCACGGTGTCGGCGCGCGACGTCATCCTGGCCGGCTTCGAGGCCGTCGGGGCCGGCAGCTACTTCAGCTTGGCGGCGGCGCAGCTCGCCGAGATCGACGCCCGGCTGCGGCAGCATGGGCACCCGGGGCTGGCAGGCAGCCGGGCGATCGCCGACTTCGCATGCCACTACGGCCGCATGACCCGCGTCCTGCGCGCCGCGCTGCCGCACGCCGCCGTCTATGCCTGCGACATCGACCGCGACGCCGTGCGGTTCTGCGCCGGCGAGCTCGGCGCGCTGCCCGTCGTCACCGGCTGGCGGCCCGACGAGGACAGCCTGCCGGCGGAGCTCGACGCCGTCGTGTGCGTCTCGCTGCTGACCCACACCCCGCGCGAGCACTGGCGCCGTACGTTGCGCGCCTGGGCGGGGATGCTGCGGCCGGGCGGGGTCGTGGCCTTCACCTTCCTGTCCGACTGCCACCTGGATGCCTGGCTGGCCGGCACGATGGAGCACTACGGGTCGTACTCTTCCGAGCAGCGCGCCGCCGCGGCTCGCGCCGCGCGCGAGGCTGGATTCGGCTTCGCCGCCCTCACCTCCGGCTACGGCGGCGAGCCGTTCTACGGCGTCGCCTTCGCCAGCCGCGAGACCGTCAGGCAGGAAGTCGCCGCGGCCGGCCTCGAGCTGCTGGACCTGCCCGCCGAGGCGAACGCGACCTTCGGGCAAGACCTGGCGCTGGCGCGCAAGCCGG
>DASZHY010000184.1:0-13748 GCA_035949675.1 Thermoanaerobaculia bacterium
GGCGAGCCGACGATCAGCCGGCGATGCTGCTGCAGGAGGTCGGGGGAGACGATCGCCTGCGACATGCCGGTCTCGTCCTCGAGCGTGAGGAAGAGCAGCCCCTTGGCGGTGCCGGGACGCTGGCGGACGATGACCGCGCCGGCGGTGCGGACGAGGTCGCCGTGGCGGTAGCGGACGAGGTCGGCGGCGGTGACGATGCCGCGCCGGCGCAGCTGCTCCCGGCGGTAGGAGAGCGGATGGGGGCCGAGCGTCATCTGGGTGCCGCCGAAGTCGGCCTGGGTCTCCTCGGCCGGGGTCATCTCCGGCAGGGGCGACGGTTCCGTTTCGGGCAGCTCCGTGAGCAGCGGGCCGGCGGGGCGGACCAGGCGGGCCGTCTGCCAGAGCGCTCCCCGGCGGCTGAGCCCAAAACAGGCAAGGGCGCCGATGCTGGCCAGGGTTTCGACCTCGCCGGCCTGCAGGGCGCAGCGGCTGGTGAAATCGCCGAGGTCGGCGAAAGGCGCGCGCGCCTGCTCCTCCTCGACGATCAGGCCGGAACGGGAGCGCAGGCCATGCACGAAGCGCATCCCCAGGCGGATAGCGCCAGGCGCGCTCCCTTCTTGTCGATCCTCCCAGCGGCATCGCCAGCCTGACCTCTGGACGTCGATCGGCCGGATCTCGACGCCGTGCCGCTGGGCGTCGCGGACCAGGGTCGCGGGGTGGTAGAAGCCCATCGGCCAGGCGTTGAGGATGCCGAGATAGAAGGCGGTCGGGTGGTGGGCCTTGAGGTAGGCGCTGGCGTAGGCGATGAGGGCGAAGCTGGCGGCGTGGGATTCCGGGAAGCCGTAGAGGGCGAACGAGGTGATGCCCTGGACGATGCCCTCCTGCGCCTCGCCGGTGATGCCGCGCGCCTCCATGCCCGAGCGCAGCCTGGTCTCGATCGCCCGCATGCGCTCGACCGAGCGCTTGAAACCCATCGCCCGCCGCAGCTCCTCGGCCTCGCCGCCGGTGAAGCCTGCCGCCACCATGGCGATGCGCAGCAGCTGCTCCTGGAAGATCGGCACGCCCAGGGTGCGGGCCAGGATCGGTTCGAGGCTCGGATGCGGATAGGTCACCGGCTGCCGGCCGGCGCGCCGCTCGAAGTAAGGGTTGGTCATGTTGCCGGCGATCGGTCCCGGACGGATGATCGCCACCTGGATCACCAGGTCGTAGAAGTGGTGGGGGTTGTTGCGGGGCAGGGAGGCCATCTGCGCCCGGCTCTCCACCTGGAAGACGCCCACCGTGTCGGCCTCGCGCAGCATCTTGTAGACCACCGGGTCGTCCGGCGGGAGGTGGGCGAGGTCGACCCGGACCCCTTCGCGGGCATGGATGGTGGGCACCATGTCCTCGATCGCGTTGAGCATGCCGAGCCCCAGCAGGTCCACCTTGATGATGCCGAGATCGGCGCAGTCGTCCTTGTCCCACTGCACCACGACCCGTCCGGGCATCGCCGCCGGCTCGAGCGGCACGATCTCGTCGAGGCGGCCGGCGGCGAGGACCATGCCGCCCGAGTGCTGGCCGAGGTGGCGGGGCAGGTCGTGGATGCGGTACCAGAGCTCGGCGAAGCGCTGGATGCGCGGCTCGTCGGGGTCGAAGCCGGCGGCGCCGAGCTCGGCCACGAACGACTTGGGGTCGCCGCGGGCGAGGTCGTAGGTGAAGCTGCCGAGCTGGCCGGCGAGCTTGTCGATCTGCTCGGAGGAATAGCCGAACGCCTTCGCCACCTCGCGGGTGGCCGAGCGGTCGCGGTAGGTGATGACGTTGGCGGTCATCGCCGCGCCGTGCGGGCCGTAGCGCCGGTAGACGTGCTGGATGACCCGCTCGCGCTGGTCGCCCGAGGGCAGGTCCAGGTCGATGTCCGGCCACTCGCCGCGCTCCTCGGAGAGGAAGCGCTCGAACAGCAGGTCCATCTTCACCGGGTCGACGGCGGTGATCGACAGCGCATAGCAGACCGCGCTGTTGGCCGCCGAGCCGCGTCCCTGCACCAGGATGTTGTTGTCCAGGCAGAAGCGGACGATGTCCCAGACGATCAGGAAGTACCCGGCCAGATCGAGCTTCTCGATCAGGTTCAGCTCCTTCTGGATCTGGGCCTGGGCCTTGCCGCTGAGCGGCCGGAAGCGCGCCCGCGCGCCGTTCCAGGTCACATGGCGCAGGTAGGAGGACGGCGTCTCGCCGGGCGGCAGGGGATAGGACGGGAAGCGGTATCCGAGGTCCGCCAGGGTGAAGTCCAGCCGTTGCGCCAGCTCCCCCGTGGCCGCGACCGCCTCGGGCAGGTCGGCGAACAGCAGCCGCATCTCCGCCGCCCCCTTGAGGTGCCGCTCCCGGTGGCATTCCAGCAGCCGTCCCGCCGCGTCGAGGGTGGTATGGCAACGGATCGCCGTCAGCACATCCTCTAGCGCCTTGTCCTCGGCGCGCGCATAACGCACCCCGTTGCTGGCCACCAGGGGCAGCCGCATCCCCCGAGCCAGGTCGACGAGCGCCCGGTTGCGGTGCTCCTCCTCCCGGATCCGGTGCCGTTGCAGCTCCACGTGCAGCCGCCCCGGAAAGATCGCCGCCATCCGTCCCAGCACCTTGCGGGCCGCCTCCATCCCGCCGGCGCTTCCTCCCGCCCGCAGGGCCCGGGCGAGGGGTCCTTCCGCCCCCCCGGTCAGGCAATGGAGTCCGGCCGAGTGCTCCGCGATCAGCTCCCAGGAAGCCCGGGCCTCCCCCTTCAACCGCCCCCCCGCCGCCGCCGAGAGCAGCCGGCAGAGGTTTCGGTACCCGGCCCGGCTCTCCACCAGCAAGGTGACCCGGGGAGCGAGGTCGTCCGCTCCCGAGTCGTCCTCGCCAAGGGCGCCCAGGCCCACGCCCGGGGTGCCTGGAGCGCCTGGGGCGTCCCGGGTGCCTGGGGTGGCGCGGCTGCCCCGAGCTACCCGAGTTTTCTGCCCTCCCCGAGCCCGTTCTCCCCGTCGGGCCCGTTCCCGGGCTGGCAGGGTGGGGTCCGCGGCGTTGACCAGGGGGACGGTTGCGGTCGACCAGGAAGGAGGTTCCGGCACCAGTCCCAGGGGGCCCCTCTTTCCGGCCCGCCGAAGAGCTTCGCGAAGTCCGCGGGTCCCCTCGCCCCAGGCAAAGAAAGCCTCTGGCGAGAGCACCACTTCCGCCCCCACCAGTGCCCGGACCCCCGTTCGCCGGGCCGCCTGGTAGAACCGGGGGGCCCCATAGACTCCGTTCACGTCCACCAGAGCCACGGCCGGCAGCTCCACCTCCGCCGCCCGCTCCATCAAATCTTCGGGCAGAGAGGCACCCCGGAGGAAGGAGAAAGCCGAGGCCCCGTGGAGCTCCACGTAAGGAGGAGGGGGGGCCGGGTGGCGCCGCTGTCGCCGGCCGGCCTTCGCCGTCGGTTTCGTGGGGCCGGAGCCGCCGCTAGGGACCAGGTTCATGGCCATCCAGTCTCTTTCCCCCCAGCCCTAGCTCGCGCCATTATTGGAATCTCTTGCTTCTGACATCTCCCCGGAATCCAGAGAGGCTGCCGTAAATGTAGGCGGTATCAAGGCGTAAGTCAAGATCACAACCCGTTGCGCGGGCATGAAGTTAAGGCCAGCTGGAGGTCAGATCCGACTGCGCCAGAATCCTGGACGCCGGCTGGTATGGGCTACCGCCCAGACGATGCACTCGTCGGGGAAACGATGCAGAAACAGCTTACGAAGGGTGGACCACGACGGGAACCTGCGCGAGTGCCCGGAAAGTCTCGGGTGGCAGCCCGCTCGACATAGGCTTCCACTTCAAGACGAACTGATCGCCGAGGGCCGGCCGCGCGGCTTCGTAATACACGATCGGCCTCGCGGAGCTCGTCCTGGGCAGCGGGGTGGAAGCGTACGCGCGCGGTCAACGGCGCTTCAGAGCCTGCGCCACGTTGACCTTGACGTCATTCCAATCGAGGAGCTCAACCTCCCCCTGATCCACCTGCGCGACGCGGCGTTCGACCTCGGCATCCCAGGCTGCCTCGACTCCCGCCTCAGGGATGCCATCAAGGCTGGCGATCAACTCGGCGGCAATCCGAGCGCGGTCCTCGCTGGGCAGCTTCAGGGCGGAGTCAAGAAGGGTCTCTGCGGAGATGCTCATGCGCCCAATTCTAACCCATGCCTGAAGCTGTACGCCGCAAATCCAATTGCGCTGAGCAATCAGCCAACCAGATCATGCCGCGGCCCGCTCAACGCAAGCGCGCTCTTCCCTGGGCAGGTCGGGCGCGGACTCCAAGAGGGCCTTGGCGGAGATTCTCATGCGTGCCCACTTCGCATCAGAGGATCACCTCGGGGTTGAGACGCCAGACCGTGCATCGTCGATCCGAAGCTGTTGGCATTCTTGCGGATGGGCCAGCCGTGTCGACGCCGATTTGCCAGGCGAATTCCGTCGCAAGAAATGGATAACTAGGAATTATGCTCACCGCGACAAGAGGCGCACGCCCCTCCGACCCCCTGCAGGCCATGTTGCCTCAAAGCATCCGTGAATCTCCTAAGAAGGTGGCCGCATCCTATGGCGGCATAGCCTTGCTCTCGACAGTCGCTGCTGCATGCTTCGAAGGGCGATTTGTCCACGAAGGTCGTGTAGATTGGAACGGTGTTACATATACTATCCATCCGCTGTGGTTCAATTTCTCAACGCTCATCGATTTTGCGATCCTCAACCCCTTGATGATCATGTATCTGCTGCGAGCCACCGAACGTGCGGCACAACTGCGACCATACGGTATTAAAGTACGAAGAGTCAGGCTCCCAGAGACCATTGGATGCATGATGGCGGCCGCCATCACGATCGCCCTATACTTTCAGGGCTTCTTGCGGGGTACTTATTTCGATGCCATAGTCGCGATCAGAGCCGACGGAAGTAGGCTAATAACAGTCACTGGCTGGTTAGCATTTCTCTGGACAACTGTAATCTTGTACTACCTTATTAAGGGCGTCGCAGAGCAGCTTATTTTTACTTGCACCATTTTAAAATTGGGGCCGGCCGCTATTTCCTATGACCCCTTGCATGAGGACCAGTCTGGAGGCTTGAGGGCCTTGGCGGAACCGGCCCTTGATTTCCTCCAAGCCATGGCGCTTCTATTTATCGCTTTCATATTGTTCTTTGTCTATGACATCTTAATCTTTAAGATACATGAGAGTAGGCGGCTATGGGCAATCGCCGTTTATGCCGCGATAGCCTTTCCTCTATTCCTGCTTCCTGTACTGCATTTGCACCATCTAATGAAGGAAAAAAGAAGGGAACTGCACGCCCATGCTTTGGCGGCGTTTAAGAAACAGTGCGGGCTAGACGAGGGAGGTAGCGCGCTGTGGGACGCGGGTTCCTACAAGGAGTCATTAGAGCAGATAGTGGCGGCGCGCGAAATAGGAACTTGGCTGTCGACCACGCCGGCTTGGCCACTGCCGACGGCCACGCTAGTTCGCGCGGGCACCTATATGATCGGGGTATTGGCTCCATTGGCAACAAAAGTTGCACCACTAGTAATAGAAGCACTCGGCTTTAGCTCGCCGTGAGTTATTTTGAATACCGGCTAATATATAAATCGCAGCAGCCAATAGGAGAACCCACCCAACAGCATTCCAGCCGGGATATCAACTAGGTAATGCTGCTTTGTCATTATGGCACTCGCTCCAATCAGTACGGGGAATAAGAACGACCAGCTTCCAAATACCGTGTTCGCTCGTAGATGGAAGGCCGTGAGAGTTGCTACGCTTACATGCATGCTCGGAAAACAGTTAGATCGGGCGTCATATCGGTGAACCAACTGCAAAAACCTGTCCGAGATGCTCGTAGGCGTGGCGAGAGGCCTCCAATCCTCGGGAACGGCTACAGGGTAGAAGATAAAAAAGAGCATTTGTAATGCCAGTAAGATCAAATAGCTAAACGCGGTATAGTTAAACAAGCGCATTGAGTTCGTGGCAACAACTGTTAGAATTATTACTGGATAATAGAGTCCGCTATAAATCCATATCCATCCCGGACGTCGGCGGAAGCGATGGTCAATCATAAAATAGAAAGTCCGAGGACTTCTATGGTTCCTTTGGCACCAGAAGTAGAATTGATAGCCGCCGATGATCAGCACGAGGCTGAGGCTTAGATTAACGACATAATCAAATTTTGACACTTGGCGTCCCGCCGCGGATAATTCCTAGTTATCTGTCGCCATCACAGTAGGCTTTGCGCATGGCCGAGGTACACTAAGTATAGCAGATGCTCTCCATCTTTGGAAGAGCCATCGAGCGACAACTCAGCCGAGCAAGTGCCGAGGGTGCTTTCTGATGAGCATGCTTGTTTGGCTATTATCGTGAACTGCGGTATAGATCTGGGTAGTCGTTATTGAGCTATGTCCCAGAAAATGCTGGATATAGCGGATGTCGACTCCCTGCTCAAGTAGGAGAGTCGCTACTGAGTGGCGGAGCATGTGAGGGGTCAGGTGTAGGACCAAGCCGGCCTGGACCGCGTGACGGCGTAGCATGGAGCGAACGGACTGCTCGGAGAGGCGGCGGCCGAGGCGATTGTGGAAGAAGAACGCGTTGGAGGGTGTAGGGTCTAGCCACAACGCATGGTAATCGAGTAGGGCGGCCAGGGCGTCCTGATCCGGCAGCTGAAGGAGGCGCTCGCGGGCTCCCTTGCCGAGGATTCGGATGCGGCCTTGGTTTAGGTCCACGTCCTCCAAGCGGAGGTGGCAGACCTCTGCAACCCGTGCTCCCGTGGCGAAGAGGGTCTCCAGGACGGCAATGTCTCGGACTAGGGCCCGGTACCGAGGGCCTGGAGTGGTTTTCTTGACCTGGTACACGTGCTGGAACAGGCACTTGAGCTCGAGGAGGGAGAGACCCCGGGGAAGACGCCTCGTTTCCTTGATTCGGACATCCATCTTGCGGAAGGGGTTGATGGTTATGAGATCTTCTCGCTCCAGGAAGTGGAAGAGGGCCTTCAGGGAGGCTACCTTTCGCTTGACGCTCTTCTCGGCCAGGCCGGTGAAGAGTGTCTTGATGTAGAGGCGGAGGGCGGCCTTGTCGATGGCTTCGAGGTGGGTTGCCGGGAGGTTGGCCGCCAGGAATTCGGAGACTTGGCGGAGGTCGATCGAATAGGCCTTGAGGGTCTTGGGGCTGAGGTTCTTCTCGTAGCGGCAGTGGAACAGGAATTGCTCGATCGCTTCCTTCATAGTCATCCCGTAGCCCCTTCCCAATATGTCGAAACGCGCATGATAGCGCTCGGACGTGAGAAATCGCCGAGCGAAAGGAGGGAGTCGGTTCAGGCTGCGCGAGAAGCGGCAGGCGCAAGCTGGCCGTAAGTTGGGACCTCGGAAAGCTTGGGCGTGCGCCTGAGGGGTGATCCTGAAGTCTCGCCAAGAATGAGGGCACTGCAATGGCGGACTTGGGGATAGGATTCTCTTATGAGCACTGTCAAGGACGAGGTTCGCAAGCTTGCTGAACAGCTTCCGGATAGCGCCACCTTGGACCAGGTGATGTACGAGGTCTATGTCCGCCAGAAGATCGCTGACGGTGAACAGGCCATCTCCGCGGGACGCACCCGGTCCCACGATGAAGTGAAGAAGCGATTCAATTTGGCATAAAGATCGTCTGGTCCGAGCCGGCCGTTGCCGTCCCGCGGAACTTCACATCGAGTCGTGTCTAGCTCCGCCTCAGGAATCGAGTCGCATCCGGGCGAGCAGATCGCGAAACCGCGACTCGCCCCACAGCCCGTCTAGCCGCGGGTGCACCTTGAGCCACACCAGTGTTCCATCGCGCTCGGCGTAGGCCCTGCCCAGCCAGTCGAGCGCCCGGTCGTTGTCGCCGGTGACCGCGTAGTAGGAGGCGATCCCATAGGGCGAGACGAACTGTCTCTGCGCCAGCGCGAACAGCGCTTCCAGGGCAGTGCGGCGTCCGATCGCTTGACCGATCATGGCGAAGTCGTGGCCGACCGCGCGACGGTAACCACCTGTCAGCTGCCAATGTGGAGCGGAGTGAAGGCGGGAGGATCGCTGGCGGGGAAGGATTCCCGCGAGGCTTCGTCGACCTCGTCGATCTCGTCCGGTCCGTCAGTTGACGGCGTCTCTTCGTCTTCGTGGTGCTCTTCGCGCTCCGGCGGTGTGGGTTGGTTTGCCATGCCTCCATCCTACCGCCGACCTGCCGCCCGAAGGTCAGGGGTGTTGCGGCGGCGGCTATGGCGGCGGCGGCTTCTGGGGCTCCTGCTGGCCTCGGAAGCTGTCGCGGAAGGACCTGGCGGCGTCCTTGAGACCCTTCACGGCCTGGCCGGCCTTGGTTCCCAGCTCGGCGGCGGCGTGACGAGCCCGGGCGGCGGCGAGGGCGGACTGGAGATCGGCCTCGGGAGCTTCCAGACCGTCGACCCAGACGCGGCCTCGCTCCCAGCGGAGATTGCGGCGCACGGCCTCGACCTGGATGGAAACCCCGTCCTTCGTGGCCTTGCAGCCACGTGTGGCAGCGGGGGTCGGATGGGGCACGGCAGGCCCGAAGTCGACCGGCATCAGCTCGCGGCAGTCCTCGGCGCTGGGGGCACATGCGACGGCGATGCCCGCCAGCAGCAGCAGGACCAGCGAGACCAACCAGGGGAGCCGTCGAGCGTCGTGCTTCTTCATGTGACCTCCGAATCCGCTAAATCCGCTTCATGCTCCTTAGTTCCCGAAGACCAGAGCCATGAGGGACGAAGCGCCGGCCTAAAGCGCCACCCGCCGCACTTCGGCCGGTGTCAGCTCGGCGCCGGGCTTGAGCGCGCCGTCGTCGGCCAGCCGGTCCCAGCCGCTGTTGGCCAGGAAGAAGAAGTCCTTGCCCACGACCGTGCCGTGAGTGGGCGCGCCGAGTCCCGGGGAATTGCTGTCCAGGACCTCCCAGCGGAGGACCCGGGTCAGGGTGCGATCGAGGTAGAAGCGCACCACGCGGTTGGGCTCGGTGCCGTTCTGCACCGCCAGCAGGGAGTCTCCGTAGAGGTAAAGACCGTCGATGCCGTTGACCGCGACCTCCCTGCGATGGACCATCCAGGTGACCGCGTGGGTGGCCAGGTCGACGATGCCGATGCCGTGGACGTAATCGGCGACCAGGAGCCGGCGGCCGTCGGGCGTGGCGGTCGGGGTCTGGGGGGAGATGAACACTCCCGGCGGCACGAGAACGTCCAGATTGTCGCGGTCAGGCCGGATGGTGTACACGGCGCCGGTGACTGCCTCCGAAACGAAAACGTTGCCGTTGGCCGCAATGGTCATGTCGCCGAGCACGCGCTGGCGTTCCTCGGGCGGCACGGGCACGAAGCCGGCGGCGGAGCCGGCGGGTGCGGGGCGCATCGTGGGCGGCAGCGGCAGGTCGTAACGCTTCAGCAGCCGGCCGGTGGCCAGCTCGTACCGCAGCACCGCGGTGTGCCCCTGGTCTTCGGGACGGTATCCCTTAGTCTGGGGCATGGCGGCCGTGGTGGCCCAGAGCACGCCGCGCCGCGCATCGACCGCCAGCGCCATCATGCCCCAGACGCCGTCGCGGCCGGCTGGGACGAAGTCGCGGTCGGCGCCGCTGCGCTGGTTGACGGCCACGATCTTGGCCTCGCGGATGCTGCTGACGAAGAAGCGGCGCTCGGCCGGGTCGTAGGCGATGTCTTCGGTGAGCAGCTCCGGATCGAGCAGGAGGAAGGCGTGCGCCGAGCGTGACCGCGGCCGCTTGTTGGCCTCGAGACCTGCGAGCACGGCGGCGTAACCGGGCGCCTGGCGCAGGCTGGCGAGGTCGGGCTGGTCCGAGAGGTCGCGGACGAGACCCATGGCGGTGTAGGCATCCAGCCATTCGAGGGCGGCGGCCGTGTGGCCGAGCAGAGCCTCGGCCTTGGCCATGCCCAAGACGGTGTCCGGATGGCCCGAAAGGAGCTCGTACAGGCGGCTGACGTGCGCGCGATAGCTCTGGAAGTCCTTGGCGTCGTGAGCCAACTTGCCGGCGTGGCTGACCTCCTGCCAACCAGCCCCGCGGGCTGGCCCGGGGGCCGCGGCAGGCGGTCGACTCGGCGAACCCGGCGCCGCGCCGGACGTGCCGGCGCCGGCGCCGAACCCGATGCCAATGGTCAGGACGGCGGCGCCAAGGACTGCTACAGGCACTGGTTTCATCTCAGGGGGGCATGCTAGCAGAGGCGGCGGCGTGGCTTGCCCCTGCCTCGGCTTTGCGCCTATCCTTCCGACGGTGGACCTGCCCAATCCCGTAGAGACGCTTGTGGCGCCCGCTAGCCAGGCAGCTGGCCCGCTCGCTGGCCAGGCCGCTGGCCAGATCGGTGGCCAGACCGCCGGCCTGCGCCACGACTGGAGCGACGGCGAGATCGCCGCCGTCCACGACCTGCCGCTGCCGGAGCTGGTGTTTCGCGCCCAGCTGGCGCACCGACGGCATCACGATCCCACCCGGGTGCAGCTCTGCACCTTGCTGTCGATCAAGACCGGCGGCTGCCCCGAGGACTGCGCTTACTGCCCGCAGAGCGCGCACTACGAGACGGGGGTCGAGCGCCAGGGCCTGCTGCCGCTCGACGAGGTGCTCGAGAAGGCCCGGCAGGCGCGCGCCAACGGCTCGACACGCTTCTGCATGGGAGCGGCCTGGCGGCAGGTGCGCGACGGCGAGGAGCTCGAACGCGTGCTGGCGATGGTGCGCGGCGTGCGCGCACTGGGTTTGGAGGCCTGCTGCACGCTGGGGATGCTGACCCGCGGGCAGGCCGAGCGCCTGGCGGAGGCCGGGCTGACGGCCTACAACCACAACCTCGACACCGGCCCGGATTACTACGGCCGCATCATCACCACCCGCACCTACGACGACCGGCTGCGCACCCTGGAGCACGTCCGCGCGGCGGGGATCACGGTGTGCTCGGGCGGCATCCTGGGCATGGGCGAGAGCCGCGACGACCGCATCGCCATGCTCGGGGTGCTGGCGCGCCTCGACCCGCACCCCGAGAGCGTGCCGATCAACGCCCTGGTGCGCGTCGCCGGCACGCCGCTCGCGGAGTGCCCGCCGCTCGATCCCCTGGACCTGGTGCGGATGATCGCGGCCGCCCGGATCACCATGCCGGCGAGCTTCGTGCGGCTCTCGGCGGGACGCACCGAGATGTCGGCGGAAACCCAGGCGCTCTGCTTCCTGGCCGGCGCTAACTCGATCTTCACCGGCGAGCGGCTGCTGACCACGCCCAACCCCGGCCAGGACCACGACCGGGCGCTGCTCGGGCGCCTGGGCCTGTCGCCGCTCTGAGGCAGAGCGTGGGACCCACGCTTGCCGCCGAGCTCGCCGGCCGCCTGGCGGCGCTGGCCGACCAGGGCCTGGCGCGCTCGCTGCGGCCGGCGGCCGGCCTGGACTTCAGCTCCAACGACTACCTGGGCCTGGCCCGCGACCCGGAGCTGCGCGCCGCGTTGCTCGCCCGGCTGGCGGCGCTGCCGGCGGGCGAGCCGCTGGGCGCCCCGGCCTCGCGGCTGCTGCGCGGCCACACCCGGCTGCATGCCGATCTCGAGCGGCGGCTGGCCGCCTGGAAAGGGACGGAGGCCGCGCTGCTCTTCCCGAGCGGCTACCAGGCGAACGTCGGCCTGCTTACCGCGCTCTTGGGGCCGCGGGACCGCGCGCTCTCCGACGCGCTGAACCACGCCAGCCTGATCGACGGCCTGCGCCTGGCGGGCTGCCGGCGGGTGATCTTCCCGCACCTCGACCTGGCGGCGGTGGAGCGCGAGCTGGCGCGGCCGCACCCCGAGGGGCGCACGTTCCTGGTGACCGAATCGCTGTTCAGCATGGAGGGCGACGTCGCGCCGCTCGACCGCTACGCCGCGCTGGCGGCGCGCCACGGCGCCGAGCTGATCGTGGACGACGCGCACGCCACCGGCCTGTACGGCGAGGCGCGCGGCTCGGGTCTCTGCGAGGCGTTCGCCGTGGAGCGGCGGGTGACGGCGGCGGTCTCGACGCTGGGCAAGGCGGTGGGCTTCGCCGGCGCCTTCGTCGCCGGTCCGCGGCCGCTCGTCGACTACCTGATCAACCGCTGCCGCGCCTTCGTCTTCACCACCGCGCCGCCGCCGGTTTTGCTGTACGCGCTGGATGCGGCGCTCGACCGCATCGCGGCGGCCCCACGGCTGCGGCGCCGGGCGCTCGATCTCGCCGAGCGCCTGCGCCGCCGTCTGGCCGAGAACGGCGCGCTGGGCGGCGAGCGCCCCGGCGGCGCCGGGCCGATCGTGCCGCTGCTGGTGGGCGACAACGGCCGGGCGGTCGCCGCCGCCGAGCACCTCGCCGCGCTCGGCTTCGACGTACGCGCCATCCGGCCGCCGACGGTGCCGCCGGGGACCGCCCGGCTGCGGGTCTCGGTCCACGCCGACCATACGGAGGCGGAGATCGACGCCCTGGCAGAGGCGCTCGCCGCCGCGCTCGCGGCTGCCGGCGCCGGCGCCGCGAAAGGCGCCGAGAACGCCGGCGCCGGCGCGGTGGAGCACGCCGCCGCGGAGGCGCCTTGACCCTGGTGATCGTCGGCACCGGCACCGACGTCGGCAAGACGGTGGTGGCCGCCACGCTGCTGGCGCGCTATGGCGCCGAGATCCCGCTCGCTTACTGGAAGCCGGTCGCCACCGGCTCCCGCGACGGCCGCGACACGGCGACAGTCGAGGCGCTGGCCGGCGATCGCGCACTCGTGCTGGCCGAGAGCTACCTGTTCGAGGAGCCGCTGTCGCCTCACCTCGCTGCCCGCCTCGAGGGCCGCCGCATCGAGCCGGCGACGCTGCTTGCCGACTACGATCGCCACCGCGCGGCGGGCCGCACCCTGGTGATCGAGACTGCCGGCGGCCTGCTGGTGCCGCTGGCGGCGGACAGCGCCGACGACGCCGGCGGCGACGACGGCAGTGACGGAGCCGGGGCCGAAGCCGGCCGCGACCTCGGCGGCTGGCCCTTCCGCCTGCCGCCGGCCCGCGGCCAGGCCTCGCCGCCAGCCGGCAGCCAGGCCTCGCCGCCGGCCGGGCGTCCGGGCGCCCGCTCCGCTGCCGCCGGCAACGCTGCAGCCGTCGCGACCGCCGCCGGTACCGGCAGCGTGGCCGCCGGGACCGGCAGCCTGGCCGCCGCCAGCTACCTGCAAGCCGACCTGCTCGTCGCCATGGCCCGCCGCGCCGCGCTGTCCTGCCTGGTGGTCGCCCGCTCCGGCCTGGGCACCATCAACCACACGCTGCTGACGCTCGAAGCGCTGCGGGCGCGGGGGCTGCCGGTGGCCGGGGTGGTGCTCGACGGGCCGCCCAACCGCGAGAACCGCCTGGCGATCCAGCGCTGCGGGGGCGTCGAGACGATCCTGGAGCTGCCATACCTGGCGCCTGTCGACCGGGAGGAGGTGGCGGCAGCGACGCGCCACTTCGACATCGAGGGTCGCCTCGCGCCGCTGCTCCGCCTGCGGCGCCACCCATCCACTCCCGGCGGGGCCGGGGGACCCGGGGAGCACGCTGGGCACGGGCAGGCAGGGCACGGGGGGCGTGCAGGGCGCGCAGGGGACCTTCGCGGGCGACGCCGGCGGCCCCCGGGGGGGCTCGGGGCATGAGCCGTAGCGGTCCGTTGCCGCCATCGCCCCCGGCCCTCGGGGCGCCGCCGCTCTCGCCGCTCGCCGATGGGGTCGAGGCCGACCGGCGCCACGTCTGGCACCCCTACCCCCAGATGCAGACCGCGCCGCCGCCGCTGCCGGTGGGGCGGGCCGAGGGGGTCTATCTCTACACCGCCGACGGCCGGCGCTTGCTCGACGGCATCTCCTCCTGGTGGGTGAACATC
>DASZHY010000185.1:0-6003 GCA_035949675.1 Thermoanaerobaculia bacterium
GAGCGGCACCACCCAGAGCATGGCGAGAGCCATGCCGATCATAAGGCCATAGGGGCGGAGGCCGGCAAGCTTCTCCGCCCAGTCGACCGGCAGCGTCTGCAGGGCGATCTGGCCGCCGTCCAGAGGCGGCACCGGCAGCAGGTTGAAGACCGCCAGGAAGGCGTTGATGGTCGCCAGGCGGACCAGCGTGAACATCAACGGGAAGCCGGCGAGCCGGCCGGTGCCGTCGTCGATCTGGTAGACCAGGGTGGCCATCGCCGCCTTGCGCGCATCGCCGCCGAGGATCGTCGCGGCGATTCCCACCGCGACCGTCGCCAGACCGGCCAGCAGCAGGTTGACCGCCGGCCCGGCGCCGCTGATCAGCAGCGAGTTCCAGTAGGGGCGGCGCAGGTTCCTGGCCAGCACCAGCGGCGGGCGCCCCCAGCCGAAGACCGGCACCTGCAGCATCGGATTGAGCAGCGGCAGTCCCGCCAGCAGCAGCGGCAGCAGCACCGAGCCGAAGGGGTCGAGGTGGCGCAGCGGATTGAGCGACACCCTGCCGAGCAGGCGCGCCGTCGCGTCGCCGCAGCGGGCGGCCACCCACGCGTGTGCCGCCTCGTGGGCGGAGATCGACAGCAGCAGCAGCAGGAGCTGGACGACGACCGTGAACATCAGCGTGGTGCCCATCGCTCCGACTCCTCCTCGGCGTTGCCGCGGTGCCAGGTACGGCGCGGCCCGCCCTACCTACCGCAGCTCCGTCAGCTCTGGCCCACCCGTCCGTGCGGCGCCCTGGGCCGGCCCCTCCGGCAGCGCCGCCGGCGGCGGCTCGCACAGCCCGCGCGGCGGCGCCGGCAGCGGGTCGCGCAACCCGCGCAGCAGGCCGCGCGCCTTCGCGGTCACGGCCCCGGCGTTGCCGCGCGCCAGCTCGCGCAGCCACGCCACCGGCAGCGCCGCCAGGTTGGCGGCGAGGAAACCGGCCATTCCGGCCGGCCCGGCGTGGCGGCGCACGTAGACGGCATTGCTGCGCGCGGTGTGAAAGGTCTTGCCGGGCGTGTAGGAGCCGCCGCTCGACGCCGCCACCTTGTGCCAGACGCGGCTCTCAGGCACGTAGCGCAGCCGGTAGCCGGCGTCGAGCGCCCGCCGGCACCAGTCGGCGTCGTCGACGTTGATGAAGTAGGCCGGATCGAGCGGCCCGACGCGCTCGAGCGCGTCGCGCGGGATGAGCAGGCAGCAGGTGGTGAGGTAGGTCACGTCGGCCGGCCGGCTGAAGCGCGGGCCGTCCGGCTGGCCGCGTCCGAACTCCTCGGTGACAGTCTCGCGGATGCGCAGCCGGCCGCCGGCCGCCCACAGCCGGTCCGGCGGATCGAAGTAGAAGATCTTGGGGCCGGCCGCGCCCACCCCGGGGTCGGCGCAGGCCCCGAGAAGCGGCGGCAGGAAGCCGGCATCGAGCTCGACGTCGGTGTTAAGCAACAGCACCCAGGCCACCTCGGGATCGGCCAGCGCGCGCCGGATGCCGACCTCGTTGCCGCCGGCAAAGCCAAGGTTGCCGCCGCTCTCGATCACCTCGAGACCGGGGCGCTCGCGCCGCAGCCGCGCGACCGAATCGTCGGTCGAGCCGTTGTCCACCACGATCGGGCGCAGCGCCCCCGCCGTCCCCGCCGCAATCATCCCCGCCGCCGCCCCCTGAGGCGCGCACCGCTCCAGCGAGCGCAGCGTCGCGAGCGTGTCGGCGGCGCCGTTCCAGTTGACCAGCACCACCGCGACGCGGCCCGCCGGCTCCCGCGGCTCCCGTGGCTCCCGTGGCTCCCGTGGCTCGAGGAGCCGCCGCCGGGCCTGCCGGCGGCCAGCGGCGCTGCCGGGGCCGGCTTCGCCCGCTGCCGGCGCCATCGGCGCCATCGGCTCGCGCTCAGGCCGCATCGGCCCGCAGGCGCCGGCCGATCTCGGCGGCCAGGCGCTCGTGCTCGGCGAGCACGCGCCGCTCGGCCGCCATGGCGCTGCCCTGGAGGAGGAGCGTGAGGTAGAACAGCGCGTGGTGGAGCCACACCGGCACCGAGGCGGATAGCGCGCCACCGCCGGTGAGGAAGGTGGCGGCCACCGCGGCAAGCGCCGCGAGCAGCCAGGGAATGGCGCGCAGCCGCAGCCGCCGCGCCTGCTCGAGCAGCTCCTGGTCGATACCCCGCTCCTGGACCACGCGCGAGATCACCTTGCCGGTCGCCAGCAGGTACAGGACGATCCAGGTGTGCGAGAACATCAGCACCATGGCGGCCGCCAGGCCCAGCAGCACGTGTCCCCGCACCTGGGCGTCGGAGGCCCCGCCGCCCACGCCATAGCCAAGCACCGCCGTGGCGATCAAGCCGGCGGTGCCCAGCAACCCCAGGACCAGCAAGGCGCGCCCCATCATCATTGCCGCGCTTCTCCTCCTATCGCCAGCCAGCATCTCGAGCCAGTTGCTGCAAGGCGCTGATCACGCCCATCGCAACCATCCCGGCCTTCGCCGCCATCTCGGGCTCGCTCGCAACGACGAGCCGAGACGCCGCGACGGGACCCCTCAGTCGGCGCCGCCGAGCACCGCTTGCCGCCAGTGCCGCGCCGCGTTCGCCGGCCGGAAGCGCTGCCGCAGCCGCTGCCGGCCGGCCGCCCCGCGCCGCCGCGCCTCGCCCGGATCGTCGAGCGCCGCCGCCAGGGCCATCGCCAGCGCCGCCGGCTCCTCCGCCGGCACCAGCCAGCCGGTGAGCCCGTCCTCGACCACCTCGGGGATGCCGGAGACGCGGCTGGCGACGACCGGCACCGCCGCCTCCATGGCTTCCAGGACGACCAGCGGCATGCCCTCGTAGATGGAGGGTACCACCAGCGCCGCGGCGCCCCGCAGCAACCTGCGCACCCGCCCCCCGTCCGCCCTTCCCAGGAAGCTCGCCGCCTCGCCGAGCCCGAGCGCCGCCGCCGCACGCTCGAGCGACGCCCGGTGCTCGCCGTCGCCGGCGATCAGCAGCCGCGCCGCGGGATGACGCCGCAGCAGCTCGGGCATCGCCGCGAGCAGCACGTCCACGCCCTTGCGGATGCGCAGGCGCCCGACCACCAGCAGGTAGCCTGCCGCCGGCTCGGCGCTCGCGACTGCCGGCGCCGCCGCATCACCGCCGGCCGGCGCCTTTCCGATCCCACCAGCCAGCGCATCCCCGATCCCGCCGGCCGGCGCTCCCCCCGCGGCCTCCCCGTTCGCCTCTGCCGCCTCTGCCGCCTCTGCCGCCTCCGCCGCCTCCGTTGCCTCAGCCATGGCGTTCGGCACCACCGCCACCTCGCCAATCCGGTAGTCGCGCCGCAGCTCGGCGGCCGTGGCGGCGCTCGGCGCCAGCACGCGGTCCGCCACCCGCACCGTCAGCCAGCCGAGCGCGATATGCAGCGGCGCCTTGTAGCGGCGAAACCGCAGCTCGACCGCCGACGGCAGCCCGAGCACCTGGTGACCCCAGCGCAGCGGCCGCACCGCCCGGCGCTCCTCGCGGTAGCTCACCTGCAGCAGCGCGGCGAGGCGCGGCCGCGGGTTGCAGCTCGGCGCCAGCCAGGCCACCAGCAGCGCGGCCAGACCGCCGTCCGACTCGTGGACTTGCACCACGTGAGGGCGAAACCGGCGCAGCGCCCGCCAGACGGCAGGCACCGCGAAGAGCGGAAAAAACACCTTCGGGCCGGCGACCCCGCCCGGCCCACGCCCGAGGATCTCCACCTCGGCACCCTCCTGCCGCAGGCCGGCGGCCAACTGTAGCACCTGTTCTCCGACCCCGGAAACGTCGCGCGGCGGCAGGGTATTGGCGACCAGCAGCACCCGCAGGGCGCCGCCGCTCGGCTCCCGGCTCAGGGGACCTCGAGCCGCAGCACGACGACGCCGAAACGCAGCTCGGCGCCGGGGTTGATCTCCCCCGGCACCCCGGTCTCGAGCCTGTTGCCATTGAGGAAGGTGCTGTTCATGGTGCCGATCTCCTCGGCGAGGAAGAACTTCGCTCCCCGCCGGTAGATCTTGGCGTGGCGCCGCGACACCGAGCGCTGGCTGTCGACCGGCGTCAGGTCGATGTCGGGGAAGATGCCGGTCACCGGGTCGCGCCGGCCGACCGTGGTCTCGGGACCCAGGGCGAGCGGGAACTCCATCCCCGAGGCGATATGCACCAGCTTCTCCGGACCCTCGGCAGGGCGCTGCGCCGCCAGGCTCGGGATCTCGCTCGAGATCGGCGACACTCGGCTGCCGAAGGAGGTCTTCAGCAGCTCGTCGGTCTCGCGCAGGCGCCGCGACAGCTTGCGCATCATGCGCACCGCGATCTCGGGGTTGCCCTGCAGCATCTGGTCGAACGTCGAGCCGTTGATCTGCAGCAGGCGCGCGTCGGTCAACGCCCGCGCCGTGGCCGCCCGCGGCAGGTCCTCGAGCACCGACATCTCGCCAAAGAAGTCTCCCTTTTCGAGCACCGCCAGCACCCGGTCCTCCTCGCCCATGCGATTGAGGATCTCCACCTTGCCCTCGTTGATGATGTACATCTCGGTGCCGAGGTCACCCTCGCGGAAGATCGTCTCGCCGGCGCCAAACTCCACGGTCACCGCGCCGAAGCCTTTGCGCGGCGGGTTGCCCGAGGGCGGGTTGCCCGTGGTCTTGAAGACAGGATTGTTCATGAGGGTCGCTCAACCGACGGCGAGCGTCAGCCGTGGACTGGCGGCGGCATCTGAGCCAGCGGGGCCGGCGGGGCCGGCGGGGCCAGCCGGGTGACTGGAGCCAGCGGAGTCAGCGGAGCCAGGGAGACGAGCGGACAGCCCGAGGGGAAGCGTCAGGTTGGGAGACCGATGCCCGGAGGCGAGCCCCCAGGCAAGGGGCCACCGAAAGCTGCGGAGATTGTCGGCGATCAACTCCACCCCCGCTCGTCCAGGGTCCCCGGCGGGACGGGCGCTATGACTGGAGCCAGTGGAGCCAGTAGAGCCGGCAGCGCCGGCAAGGCCATCGCTGCCATCGAGATGACCGATGATCATCCCGCCGATGCGATCCAGATTACCCGACAGGGCCAGGTGGGTCAACATGCGGTCGATCTTGTACGGCGGCTCGTTGACGTCCTCCAGGAACACCACGGCGCCGCTCAGCTCGGGGAACCAGCTGGTGCCCAGGGTCGCCGTCAGCAGGCTCAGGTTGCCGCCGAGCAGCGGGCCGGCCGCCGCTCTCTCGCGGCCGTCGCCCAGCCAGCCGCCCAGCGGCAGCTCGATCGGATAGCGGCCGCCGAGCGCCCCGAGCAGCGACTCTTCCTCGCCGCCGGTCAGGCCGCGCGCCAGCTCCCCTCCCACCAGCGGTCCATGGAACGCGGCCAACCCCAGCCGGCGCACCACCGCCAGCAGGAAAGGCGTGAGGTCGGAGTAGCCGACGTAGGCGCGCGGCCGCCGCCGCAAGAGCTCCCAGTCGATCCCCGGCAGCACGCGCAGCAGCCCGTGGCCGCCGCGGGTGAACAGGATGGCTGGCAGGTCCCGATCGGCAGCCAGGCGGTGAAAGGCGGCGAGGCGCGCGGCGTCGCCGCCCGCGAACAGCCCCACCCGCGAGGCCGCGTTGTCGGCCAGCACGGGCTCGAAACCCAGGCCGCGCAGGGCCGCGAGCCCCTGTTCGAGCCGCTCGGGGTCGACCGGCCCGGAGAGTGCCGCAACGCCGACGCGGTCACCCGGACCGGCGGGCGGAGGCAGACGAACCGTCGAGAGAGAGGTTGCGATCAAAGCGCCGGAGAGGTCCGTAAGCCGAGTTCTGTGTCGCCGGCGACGCTGCGCCGGCTAGCGGTCATTCCTCTAGGACCGGCGTTGCCGCCGGTCTCGAGCAACCTACCCGGAAACGGCCCCGGCCGGCCAGGCCGACCGAGGGCGGGACGGGCAGCCCGCATGCCGCTCCCCTATTTGGTCTTGCTCCGCATGGGGTTTGCCGTGCCTCCGCCGTCGCCGGCGGAGCGGTGCGCTCTTACCGCACCGTTTCACCCTTACCCGACCCGAAGGCCGGGCGGTCTGCTCTCTGTTGCACTTTCCGTC
>DASZHY010000186.1:0-9495 GCA_035949675.1 Thermoanaerobaculia bacterium
TCAGGAGCGCCAGCCGGCGGCGACCGCCAGGGTCATTCGCTCGAGCGGGCTGATCGGATCGGGCGACGGCGCCGGCACGCGGGTGAGGGCGGCGGCATGGTCGCGCAGCAGCGCGCCGAGCTGCATCGACCAGGACTCGACGTAGGGAAGGTCGTGCCAGCCGGCGGCGCCTCCGGGGGCCGGCTGCAGGACCGGCGGCGCCTGGCCGGGCGGCGGGAAGCGGAGCTGCCCGACCAGCCAAACGCGGTGGCCGCCGACGAGGGTGCGGCGGACGGCATCGAGCACGTCCTCGATGGGACGGGGGGACGCGAGCCTGGCCTTGACCAGGTCGTAGCGGTGGACCTGGTGGTCCGGCAGGTCCGGCAGGGTCATCCAGCTCGCCGGCCCGCCGTAGTAGCGGTTGAAGCTGATGCCGAAGTACCAGGGAGAGACGACCACGAGATCGTCGGGGCCGGCGACGCTCGCCAGCCGCCGGGCAATCAGGTCGGCATTGGTCATCCGCAAGCGCAGGAACGGCAGCTCGTACGGCAGCATGGCGGCGGCCAGCGCCACGGCAAGGACGACCCGCGCCAGGCGGGCCAGCGGCCGGCGGCACAGCGCGGCGGCCAGCGGCTCGAGGGCGACGGCGATCAAGGCGAGCAGCGGCAGGTCGTACCAGGCGCGCGGCGTGTAGCCCAGGAGGTCCTGGAACAGCAGCTGGGCCGCGGCCCCGAGCACCAGCGCCAGGACCGCGAACAGCAACACTCCGGCGGCGGGAGCCGGCACCACCGCCGCAAGGCCCTCGGCCAGGCGCGGCGCGGCGGGTGCCGTCACCCCGGCACCGCCGCCCTCGGCCGGACCAGGCGTGCCGTCCGGCGGCACGGGCGCGTCCGTCTCGGCTTGGTCCGGCGCTGCGCCTGCCGGCACCGGCGCGGCGGCCGCCGGGTCGCCGCTCCGGCGCCGGCGATCCGCCAGCGTCCAGGCCGTCCCGGCCACGGCGAGCGCGGCCAGCGCCGCCCAGGCCGCGCCGGCCGGCGCGAGCGTCGCCGCCAGCACCCTCACGATCTGCCGCAGATCGGGGCGGTAGACGACCACTTCGCTCCAGGCGCGGGCCGCGCCGAGAGACGGCGCATAGGGCAGCAGCGACAGCGCCGCCGCGAGCCCGGCGTTGACCGCCACCCAGGCGGTGCGCCGCCCTTCCCGCCGTCCGGCGGCCGGCGGCACCAGCGAGGCCAGCGCCGCCGCCGCGCAGAGCGCCGCGACCAGCGCCATGTTGCCGAGCAGGCACTGGACCGCGCCGACCAGGGCGATCAGGGCGGCCGTGGCCGCCCCCGGCCCCGGGCGCCGCAGCAGGCGCGCCAGCGCCGCGAAGCCGAGCACGACGCAGAGGCTGCCCAGGCCGTAGCCGCGCAGCGAATCGCCGAACACGACGAACGGGGCGTTGCCGGCGAGCAGGGCGAGCGACAGCAGCGGCAGGGTGTCGCCGGCCGCCCGCGCGCTCACCCACAGCGCCGCGGCGATGGCGATGCCGACCAGCATCCCGAAGATGCGCAAGGCGGCGTCGCCGTCGCCGGCTACCCGGACGAAGGACCGGATCGCCAGCGGCACCGCCAGCGGAAAGGCTTCGTGCGGGAACAGCCGCCAGACGGCGCGCAGCGAGGGCAGCGTCGCCAGCCGCACCGCCGCCGCTTCATCCCGCCACAGCCCGCCGGCATGCGCCAGCCGCTGGCCGTGCACCCACACGGAGAGCACGCCGAGCAGCGCCGCCGCAGCCCATTCGAGCCGCGGCAACGCCGGTCCCCATTTCTCGGGAATCGCGGGAGTCCCCTTGGCGGCTTGTTCCCCGAGCATCGTGCGCGGCTGGCCCGGGCGGCTCGTGCTCATGCCGTTCGCGCCGACGCGGCTCCTCAGCCGAACGCGGCTTCGCGAATGCGCTCGAGCGCCGGCGCCGCGTCCAGCTCCTCGGTGAGATCGAAGAGCGAGACGCGCCGGCCCCCGTGCTCGACCGTCGGGTTGCCGGCGAGGCGGCGCACCGCCGCGGCGTCGAACCCTGAGCGCCGCAGCAGCCAGCCGAAGGTCGTGTCCTCCGGCTGGATCACTCTGGCCGGGTCGTCGAAGTTGCTGACGTAGCGGCAGACCTCGACCATGCCTTCGAGCGGGCCCGCCGAGACGTGGACGCCGTTGCGGCCGGAGCTCACCTCGGCGAGGCCCAGCTCCTGCCGGCGTTGATAGAGCGCGCCGCGGATCGAGCCGGCGGCGGCCCTGGCCGGATTGGTCGCCCCGGCCAGCTCCTGCCGGATGCTCTTCCAGCTGGCCCGGGAGCGCACGATCAGGGCCAGGATAACGGTTCCGGGCGTCGTGAAGTAGAGCAGCTGCTCGGGGTGGAAGCCGTTGAACAGCAGCACCTGCGCGCCGCGCACGACGGCTTTGACGCAATGCGTGCCCGGCGCCAGCTTGTGGTTTTCCAGGTTGTCGTGGAAGACGGCCAGCGCCTCGGGAGTGAAGAAGGGGTAACGGCGAAGGAACTCGTGACCGCCCAGCAACTGGTAGCGGCCGGCCTTGACGTCCGGGAAATCTGCCGCCAGCTTCTCCCGCGCTTCCTGCGAGAGGGCGCGCTCTCCGTGCTCGGACACCTGGTTGATGACGCCGTAATGCTGCTCCGCGATCCGGTGGCGTCCGATGTAGGCAGCCTCCAGCGCGGCCGCCATCACCACCTGCTGGCCGAAATCCTGGAGGTGCTGGTCGATCAGCTGGGCGACCTTGGCGAAGACTTCAGGCGCCACCTCGGTGAGCTCGGGCTTGAGGAACAAGCAGTACTCGTTGGTGGTCTCGGTGGTCTCAGCCAGCGGCGAGTACGCTCCCTCCTGGACGAAACCCTTGCTCGCCCTCACCTCTTCGATGAGCGAGTAAAGCTGCGCAATCTTCATGCTCATTGCCTCCTATCGTAACCGAGAGGACCCAGACATGCGGTCGGCCGTGCGGTCGTCTCTCTCTCGGCGGTGCAGTGGTTTTGGGTGTCGGCTCCGGTCGGACGGCCGCTATCGCCTGGTAAAGCGCAGCCGGAAGACGGAGGCGGCGTAGGTCCAGAAATACGCCAGGAAGCGGGTCTTCGACTCGCCGCCCTTGCGGAAGCGGTAGACGGTGGGGATCTCCAGCACCCGGCCGCCGCCGCGCACCACCTGCCACAGCAGGCGGATCGCATAGTCGCCATAGCCGTAGAAGATCGCCGCGGCGTCGAGCCGCTCGAGCAGGCCGCGGCGAAAGGCGAGGTAACCGGAGAGGTTGTCGTGGATGCGCTGCGCGAGCGCGATGCGGATGAAGACGTTGAAGGCGTACGACGCCCAGTAGCGGAAGGCGGAGGTGAGCATGCCGCCGCCCAGCACGTAGCGCGAGCCGATCACCACGTCGAAGTCGTCGGCGCAGCGCACCATCAGCGGCACCAGCGCCGGGTCGTGATTGCCGTCGGAGTCCATCACCACCAGCGTGTCGCCGCGCGCCTCCTGGAAGCCGCGCCAGATGGCGCCGGCCAGGCCGCGCTCGCCGCGCCGCACCAGCACCCGCACCGCGGGGTCGCCGCGGAACGCTTCCTCGGCGGCGGCGGCGGTGCCGTCGGGCGAGTCGTCGTCGACCACCAGCACCTCGACCGGGAGGTGCGCCCGGCGGGTCACCGCCAGGATCTCCGCCACCAGCTCGGCGATGCCCTCGCGCTCGTTGTAGGTCGGCAGGATGACCGAGATCACGCTGCGGCGTTCGCCAGCTCCCGCAGCGCCGCGCACACCGTGGCGACCTCGGCCGGGGTGAGCGCCGTGCCCGACGGCAGGTTGATGCCCTGGCGCGACAGCGCGCCGGCCACCGGGAACCCGGCACCCAGTCCCCCCGGGTCCAAGGAGGCGCCGCCGGCGAGGTAGGGCGGCTGCTCATGGAGCGGCACGAAGAAAGGCCGGGAGTCGACGCCGCGCGCGCGCAGGCCGGCGGCGACGGCGTCGCGGTCGAGCCCGAATGCCGGTTCGATCAGCACCGAGTACATCCAGCAGACGCTTTCCTCCCACGGCTGCGGCACCGGCCAGGCGAGGCCCGGGATTCCGGCAAGGCCCGCGTCATAGGCCTGCGACAGTGCCTGCCGCCGCCTTAGGATCTCCTCGGCATGCTCGAGCTGCGAGCAGCCCAGGGCGGCCTGGATGTTGGTCATGCGGTAGTTGAAGCCGATCTCCGGGTGGTAGTAGCGGCGCCGCGGGTCCATGGCGTGGTCGCGCAGAAAGGCTGCGCGCTCGGCGAGCCGGGCGTCGTTGGTGACCACCGCGCCGCCCTCGCCGGTGGTGAAGATCTTGTTGCCGTAGAACGAGAACGCGCCGATGCGGCCGAGCGCCCCGACCCGCCGGCCCTTGTAGCGGGCGCCGTGCGCCTCGGCGGCGTCCTCGATCACCTCGAGGCCGTGCTCGCCGGCGAGCTCGAACAGCGCGTCGAGGTCGGCCGGCCGGCCGTACAGGTGCACCGGCAGGATGGCGCGGGTGCGCGGCGTGAGCTGACGCCGCGCCGCCTCGGGGTCGATGCCCCAGGTGCGCGGATCGACGTCCACCAGCACCGGCGTCGCGCCGGTGTAGCGCACGGCATTGGCGGTGGCGATGAACGTGAGGTCCGGGACGAGCACCTCGTCGCCGGGCCCGATGCCGAGCACGGCAAGCGCCAGGTGCAATGCCACCGTGCCGTTGGCGGTGGCGACGGCGTGACGCGCCTCGCAGAAGCGGGCGAGCTCGGCCTCGAAGCGCGGCACGTACTCGCCGAGCGACGAGATCCAGCCCGAGTCGACGCAGTCGAGCACGTACCGCCGAGCGCTCTCGGGCAGCCAGGGAGTGAAGACGGGAATCATCCTTAGACGTGGTCGGGTGTGTGCCGGGTTTCTCGGCGATCTGGGGGTCTGGGACGCTGCGTATACTACCATTCCGTTCGTGCACTCCGCCGCCGCCGCTCTTGCCGTGTTCCTGGCGGGTTGTGCCCTGCTGGTCGCGGCGCTGCGCTGGTGGCGGCCGGGCTTCCCGCTCCGCGCCGCCCTGGCATACGTGGCGTTGACCACGGCGTTCTTTGCGGCGCCCTTGCTGACCGGCGCGCTGCAGGTGCCGACCGACCTCGCCTACGAGTGGCTGCCGTTCAGCGACCTGGTCGCCCCGAGTGACGCGCCGCGCAACTTCTTCCAGGCGGACACCCTGCTCGAGCAGCTGCCGTTCCACGTGCTGGTGCGCCAGCGTCTGCTGGCCGGCGAGGCGCCGCTCTGGGCGCACGAGCTGGGCACCGGCCAGCCGCTGCTGGGCAACGGGCAGTCGGCGCCGTTCGCGCCCCTGCACCTGCTTGCCCTGCCGCTCGTGCCGCTGCGCGCGCTCACCGTCGCCGCCGCCTGGCAGATCCTGCTCGGCCTGCTGACCGTGCATGCCCTGCTGCTGCGGCTGGGCGCCGGGCCATGGGGCGCGGCGCTGGGAGCGGTCGCGGCGGGGCTGTCGAGCTACGCCGTGGTGTGGATCTACGACACGCCGGGCATGGCGGCTGCCTTCGTGCCGGGGCTGCTGCTGGGCATCCTGCTGGTGCGCGACGGCGCGCCGCGAGCCCAGATCGGGCTGGTCGCCTGCGCCCTGGGTCTGGCCCTCTCCGGCCACCCCGAGACCATGGCGCACGCCGGCCTCGCCGCGGCGGCGGTGGTCGCCGCGCTGCTCCTGGCGCGCCGGCCGGGGCGCCGGCGGTTTCTGGCGCGGCTGGCGGCCGCCGCCGGGCTCAGCGCCGCGCTTGCCGCACCGGCGCTGCTGCCGCTTTGGGAAACCATCCCCGGGAGCGTGCGCGGCAGCGCCCTGCAACGTTCCCCTGAGAACTTCCAGCCGCCGCCGTTTACGGCGCGCTTCCTGCTGCCGGCGTTCGCGCCGCTCGCCATGGGCAGTCCGCCGGACGGCACCTACGGCGCCAAGTGGAGCTTCAACGAGATCTGCAGCGAGTATGCCGGCCTGCTGGCGCTCGCGCTGGCGCTGGCCGGCGCGCTGGCGTTGCGCGAGCGGCCGCTGCTGCTGCTGCTCGGCGGGGCGGCGGCGCTCCTCGTCGCGCTACGCCTGCCGCCGCTCTTCGAGATCGTGTTGCGGCTACCGGTGATCGGCCCCGGGGCGCACGGGCGGCTGCGCGAGCTCTGGGTGCTGGCGGTGGCGCTCGCCGCCGGCCTGGCGCTCGAGCAGATCGCCGGCCGGCGCGTGCCGCGCGCCGTGGCGGCGGCGCTCATCCTGGCGGCCGGAATCGGCCTCGGGCTGGCGCCGCCCCCGGTCGCGGCGGCCGGCGGCCCGGGCACCGCCGCGGCCGCCTCCGGCTCGGCCTGGCCGCGGGTGTGGTGGATCGCGACCCTCGCCGGCGCCGCCCTGGTCCTGGCCGCGCTGCTGGTGCCGCGGCTGCGGCGGCGGTTCGCGCCGCTGGCGGTGGCGGCCGTGACCCTTGACCTCTTTCTGCTCGGCGTCCGCTACCATCCGGCGGTGCCGGCGCGTCTGGACCTGGCGCCGCCGCCGACCATCGCCTACCTGATGCAGCGGCAGGAGCAGGCGCCCGCGCCCTTCCGGGTGTCCTGCGAGGACTTCGACCTGCCACCGAACCTCAACGCGCTGTACGGCCTGTGGGACCCGCGCGGCTACGATCCGATGCGCCCGGAGGACGCGGCGCGCATGGTTGGCTGGTGGCTCGGGCACCGCCGCCGCTTCTACCAGAACATCGGCGAGACGCTGCCGGAGCCCGACGCGGCGGCACACGACTTCCTCGCCGTCAGGTTCATGGGGACCTCGCACGAGCGGGATCTGCCGCCGCCGTGGCGGCTGGTCTTCGAGGGCAAAGGCGGCAGGGTCTGGGAGAACCCGGGGGCGCTGCCGCTCTTCTTCATGCCGCGCACGGTCGAGACCTTCCCGGACCCGGCCCAGGCGCAGGAGGCGGCGATGCATGGCGAGGACTTCCGGGACGCCGCCGAGGTGGCGGCGGCGGCCGGTGCCGGCGGCCCTCCGCCGTCTCCGCCGTCCGCCGTCCCGCAGGCCGGCGAGGTCCGCGACGTCGAGCCCCGCGGCAACGGCTTCCACCTCGCCGTCGAGACCGCGACCGGCGGCCTCGTGGTCTCGAGCGTCAGTTACGTGCCGGGCTGGCAGGCCCGCATCGACGGCAGGGTGGCCGATGTCGTCGAAGTGAACGGCGGTTTCCTCGGCTTCCGCGTGCCCCCGGGCTCGCACTCCGTCCAGCTCCTCTACCGCCCCAGAGGCTGGACGGTCGGGCTGGCACTATTCGCCGCGGGCCTCGTGCTCGGGCTCACCGCCTGGTGGGGCCGGGCGCGCGGCTGGCGCGCTGTCGCCTGGCTGGACGCCGAGCCGGAACGCGCGGGCGTCCCTCCTGCCACGTCCTGACCGGCCAGGAAACGTCGCTCTCGAGCTGCCTCGAGGTCTCTCAGGGGTCGCTGGTGACCGGCTGTGCCATGCCGGCCAGGATCCGGTGCTCCGCCGCGGCGTGCGCCCCGGCGAGATCCAGATCGCCGAAGTGGTCGCGGACCCAGCGGTCGTCGTAGACGGTGTCGAGATACCGCTCGCCGCGGTCGGGCAGGATCGCCACGCAGGCCGCGCCGGCCGGGATCTCGCTCGCCAGCTTGTCCACCGCGGACATCACCCCTCCCGACGATCCCCCCGCCAGGATCGCCTCGGTCCGCAGCAGGCGCCGGCAGCCGACGATGCAATCGGCGTCGGTGACGTGGACCACGGTATGGACGAGGTCTTGCGGGCACAGCGGCGGCCGAATGGAGGCCCCCAGCCCGGGGATCAGGCGGCGGCCCGGCTGATCGGCGAAGATCAGGCTGCCCACCGCGTCCACGGCGACGATCCGCGTTCCCAGGCTGTGATCGCGGGCGTATTCCGCGCAGCCGCGGATCGTCCCGCAGGTGCTGGTGGCCACGAACAGGACGTCGAGCTTGCCGCCGAGCGCCGCGGCGATCTCCGCCATCGTCGTCCGGTAGTGGGCCCCGGCGTTCTCGACGTTGGCGTACTGATTGGGCCAGAACGAGTTGGGGATCTGGCGCCGCAAGAGCTGGACGCGTTCGAGGCGCGCCTGCAAGAGCTCGCCCGAGATGGGATCGGGCGCGAGGACCATGTCGACCTCCGCGCCATAGAGCTCCATGATCTTGAGATTGAACGACGACGCCTTGGGGTCGACGACGCAGATGAAACGCAGGCCGTAGCGGCAGCAGGCCTGGGCCAGCCCGATCCCCATGTTGCCGGAGCTCGACTCGATGACCACCGTGTCGGGCCCGATGGCGCCCGAGCTGAGCCCCGCATCCAGGACCGCGAGAGCCGGGCGATCCTTGGAGCTGCCCCCGGGATTGAGCGACTCCAGCTTGGCGAAGAGCTCGAAGCCGGAGTGGGCGCAGAACCGCTCCAGCCGTACCAGCGGCGTGTTGCCGACAGCTGACAGGATACCCGTGCGCACTCTGTGCCCCGCGGCCCGAACGCGTCTGCAACTAGACGATCCCTCGGCAACAACCTATGTGCGAGCTCTGGAAGCTAAAGAGACAACCGCCTCCCCCGCTACTGGGAAGATGAGCTGCCGTCCGCCGCGGACTCGCACTGCACATCGGCATCGTCGTCCAGGTACATCCAGATCTTAACCTGGCAACCGTCGGCGTCACAGGACGAGACGTCCACGATCCAGAGCGGCCTGCCGAAGGTGTAGTAAAGCCAGGTCGCAGGATGGGCGTCGCGAGGACACCGGATCCGCTTGACGATGGGCCAGCCCTGTCCCTGCAGGTAGCTCCACAGCCGGAAGCCCGCCAGGTCGGTGCTGCTCTCGCGGGCCGCGATCGTGACCCGGCTGACGTGATCTGCCGTGGGTCCCCAGAGCACGACGTCCCATGGCGTCTGGCCGCGGTTGATCAGCCCGCCGTTGAGCGTCACGTGAACGTCTCCGGCCCGGTAAAGGAGCCCCTTCCCGGCCTCCGGCCGGGCCGACGCCCAGCGAATCGGCGACTGCGGACCATCGAAGGTGCGCCAGTTCTTGACCGCAACCATCCGCATGAGACTGACCAGCTCGGTCACTCCGGGCGCGGCGCGGGAGGGCCCCGTGGCGAGCCGGCCCGCCGCGTCCGCCGCCGAGGCGGTCCCGGACCCGGCCGCCCCCGCGCTCCCGGCGCCGGGAAGCGTCGCCGCCGATTCCGGCCCGCCGTGCCGTCCCCGCACGAAAAGCAAGGCCAGCACGGCGCAGGCGAGCAGGCCGAGGAGCAGCGGCAGATGGCTCGGCGCTGCCGCGGTGGCGCCCGCCTCGCCGGCAGGCGGCGGCGTCTGCCGGCTCCGCCGGCTGGACAGCACGCCGCGAAACGCCTCGCGGTCCGCTGCCGAAAGTTCGAGGATCGCGGCGCGGCGCCGTTCCGGCGACAGGCGCCGCCACTCCCGCAGATACTGCTGCCAGCGATCGCCTTCCGGCACTGGCGCCTCCGCCTGGTGGTCGGTTTCGCGAGACTGACTCTACCAGCAGCCGCTG
>DASZHY010000187.1:0-9923 GCA_035949675.1 Thermoanaerobaculia bacterium
AGGGGTCGAGGAGGCTCGCGGCGAGGACGGCTCTGTGCGCCCTTCCCATGGCCAGTCAAGGCCCTTCCAGCGCGGACTCGAGAATCGTCGCGCAGAGGTCCGAAAAAGCTTGTCAAGAGGGTCGAGCTCATGGCCTTGCCCCACGAGGCGGGATGGTCGAGCGCGGCGCCGGCGGGCCAGAAGGACCAGCTCGCCTTGGTGTCGGTCACGTCGAGCGCTAGGCCGAAGACCTTTCCCGGGCTCGGCGGCGGCGACAGCGTGGAGAGGGCGATGCGGATCTCCATCACGCCGTCGCCGGCGAGGGGCGCGTGGTTTGCCTCCCAGCCGGGCTTGCTCTTGGCGCAAAGAAACCGGTCGCCGCGCCGATAGACGTTGAACTCACCATCGCCGTCGCACAGATTGTAGGAGCTGTGAAACCAGCGCTGGCCGGGACGCCAGGCATCCCCGCCGGCAACGGCCGGATCGAGCAGCACCTCCGGATAGCGCTCGGCTTCTCCATGCCGGAGATGCGTGAACGCAAGATAGAGATTGGCGGCGTCGTGCTTTAGGAGCACCCGCACCTCCCAGCCCGCGGCGACCGGGATCGTCACCGCCGCGGCATCGCCCCACTCGCCGGCCACGAGCACGCCGTCGACGCGGACCGCGCGGCCGGCGGGGATCTCGAGCGCCGCGAGATCCCGGCCGCCGGCTGACGGCGAAGCGCAGCTTGCAGCCGCCACGAGCAGCAGGCAGGCCGCGGCGATCCACGCCGACGTCTCGCCGTGCGGGATGTGACTCTTGGCTTTCACCACAGGATCACCGCTCCCTCTGCATTGCCTTCAACGGCTTGACTCCGATGTATAGCCCCCGTTCCCCTTTACGACCCTTCATGAGCCTGCCGCGGACGCCCGCCTTCCTCATTGCCGCCATGAGCTCTTCGTGAGAATGCATCGTCAGCTCGTGAACGTCGTTAGCCACATGCTGCACGGGCTTGTTCTTCTCCGCGATCAGCCAGTGGAAATTTATGAGCGATACATTCTTGCCCTTTAGCCGGGAAACGACTGCCCTGGCGATCTTCATGTTCTCGCCGTCATAGGTTTGCAGGTGTGGCGACCCGACCCTGAAGTCCGCCCTGCTTACCCAGGGAGAGATCAGCAGGACTCCTCCAGGTTTCAAATGATCCGCGAAGTTCCCGATCGCCAGCCGCAAGTTCTTGGAACCGTGTACATAGCCGATCGAGCTGAAGAGACACGCAACCACGTCGAACTGCTTCCCCAGGTCCATGGTCAGCATGTCTCCCTGCACGAGCTTTGCCCGCTTGACTCTCTTTCTCGCGATGCTCAGCATCGCTGGATTCAGGTCCAGGCCGGTGCAAGCGAAGTCCTTTTCGAGGGATTCCAGATATCTGCCGGTGCCGCAGGCTACTTCCAGCAGGTCCTTCCCGGATGACCGCTGGTGCTTCTTGATCAGTTGCAGGTACTGCCGGACTTCGCCCTCGTAGTCCTTGGATGCGTAGATGAGATCGTAATAGGGCGCCAGCTCATTGTAGAGGAGGTACTTCACGGCGGGGATCCTTTCTAGCGCTTGCGGTCCCAGCGGCGGTGCATCCAGAGCCACATCTCGGGGTGGTCGCGGATCTCTCGCTCGATGGCGTCGTGATAGCGGCGCGTGAGCGCCACGACGGCGTCTTCTCGGTCGTCGCCGGCTTCCTCGTTGTCGCCGCTGCCGGCCGCGGCGGGCGCCTCTGGTTCCTGCGGCAGGATGGGCGCGCGGATGACCAGGCGGTAGCGGCCGCCCGGCTCGGGATAGGCGAAGACCGGCACGACGGGGCAGCGGTCGCGGATCGAGAGCCGGGCGAGGACGGGGGTGGTGAGCGCGGGGTGGCCGAAGAAGGGCACGAGGATGGCCTCGCGCTCCTGCACGCGCTGGTCGGGCAGGATGCCGACGCGGCCGCCGGCGCGCACCACCTGCAGCATGCGGCGGGCGGCGCCCCGCTTGGGGATCACGGCGTATCCCAGGCCGCGGCGCAGGCGCGACAGCTCGCGGTCCAGGTGGGGGTTGTCGGCCGGGCGGGCGACGGTGTGGATGACGCCGCGATAGAGGCCAATGGGCCGCCCCGAGATCTCCCAGCAGCCGTGGTGGGCGCCGAGCAAGAAGACGCCGCGGCCGAGGCGCTCGGCGTGGTCGAGGTGCTCCCACCCCTCGTAGCTGAAGCGGCGGCATAGCTCGATCGAGTCGAAGCGCTCGGAGGAGATGAGGTCGAACAGGGCGGCGCCGAAGTGGCGGAAGCAGGCGGCCACCAGCCGGCGGCGCTCGGCGGCGGTGAGAGCCGGGAAGGCCAGAGCGAGGTTGGCGGCTGCCACCTGGCGGTGGCGGCGGTCGAGCCGGTACGCCAGCCGGCCGAGGCCGGCGCCGAGCGGGCGCGCGGCGGCATGCGGCAGCGCCCGGATCAAGCCTTTGAGCGCCAGGTAGGCGCCATACTCCAGGCGGTGCAACACCGGGGCGTGCTTCACGGCCCGCCTCTACCGGTGGTCACCTGATGGTCACCGCGCGGTGCCGCCGCCGGGCTGGGGCGTCGGGAGATCGGCCGCCGGCCGGGCCGCCGTCGCGGTGAGCCGGTCGACGGCGGCGTCGAGCCAGCTCCAGCAGGCGGGCTCGGGTTCGGCGGTGACCGGCAGCTCGGCGAGCGGCACCGCCAGCCGGCCGAGCAGCTTCACCCGGTCCTTGGACGTGACCAGCACGGCCGCCGCGCCGCTGGCCCGGGCCTCCGCCGCGATGCGGTCCAGGCTCGCCGGCGGGTAGGCGTGGTGGTCGGGGAAACGCAGCTCGCCCATGACGGCGAAGTCTAGCTCGCGGACGGCGGCGGCAAAGCTCTCCGGCCGGGCGATGGCGCTGGCCAGCAGGACCCTGGTGCCGGGGGCCAGCGGCACGGTGCCGCCCGCCGCATGCAGGACCGCGACGCCGGCGCGCAGCGGGCAGGCGAAGGCCGGGCCGGCGAAGCCGTAGGGGCGCAACGCCGCCGCGAGCTCGCCGCCGAGATCCGCGGCGTCGCCAGGAGTGGCGGCCTGCAACCGTGCTCCCGCCGCCGTCACGCCGGTGAGCAGTGCGGCGTCCGCCCGCGCCACGGCGGCGAGGGGCTCGCGCAGCCGGCCGCCGGGCCACAGCCGGCCGCCGCCGAACGGATCTGCGGCGGGGAAGGCGAGCAGGTCGAGGTCGCGGTGCAAGGCCAGGTGCGAGAAGCCGTCGTCGAGCAGGAAGACGTCGGGCGCCGGCCGCAGGCGCGCGAGGGCCTCCAGACCGGCGCGGTAGCGGTCGGCGCCGACCACCACCGCGACTCCCGGCTGCTCGCCGGCGAGCAGCACCGGCTCGTCGCCGGCCTCCGCCGGCCCCAGCACCGGCCCGTCGCCCCGGCTCACCACCCGCACCTCGCCGCTCCGGCCGCCCTTCCCGCCCCCGCCACCAGTCGCACCGTAGCCGCGCGACAGGATGCAGACCGCCATGCCACGCGCCCGCAGGTGGCCGGCCACGGCGGACACCAGCGGCGTCTTGCCGCCTCCCCCCCAGTGCAGGTTGCCGATGCTGATCACCGGCCGCGGCAAGCGGCGCGCGCGGTTGCGGTACCAGGCCCAGCGCAGGAGATGAGCGCCGGCGTAGAGCCGCTGCCAGGGCGATGCGGACCGCGGCGGCGCCGCCAGCGGCGACCGGGCGGCGGTGCCGGCGTCCCGCATTCAACCCCCCGCGGCCTTGCGCGCGGCGTCCTGGCGGCTGCCGAGCCTGGCGAGGATGGGGGCCAGCATCTCGAGGGTTTGGGCGAGGGCGCCGCGGTTCTCCGCCAGCAGCGCGGCGGCGCGCTCACCCTGCCGGCCGGCGACCGCGGCATCCGCCAGCCACTCTCCCCAGACCTGGCCGAGCTCGGCGCCGTCCGCGACCCGCCGCCAGGCGCCGGCGCCGTCGAAACGCTCGGCCATGTCGCGGAAGTTGTGCATCGACGGGCCGACCGCGATGGGAATGCCAAAGCGGGCCGCCTCGAGCGGGTTGTGGCCGCCGGTCTCGACCAAGGTGCCGCCAATGAAGGCAGCCGCCGCCTGCCGGTACAGAGCCGCCAGCTCGCCCATGCTGTCGAGCAGCACGACGTCGACCGCGCCGTCGCCCGAATGAGGTCCGCCGCCGGCGCCGTCCGCGCCAGGCCCACCCGCATCGGGGCTGCCTTCTCCCCATCCCTGCGCCTCGGGTCCCTTCACCTCGGGTCCACCCGCCACCGGCATCGGTACCGCCAGCCGGCTGCGGCGCGTCGCCGCCAGGCCCCTCTCCGCGAGCAGCTTCTCGACCTCGTCCCAGCGCTCGGGATGGCGCGGCGCCAGGAGCAGCAGGGCGCGGCGGCCGCCTCCGAGGGCCGCGAACGCCGCCAGCACCTGCTCCTCCTCGCCGGGCATGGTGGAGCCGGCGATCAACACCGGGCGGCCTCCGGCCAGGCGGTCGACGGCGGCGGCGAGCTGGCGGTTGACGCGCGGCTCGGCGGTCTCGAACTTGAGGTTGCCGGTGACCGTCAGGCGGTCGGCCGGGACGCCGAGCGCCTGCAGCCGGCCGCGGTCCTCGGCGCTCTGCACCCCGAAGCGTTCGATGCCCGAGAACAGCAGGCCGGCGAGCGGCCGCAACCGCCGCAGGCGGCCGAAGCTGCGGTCGCCCACCCTGCCGTTGATGACCGCCACCGGCAGGCCGCGCCGGCGCGCCTCGCGCAGCAGCAGCGGCCAGTAGTCCCCTTCCACCAGCACCAGCGCGGCCGGCGTGAAGCGGCGCCAGAAGCGCGCCACCGCCGGACTCAGGTCGAAAGGCAGGTAGGCGACCTGCGCCCGTCCGGCGAAGGCCTTGCGGGCCAGTGCCTGGCCGGTCGGGGTCACGGTGGTCACCAGCAGCGGCAGCTCGGGCGGCAGAGCCCGTGCCAGGGTCGCGGCGACTCCCACCTCGCCTACCGACACGGCGTGCAGCCACAGGCTACCGCCCGCCGCGCCGGCATCCGGCCTGCCGCCGCCGGCGCCCGCGCCGCCCAGGCGGCCGGCCAGGGTAGGCAGGTAATGCCGGCGCCGTCGCGCCAGCAGGAAGGGCCCCGCGGTCAGCAGCGCCAGCCCCAATCCTGCCTCGTAGACCAGCCAGAGCAAGGAACTCATCCGGCGACGAAGTATAATCAGCTGCCGGCGACTCAGGGGGGAGTCCGGCGCGGCCTGCAACCAATGACTCGCATCCGACGCACATGGCTGGATCTCCGGCATGGCCGGCGCGCCGCGCCGGCAGCCCTGCCTGGCGCCGCCCCCGCGCCGAAGGGCGCCACCCATCCAGCCCGTCCCAACCATCCCACCCGTCCCACCCATCCCACCGACACCACCCGTGATGCCCAAGCCCCCGCCCCCGGAGCCGATCCCGCCGCCGATCGCGCCGCAACTTCTCCATTAGATAAGGAAGAATGGTCCCGGCCGGCCGGCCGCGCGGTAGACGATGACCAGGGGGCCCGCGTATACCGTGGTGAGATGCTCGAGCTCGTCTACTCCCGCCGCCAAAGCCCGCACTCCTCGCCCTGGGCCGAAGTCTCCGACCGCGATCTCCTGTTCGCCCTTCGCGACGACGACGAGGCGGCGCTCGACGAGCTCATCGGCCGCAAGACCAAGCCGCTGCTACAGCTCGTCTCGCGCATCCTCGGCGATCTCGAGGAGGCCCGCGACGTGGTCCAGGTGACCTTCTTCAAGGTCTGGGAGAATCGCCGCAAGTTCGACGAGCGGTGGGCCCCCAACACCTGGATCTACCGCATCGCCAGCAACCTCGCGATCGACCACCTGCGCGCCCGCCGCAGCCGCGAGCGCAGCCAGGAACCGGTGCGCCAGCATCTGCGCCAGGTCGCCGACGGCCGCGCCCACCGCGACCTGTCGCGCCTGCAGCAGACCGAGGTGGCCGCCATCTTCCGCGAGCTGGCCGCCGCGCTCTCCGAGAAGCAGCGCATGGTGTTCCTGATGCGTGAGGTCGAGGGCCTGTCGTCGCCCGAGGTCGCCGGCATCCTGGGCTGCCGCGAATCGACGGTCCGCAACCACCTGTTCAACGCCCGCAAGTGCCTGCGCGGCGAGTTGCAGCGGCGCTATCCCGAATATGCGGCAAGCTTCGTTCCGGCCCCGGCGCCGGCCCTGGCCACTGCTTCGGCCCCGGCGCCGCCCGCCGGCAGGCCGGCCGCGTCGCCCGACATGGAGCCCGGCCCATGAGCCGCTGCCCCGATTGGCGCCAGCTGAACCCGGCCGACCGCGACGCGCCCGGCTCGCCCCACGCCGCCGCTCGCTGGCGGGAGGCCCTGCGTCACCTGGACAGCGGCTGCCCGCGCTGCCGGCAGGAGGCGCTGGCCGCCGATCCGACCCTGATCTTCAGGCGCCTGCCGGCGCCGGAGCTCGGTCCCGCGCAAGAGGCCGAGGAGGTTGCCGCCGCCCGTCTGGCCGTGGCGGCCATGCGCACCGCCAGCCGCCTCGAGGGTCGAGACGCCCGGGAGGCCGGAAGCTCCGGCACGGCGCTCCAGGCGTTCACGGCGTTCAAGGCGCTCCATCCCTTCCAGCCGCTGCACGCGGCACGGTGGGCGCTGGCAGCCGGCCTGACCGCGATGGCGCTGACCTTCGGCTCCGGCCACGGCTGGCACGCCGGCACCCCCGCTGCCACCACCGCCTCCGGCGCCGCCAACCGCCAAGCCGACCGCCAGCCGGCCGGCGCCGAAGCCTCGGCTACCTCGACCGCCGCGCCGGTCGCCGTCGGCGCCGCCCCGACCGCCGGCATCGCCGGGATCCTACCGGCATCTTCGCGGCCCTCGATCGAGGGCTTGAGCCGGCCCGAGGCGCGGGTTTACCAGCTCGACAGCCCGCACATGTCGGTGGTGATGATCGTGGATGCCAAGCTCGATGTCTGAGGTTGCCTCTCTAAGCCGGCACGCTGCCGACGACGGGCGGCGCCGGCAAGGGACCCTATCTCTCTGCCGGCCGGTCGTTTGAGCCTGACCCGCGGTCGCGGTAGACTTCCGAGTTTCTCTATGGCCCCCGTGCGCCGCATCGCGCCCCTCCCACCGCTCGCGATCCTCGCGCTCATCGCGAGTGTCTTCTGGACCATCAGCGGTCCCCGGACGGCGTTTGCCTTGCAGGTGCACGAGCCCGACGAGCTGGTCCTGCACGCCTACACCCTGCGCTACCAGCAGGCGATCGAGGCCATCCCGCTGATCCAGCCGATGCTCACCGCCCGCGGCACGCTCGAGCTGCAGCCCGGCGGCAACACCCTGGTCATCCGCGACACCGCCGTGGCGCTTGCCCGCATCGTGCCGGCGTTGCGCAACTTCGATCACCCGGCGCAGCCGCTCAAGGTGGAGATCATGATCGTGCGCGCCAGCCGCACCATGGTGTCGCCCCAGGTGTCGCATTCCGATCTCCCGGAGTCGCTCACCCGGCGCCTCCGCGAGCTGCTGCCCTACGACAACTACGAGATGCAGGCGCGAGCGCAGCTGGCGTCGCAGGAGGGTCAGGCGGTAGCCTATGAGATGGGAGACGACTACGCCGTCAGCTTCCGTCTCGGCACGCTGCTCGAGGCGAGGCGCATCAAGCTCGCCAACTTCGAGGTCGGCCGGCGCGCCGGGAAGGGCAAGTCGACGGTGCCGCTGGTCCACACCAGCCTCAACCTCTGCCTGGACCAGACCATGAGTCTCGGCCTGGCGCGCAGCGAAGGCAGCCGCGACGCGCTGATCATCGTCGTGACGGTGCGCCGCGGCGACCCCCGGTCGCGTCCGGAGCCCTAGTGTCCCGAGTCAGAAATTCGCACCATTATTCGCCGGCGCTCCGGCCCCCTGGCGGCGTTGCGCCTCCTCGACATAGTTTCGACCATGCCTGCGTCGGCGCGCCTGGCCAGGAAGCCGGATCGCTCGACGACTAACGATGCGAATTTCTGACTCGGGACACTAGCGATCGATGCAGTTCCAGTGCAGAGTGGGAACGCCGGAGGGCCGCGTGCTCGAACAGACGTTCGTGGCCAGCGACGAGCCCGCCCTGATGACCGAGCTGGGCAAGCTCGGCTACCACGTCTTCGAGGTGCGGCAGCGCGGCCTGCAGCGGCGCTTCGCCGTGCGCAAGCTCTTCGGCCGCAGCCGCAAGGCGATCCCGGTCCAGGAGTTCATGGTCTGGAACCGGGAGCTGGCGGCGCTGCTCAAGGCCGGCCTGCCGCTGCTGCAGGCGCTGGACCTGATGCTGGAGCGGATGGCCAACCAGCACTTCAAGGCGGTGCTGACCGACATCCGCGACCGCGTCAAGAGCGGCCAGGACCTGTCCGACGCCTTCGAGGCCCACGGCGAGCTGTTTCCGCGGCTGTTCCCCTCGACGCTCAAGGCCGGCGAGAAGAGCGGCGAGCTCGAGCAGGTCATCCGCCGCTTCATCCGCTACCTGAAGCTGGTGATGGACGCGCGGCGGCGGGTGATCTCGGCGCTGATCTACCCGGTGGTGCTGATCTGCCTGTCGATCTCCATGATCTCCGTGATGATGGTCTACGTGGTGCCCAGGATCACCCAGTTCTTCGAGAACCTGGAAGTGAAGCTGCCGCTGATGACGCGGATCCTCATCGCCGTCTCCGGCTTCGCCCATAACAACGTGATCTGGCTGCTGCTCGGCGGGCTGGCCGCGGCCGCCGCCTTCCGCGCCTGGAGCCGCACCGACGGCGGCCGGCTGACGCTCGACCGCGCCAAGCTCAAGGTGCCGTTCCTCGGCCCGGTGCTCCACCGCTTCGCCATCACCGAGTTCTGCCGCTCGCTCGCCACCCTGCTCACGGGCGGCATCCCGCTGGTGCCGGCGCTCGAGATCGCCACCGAGGCGGTCGGCAACCTCGAGATCCGGCGGGCGATCGCGCCGCAGATCCAGCTGGTGCGGGAGGGCAAGGCCTTCCACGAGGCCTTGGAGCGCAGCGGCGTCTTCCTCGAGATGTCGGTCGATATGATCAAGGTCGGCGAGGCCACCGGTTCGCTCGACGAGATGCTGACCAGCGTCGCCGACTTCCTGGATGAGCAGATCGAGACCCGCATGTCGCGCATCCTGACGTTGATCGAGCCGCTGATGCTGGTGTTCATGGGCATCATCGTGGCGATGATCCTGGTGGCGATCTACCTGCCGCTGGTCAGCGCCCTGGGGCAGAGTCAGTATTGATGCGGGCAAGGAGCCCTAGACGATGATTGCCGCCAACCCCTACCAGACCGCCGACGAAGACTCCGAGAAGGAAAGCGCGGAGCAGCAGCGGGCGCGGCTGGTCTCCGAACGGCGCCAGGCCGAGGACTTCGCCGCGCGCTACGGCCTCGAGTTCGTCGACATGACCCGCTTCCGGATCGACAACGACCTGTTCCGGCGCGTGCCCTTCGATCTGATGCTGCGCTACGAGTTCATCCCCGAGAGCCAGCTCGACGGCCGGCTGTCGGTGGTGATGGCCGACCCCTCGAACGTGGTCAAGATCGATGAGCTCGAGCTGCTGCTCGGCCAGCCGGTCGAGGTCAAGGTCGGGGTGCGCTCGGCGATCGAGGAGATCCTGACCAAGTCGGAGAGCGCGCAGCGGGTGCTCGACGAGGCCAGCGAGGACTTCCGCATCCAGCTGGTGCAGGAGGACGAGGAAGGCGAGGAGGTGCTGTCGATCGACCGCATCACCGCCGACACCAGTCCGATCATCAAGCTGGTCGACTCGACGATGTTCAACGCCATCCAGCGCCGGGCGAGCGACATCCACATCGAGACCCGCGACGCCGAGGTGATCATCAAGTACCGCATCGACGGCGTCCTCTACCAGGCGATGGAGCCGATCGACAAGCGCCACCACCAGACCATCATCAGCCGCATCAAGGTGATGTCGGAGCTCGACATCTCCGAGAAGCGCACGCCGCAGGACGGCCGCTTCAAGCTGCGGCTGCGCGG
>DASZHY010000188.1:0-2429 GCA_035949675.1 Thermoanaerobaculia bacterium
GTCTCCATCGCGGAACAAGATCCTTCCCATCTCCTCGACGCTAACCCCGGCGCTCTCGACGCCGTCGCTGCATAGGACTACGCAGTCGCCTTCTTCGAGTTGCATCCGGTCTGAGAAGGACTGGATCGTGTCCCAGACTCCGATCGCGCGCGTGAGCCGGTGCTTGAGTGGATGGTTGGCGACGTCCTCCGGCTTGATCACGCCAAGGCGCACCTGCTCGGCGGGCCAGGAATGATCCTGTGAAATCAGCGTCGGCTGCCCGTTGCGAAAGAGGTACGCCGGGCTGTCCCCGACGTTGAGCAGCCCCAGCTCGATGCCCTGGATGGCAACCACCACAAGAGTGCTGCCCATGCCCTTCCATTCCGGGTTCTCTTCAGAAGCTGCATACACCGCCGCGTTGGCCTGCTTGCAAGCGCGCTTGAGTCGATCGACGTTTGGTCCCTCGTCACCATCCTCGGCCAGGACCCGCGTCAGGGTCTTGGAGGTGATCGAGCTGGCGGTCTGACCCGCCGCATGGCCGCCCATACCGTCGCAAACCACCAGCAGGCTGTCGAGCCCCGCCTTGTTGCGCCAGACGACTACTGCGTCCTCGTTCTCCTCACGCTCTAGACCCGGGTCTGTCGCCCAGGCGACCCGGAGACGCAATTACGATCCGAGAACAGAGAAGTGAACCGCGTTCTGGCCGATGGTGATGCGGTCGTCATGGTTCAGCTCCTTCTCCTGGATCGGCTCGCCATTGACGAGTGTGCCGTTCGTGCTTCCAAGATCCACGATGAAGAACTGATCCCCCCGGCGCTCGACGCGCGCATGGTGACCGCTGGTCGCAGGGTCGCGAAGGATGAGGTCGTTGTCGGGCGATCGCCCCAACCTGAGAGCGCCCATACCCGCGCGGTACGTGTGCCCCGCGTCAGGGCCTGACTCGATCGTCAGCTCTGCCTGGCGCCCCACGCCCGACGCCGGCGGGACGGTCGCTTGGACCGGCCCACCCATTGCGACTGTGTCCACCGGCCCACCGGCGGGAGGAGCCACTGGCGGTGGCTGCCAGGCGGGCATGAGGGTCGTCGACTCGTGGCCTTCGTCGGGCACGATGGTCGCCGCAATCGGCGCGACCGGTTCGACGGCCGGCGCCGCTGCAGGCGGCGCCTCCCAGGGCGGCGGGGCCTCGGCGACTGCCGGGGCCTCGGCGGCGGGCGGAGATGTGAAGGGCGGTGGGGCGGGTGCGGCAGTCTCGACCGGGGGCGGCGACCACGGCGCTTGGGGTGCAGGCGGCGCCGACCACGACGGAGCCGCCGGCGCTGGTGGAGGCGCCTGAACAGGCGGTGCCGACCAGGCTGGAGCCGGTGGAGCAGGAGGCGGCGGCTGAACCGGTGGAGCCGACCATGAGGGGGCTGGCGGCGCGGCAGGTTCTTCGGTCTTGGTCACGTCCCAAGAGGCGGCCGCGGGCTCATTCCATGAAGGCGCCGGCGGCGTGACCGGCGGGGCTGATGTCGCCGGCGCGCCCCAGTCGGGAGGAGGCGGCGCGGACGGCGCTGGTGGAGCGGCATCCCACGAGGGCGCGGCGGGGGGACTCCAAGCCGGTGCGGGCGCAGCGGCCGCAGGCTCGGCTGATCCCCACATGGGCGCGGGTGGCGCGGCGGCTGGCGACGGCGCAGCAGCGGGAGGCGCAGGTGGCGGCGGCGCCGGTGGCGGCGGCGCAGCGGCCGCTGGCGCGGCGCCCCACGTTGGGGCGGGCGGCGGTACAGAGGGCGCTGCCGCCGCGGGGGGCGGTGCGGCTACCGGCGGCGCGGGCGGCGCCGCGCCCCAGGTGGGAGCGGGCGGTGCACCCGCCGGCGCGGCAGGTGCGCCGGCACCCCATGCGGGTGCCGCTGCTGCCGGAGGCGGCCCCGGCTGAGCGGGAGGCGCGGCGGGCGAGCCCCAGGTCGCCTGCTGGCCAGGCTTGGCCGCCGACGATGCAGGCTGATCCCAGCTCGGTGATGCTCCTGGGGGCGCGACCACGGTTGGTGCGACCTGCGCCTGCGCCGGCATGGACGGCGGCGCCCACGTCGAGGCTATGCCGGCCGGACGCGGTGGCGTCGCGGTCGACTGCGGGATAGGGGACGAAGGGCGGACCGGCGGACTGCCTTTCTTTTGTTTGATCCTGCGCCGGCGAGTGCGCAGTAACAGGACTGCGGCCACGATCGCCGCCAAGGCCAGGATGATTTCCGCGTATTCAATTGGCATCCGGTGGAGAGCCTCCCTTTCGCCGAATCCGGCTATTTATCGATTACTAAAACGCACGGGCAGGCCCGATCGAGCCCGGCCGGCGACCGAGTAATTCTCAAGTATGGCAGCCGACCTAGCTCGGTCAAGCTCACGGCGCCCTACTCCGCCGGATGAGGCGACGGCGACGGGGTTGCCACCTTTCCCTCGATGACCAGGCGACCGGAAGC
>DASZHY010000189.1:0-5128 GCA_035949675.1 Thermoanaerobaculia bacterium
CCCGCCGGCGGCGGTCGACGGCATGCAGCCCAACCGGCTGCTGCTGCGCATTCAGCCGGACGAGGGCATCGTGCTGCGCTTCCAGGCCAAGCGTCCGGGCTCGGGCATGCGCCTCTCGACCGTCGAGACCCGCTTCAGCTATCGCACCGCCTTCCACACGCCCGAGCCGGAAGCCTACGAGACGCTGCTGCTCGACGTCATCCGCGGCGACGCCACGCCGTTCATGCGCGGCGACCAGGTGGACGAGGCGTGGAAGCTGGTGATGCCGATCCTCGAAGCCTGGGGCGAGCGCGACGCCAGCGATCTCGCCACCTACCCGGCCGGCACCTGGGGACCCGAGGCGGCCACCAACCTCATCGCCCGCGACGGGCGCGTCTGGCTCGTGCCGAGCGCCCTGACCGACCAGGAAGAGCGGTTGCAGCCGGCGTAGCTCCGGGCCGCTTGCCTGGCGCCTCACTTCTTGCCGGACGCGCCGCGGCCTTCCTGCGCCAGCCACTGGACCAGCCGCGCGGCCTCGGGGTGCATGGCCCCCTCGTGCAGCCGCACCGCCTGCGAGCGCCCGCCGTCCTCGATGCTTAGGTCGTACTGGAAGGCGTCGCGCGCCGGACCGGGTGCGGCGGCGGGCTCCGATCCGGTCGACGGTCCCGATCCGGCCGGCGGCTCGAACAACTGCGCTTGCGTCACCAGCTGCTCGAGCTCGTGCGCCTTGTCGGCGGGCAGCTGCTGCGAGTCGATCTCGACGGGCGGCGTTTGCAGGCCGGCGAAGCCGCCCGAACGCCGGAGCCGGATGCGCATCGGCACCTCCTCCGGTGCCCCCGAAACGGGACACTCGCGACAGCCTATCGCGCTTGCTGCCTGGCGGTTATTTTCCGGGGGTTTTATTTTCCGGGGTTTCCGGGGCGCCCGGGACGCCCGGGGGGCTTCGGGCGCCCCGGGGGACGGCGCGACGCTGCCGCCGGCCGCAAGCCCGAGGACATCGACCGGGGTCGGCGCGGCCGGCTCGTCTGCGTCGCCGCCGGCTTCGAGCGCGCCGCCGCCGGCCGCGCTGGCCGCGCCGGCCGCGACCTCGCGCCCGCTCCGGGCTTGGCGGCAGGCGGCCGGCTGCGGCTGGACTTGGCGGACGAGGGCCGGGTCTTGGCGGACGACGGCCGGGGCCGCTTCGACCGCGGCTTCGACCGCGCGGCACCGGTCGGCTTGCCGGCAGGCGGCTTTGGCCCGGCGGCTGGGGCGGCGGGGGTCCTGGGAGGTTGTGCCTTGGGCGCGGCGGCTGGTGCCAGGGTGGCTGCCGGCGCGGCGGCCGGGGCCGCCTGCGCGGCGACTGCCGCCGGCGCTGTCGGCGCGGCGGGCGCGGGCGCGGCGGCGGTCACGATGCCGAGACCGACGGTCTGCCAGGCGGCGCGCACCTGGTCCGCCACCGCCGCTCCGTAGAGCTGGCCGGCGACCTTGTAGGTCTTGTTGGCGCAATCCTGGAAGACGTCGTTCGGGCCCAGCTCGTGGATCAGCGTCGTGTACCAGATGTGCCCTGCCTGATCCCAGGCCTTGCCGCCGAGGCTCATCGCCAGGTTGAAGAAAGCCTTGTTGGGGATTCCCGAGTTGATGTGCACGCCGCCGTTGTCGTCCTCGGTGTCGACGTAATTGTCCATGTGATCGGGCTGCGGGTCGCGCCCCAGCGTCGGATCGTCGTAGGCGGTGCCCGGCGCCTTGAGCGATCGGATCGCGACGCCGCGGATGCTCGGCAGCAGCAGGCCCTGGCCGATCAGCCAGTCGGCGGCGTCGGCGGCCTGACCCTTGACATACTGCTTGACCAGGCTCCCGAAGACGTCCGAGAGGTGCTCGTTCAAGGCCCCCGACTGGCCCTGGTAGACGAGGTTGGCCTCGTGCTGGGTGATGCCGTGGGTCAGCTCGTGGGCGATGACGTCCACCGACACCGTGAAGCGGGTGAAGATGGTGCCGTCGCCGTCGCCGTAAATCATCTGCTGGCCGTTCCAGAAGGCGTTGTTGTAACCGTTGCTGTAGTGCACCGACGAATCCAGGCGCAAGCCGCGGCCGTCGAGCGAGTTGCGCTCGAAGACGGCCTGGTAGAAGTCGTACGTCAGCCCGGCGCTGTCGTATGCCTCGTCGGCGGCCACGTCGCCGGTCGGCGCCTGGCCCTCGGACCGCACCAGGTTGCCGGGCAGCGTCGTGTCCTGCTGGGCGTCATAGACGTTGCGGCGCTTCTGGCCGGTCGGGGTGGCGGCGAGCATGGCGACGGCGTTGAGCACCTGCCGCTGACCGCGAAAGTGCGCGGAGATGTTCAGGGCGCGAAACGCGAGGTCTTTTTGCTTGGCGGTGCCGTTCTCGGCGATCTTGCGCAGGATGTGAGGGGGAATGATGTTGCAGTGAACGTGGCGGAACGGCTGGTCGCACATGATCGGCCTCCTCTTCCAGAAAGAGAGCGATCTTATATTTTAACACCACCGTAACACCGCCGGGAGATGGGTCGCCGGGTCTGGGGACCTCCCGGCCCGCCGCGCCGCCGCCCGTCGCGGCCGGCGGGGTATGATCGTGTCGTCGCGGTCAGCAGCTGCTCACCAACCGGGAGAAGGGCTATGGAGCTGGAAACGACGGGCCCGCCGGCGCGGCTGTATCGTGACCGCCACGTGGGGCTGGTGTGCTTTGGCGCGCTCGAAATCCTGCTCGGGTTGATGGCCTTGCTCGTCTTGCTGTCTCTCGCCTTTGCCGGTGCGATGAGCAGCATGGCGGCGGCGAGGACCCCGGGCCTCACCGGCCGGACGCTCCTGCCGAGCGCCTGCGTGTACCTGCTGGCGGCGGTGTTCTTCATCTGGATGGGAATCGGGTCGATCCTCGCGCGGCGCTGGGCGCGAGCCCTGATGCTGATCTTCTCGTGGTTCTGGCTGGTGGTCGGGATGATCGGCCTGCTCTCCGTCATCTGGATGTACCCGGCCCTGCAAGAGCACATCGTCCGTACGCCCGCCGTAACGGCCAATCCAGCCGGCGCGCCCGGTATGACCGCCATGGTCCTGGGTTGCATGCTCGCCGTGTTCGGCGTCCTCTACGTGTTGCTTCCCCTGGCGTTCGTGCTGTTTTACCGCAGCCCCCACGTCAAGGCCACCTGCGAGGCGAGGGACCCGCACCCGCGCTGGACCGACCGCTGTCCGCTGCCGGTGCTCGGCCTCAGCTTGCTCGAAGGGGGCGCGGCGATCATGTACGTGGGTGTCGTCGCCGTCTACCACGTCTTCATGTTCCTCGGCTTCATCCTCACCGGCCTGCCGGCAGTCGCCCTGGGCCTCGCCCTGGCGGTGCTGCTCGGCGCGCTGGCGCGTGCCACCTACCGGCTCGCGCCGTGGGCCTGGTGGGCCGCTGTCGCATTCTGGGGCCTGGGAGCCGTTTCAGTCGTCGTCATGGCGGTCCATCCGGTCGACTGGCAGGAGCTCTATCGCCTGATGGGCTTCGACTCCGCGCAGCTCGAGCAGCTGGGGATCTTCTGGAAGAAGAACCAGATCCTCTGGCTCTCCTGCATCGGCTTCCTGCCGTGGGCGTTCTACCTGGTCTGGGTGAGACGTTTCTTCTTCGCGCCCGGCCGCCCGCCGGCGCCCGCGGTGCCGGCAGCGCCATGATCGCCCTTCGCGGGTGAGCGCTGGGGCCGCGAAGGCGGCGGGCCGGGTTCCACGGCGCCGGCGTCGACAGCGGCGCTCGACCGCCGCTGCCGCGGATCCTCCGGACCTGCGGGCGCTCGCCGGGCGCCGCGCCCGGCGCGGTAAGCTTGGCGGCATGGACACGGTCGAGCGGCGCGACTGGTAGGGAGGCGGGTACGGTCACCAGCGAGGTTTTCGATCTCGGCGGAGTCGTCAAGGCCCTGTCCGAGGCGGCGGCTTTCATCCGTGGCGAGGGCGGCGAGGCGTCATGGCTGGCGAGTCCGGCCAACGCCGAGGCCGGCCGCAAGCAGCGCGAGCTCCTGCGCCGCCTCGAGGCGGTGCGGGCAGACCTCGCCCGGATCCCTGAGCTCGAGGCCTGGGCGAGCCTCGTCGCGGCCGAGCTCAACGCCATCCTGGCGCGGGAGGGCTTCGGCATCCAGCTTGCCGACTGGCCGCAGGACGGCCAGGGCTTCGGGGTCGTCGCCATCCTCGACCTGACCGTGCACTGGATCGAAACGGGCGCCGGAGACCGCCAGATCCGCATTGCTGCCAATCCTCGAGGCGGCGATCCCGGCGCGGGCGCGAGGTCCTATCCGGCCTTCGCCCTCGACGTTACCGCCAACGGCATCGGACTGTTCGAGGCGCCCGGAGGCGGCGCGCCGCTCATTCGCATCCCGACCCGGAGCGGCGACGTCGTCTGGATTCACCAGACCCCCTGGGCGCCGCGATCCTTCGACCTCTACGACGAGGCTGCAAGGCTCCAAGCGGGCCGCGGCAGCGCAGCCGCGTATGGCAGCGTCGTGGAGGTGACCCTGCCGAAGATCCAGCTCCGCCGCGAGGCCGACATTTCCTGGCTCGCTGGGATGACCGCGGACAGGTTCATCGTTCAAGAAGCCAGGCAGGAGGTCCGCTTCGCCATGAACGAAGAGGGAGCGCGGGCGAAGACCGCCACGGCCTTGGGCGTCCGCGGAGCGATTCTGCAGCACATAGTCGTCAACGACGATTTCCTCCTCTGGATCGAGCGTCCGGGCCTCTCGATCCCTGTCTTTGCCGGCTACCTCGCGAAGCACGACGCCTGGCGAGATCCGGGTTCCCTGGCGAACGTCTGATCCGGCGTTTCGGGGCGTTCGCCATGGCGGCCGCGACCTGCTTGCGCGGCGGCTCGGGCGGTGCCGGATGCGCTAGGATCGCGGCGCCATGCGCCAGCCCATTCTGCTGCTTGCTGCCTGCCTGATCCTCGCCGTCGCACTGCCGGCGCCATCCCCGGCGAGGGCGGCGGCGCCGGCCGGCGCCGCCCCGGCCAGCGCGGCGCTCACGCCGGCCAGCGCGGCGGTCGCGCCTGCGCCCGCCGGCGTCGCGACCGCGGGCCGCCCGCCGAGCGGCGCCCGGCTGCCGACCGGGGCGAGGCTGGACCCGGCGGGCCGCTCGTCCGAGCTCGGCAACATGCCGATCGCCATGGCGCTGGCGCCGGAAGGCGACCGCGTCGTGGTGCT
>DASZHY010000190.1:0-31892 GCA_035949675.1 Thermoanaerobaculia bacterium
GCGGCAGCCGCAAACGACGCCGCCTTTCTGCGCCGCGCGCTCCGCCTGGCTGCTCGCGGCCGTTACCGCACCTCGCCCAATCCAATGGTGGGGGCGCTGGTGGTGGGCGCGGCAGGCGAGGTGCTGGGCAGCGGCTGGCACCGCCAGGTGGGCGGGCCGCACGCCGAGGTCGAGGCGCTGGCTGCCGCGGGCGCGCGGGCGCGGGGCGCGACCCTCTACGTCACCCTCGAGCCCTGCGCCCACCATGGCCGCACTCCGCCCTGCGCCGAGGCGGTGGCGGCGGCGGGCGTCGCGCGGGCGGTGGCCTGCCACGGCGACCCCGACCCGCGGGTCGCCGGCCGCGGCTTCGCGTGGCTGCGCCAGGCCGGCATCGAGGTGGCGGTGGGACCGCTCGCCGCGGCGGCGGCGCGGCTCAACCTGCGCTTCCTGGTGGCGGCCACGGCGCGGCGGCCGCAGGTGACGCTCAAATGGGCGATGAGCCTCGACGGGCGCATCGCCACGGCCGGCGGCTTAAGCCAGTGGATCTCCTCGCCGCGCGGGCGGCGCTGGGGCCTGGCGCTGCGCGAGGAGCACGACGCGACGCTGGTCGGCAGCGGCACGGTCCTCGCGGACGACCCGCGGCTCGACCGGCGGCTCGGCCTGGCCGGCAGGCCGGGGGTGCGGGTGGTGCTCGACCGCCGGCTGCGCCTGGCGGACTGGGCGGCGTCCGCCCCGAGGGCAGCGCCGCGCCGCCTGCTCGGCGCCCCGGGTCCCCTGCTGATCTACACCGCCGCCGGCAGCGCCGCGGCCAGGGCAGCGGCGGCGACCCTTGGCGCCGCCGCCAGCGCCGCCAGGGCCTCTGAGATCTCGGCGGCCCCGGAGACCCCGGAGACTCCGGAACTCCCGGAGACGCCGGAGCTCCCGGAGATCATTGCGCTGCCGGCGGTCGAGCCATCGGCCGTGCTTGCCGACCTGTATCACCGGGGCGTACGCAGCCTCCTGGTCGAGGGCGGCGGCGAGGTGCTCGCGGCCTTCGCGGCGAGCGGCCTCTACGATCGGGTGGCGGTGGACTGCGCGCCGCTGCTGATCGGCGGCGGCGACGCCCCGGGACCGCTGGGCGGCGCCGGCGCCGCGACCCTCACCTCCGCACCGCGCCTCGATCACCTTCGCGTCCAGCGGCGCGGCGGCGACCTGGTGATCGACGGCCTCCGCCTGGGCTGCCTGGAGGAGCTGTTGCCACGCCTCCTGGACGCATCAGGGGCGTAACCCTCGGCCATCCTAAGCATTCGCACAGCTTCAGCGTCGCTTCTCGTTTTTCCCTACCTGGAAAACGGACGATCGAGGTCAGGGCACGCCTGTTGGACAAAGCATTGACAGTCTAGGTATATGGAGTTAGTATGCCTAGACAATCAAGGCTTGCGGCGCTCTCGCCTGGGCCCTTCCACAGGAGATCTGACATGCGAGCTGAAATTTTTGGAAACGTGGTTCGTCGTGCATCCTCCTCGACTTGCCGTGCGATGGCCTTGGTGATGATCCTGGCTCTCGCCATGACGGCGGCGCCTGGGCGAGCTGGCGGCGCCGCTTCGGGGCCTTCCTTCCTGCCTCCGAGCTCCGAGCTGATGCCGGTGCAGCCGGCGGCTCCCTATGGCATGGTCGTGGCAATCTCGGGTGACACCGCGGCGGTGACCGGTCTGCTGTATGGCCGGGCCGTCGTCTTCGTCTTCGTCCGCTCGGGAGGCTCCTGGGCGCAGCAGGCGAGGCTCGTGGACCCGGCGATGGCCGACATGTCGAGCGTTTTCGGCAGCGCGCTGGCGCTCTCGGGCGACACACTGGCCGTCGGCGCCGGGGCAGAAGCCGCGCCTTCGAGCTCGGTCTACGTCTACGTCCGTTCCGCTGGTGCTTGGTCGCTGCAGGCCCACCTGCAGCCGCCGCCGCGGGCGGCCAGCCTCGGCTTCGGGACGGCGCTGGCGCTGGCCGGCGACGCTCTGGTGGTCGGGGTCCCCGGATCGGCCGCTGGCAGCGCTGCCGGGGCGGCGCATGTCTACGCCCGCGCGGCCGGGACGTGGAGACGCCAGGCCATCCTGACGGCAACCTCGCCGGCTGCCGCCGACCGCTTCGGCCGCGCGGTGGGAGTGGCTCACCAGCACGTCGTGGTGGGCGGGACCGGTTTTGGCGAGATCTTCGACCTGGTGGACGGAGCCTGGCAGCGCGCGGCGGTGCTGCATGGCAGCGGTCCCGGCGGCGGCTTCGGCAGCTCGGCGGCGGCCTCGATCGAGACGGTAGCCGTAGGCGACCCCGCGGCGCAGACCGTTTCGCTGTACATCCATACCCGGGCCGGCTGGTTCCACCAGGCCGACGTCACGCCGCCCGACACGCAGGCCGGTGACTTCGGCAACGCCATCTCCCTGTCGCAGGACGTCCTCGAGGTCGGCGCTCCAACCAGCTCTCGACGGCACGCGCCGGCCAGCGGCGCCGCTTATGTCTTCACCCGGCTGCAACGCGAGTGGCGCCTCGCCGGTGCCTTCGGCCTGGCCGCTCCCGCGGCGGGCGACCGCTTCGGCGCCGCGGTGGCGGTCTCGGGGGACACGGCCCTCGTCGGGTCGACCGGCCCCATCCCGGTGCCGACCACCGCGTGGCTGATCGACGGGTTGGACAACCCGTAGCCCGCGCGCCGAACGGCAGCGGTGGAGCATGCCTCGAGCGCGCTCCGGTGTGGACGGATCGGGCCAATCTGGGTACATTCACCCCTGGCAACGCGATCCGGGAGCGCGTCTCGAGACCATGTTCACGGGTTTGATCCAGGAGCAAGGCCAGATCCTCGGCGACCCGCGGCCGTCGGGGCAGGGGGGGGTGCGGCTGACGGTCGGCCTCAGCCGCGAGCTCGCCGCCGGGCTCGAGGTCGGCGCCAGCCTCGCGGTGTCGGGAGTGTGCCTGACCATCGTCGAGATCGCCGCGGCCGCGGTAACGGTCGAGCTGGCTCCCGAGACGCTTGCCCGCACCTCCCTGGGCCGGCTGCGCGCCGGCGCCGCGGTCAACCTCGAGCCGGCGCTGCGTGCCGGCGACCCGCTGGGCGGCCACATGGTGCAGGGACACGTCGACGGCACTGCCAGGGTGGCCGCACGCCGCGATCTCGGCGAGCACCGCGTGCTGGCGTTCTCCCTGGCGCCGGCGCTGGCTCCCTACCTGGTCGAGAAGGGTTCGGTGACCGTCGACGGCGTCAGCCTGACCGTCGCCGCGCTGGCCACCGACCGCTTCGAGGTGGCGCTGCTGCCGCACACGCTGGCGGTGACCACGCTGGGGGCGCTGGTCCCGGGCGACGAAGTCAACCTCGAGGTGGACGTGCTCGCCAAGTACGTGCACCGCATGCTCGCCGCCCGTGGGCTGGCGGCCGAACCGGCGCCGGATGCCGCGGCCGCGCCCGCCGTACCCGCGGCGGCGAGGACTGGCCCTTCGCGGTGACCGCCGCCCCCGCCGGCCGCCCGGCCACCGCGGAGAAGGCAGGCGGCGCGGGCGTTCCGCGCCTCGCCGAACGGTTGCCGGAGCCTGCGCACCTGTGGATCCGGTTTGCCCCCAGAGGCTGGGAAGGGCCGGAGCGGCCGTGGCTCGATCTCGCCGCCGGCCGGCTGGGCAGAAGCAGCCGGCGCGCCGGCGCTCTCGGCGCTCTGCGCCGGGCCGTCGCCGGCGGCGGCGAGCCCGAGATGGGAGAGCTCCCGGGCGCCACCGTGCCGCCCCTCGACGACGTCCTGTACCTGCCGCCGGTGCCGGAGCGCCTTGCCGGCTGGCGCGACGCCATGGCGGAGCGCGCCCTTGCCGGCGGTACGCCGGTCCTGGTGCAGCTGCTGCCTGGGGACGAGACGAGCCTGCGGCGGCCGCCGCGGGCGTCTGCGCCGGGGGCGCCGGGGGAGCCAGGGGAGCCGGGGGAGGCAGGGGAGCCGGGCGCGGTCCTGGTCCTCGACCTGCTGGCGGCGCTGCTGCCGGGCGGCGATATCGGCGACATCGGCGACGTCGGCGAGGATGGGCTGCCGGCGCTCGGCGTCGCCGGCGCTGCCGGGCTGGCGCCGCTGGCTCCGCTGGCTCCGCTGGCTCCAGTAGCCGCCGCGGTTTGGCCGTTGCTGCCCGGCATCACCGACGACCCGCGGCTCTGGGAGCGCTCCTGCGAGCGGCTGGCAGCCGCCGGCCTCCCCTGCCTGCAGGCGCTGGTCCCGGCCTTCGGCCCCGGCGACCGCCGGCGCCTGGCACAGGGCCAACCGGAAGGGGCGTTCGCGGCGCTCTTCCATCGGCAGCACGGCCAGCCCCCGGCCGAGCGAGACTTCGCCCGCGTCGCACACCGCCGCGGCCTGGCGCCCTTCCTGCCCCGCCCGCTGCCGCGCCTGCCGCTCGGGCGGCGTGAGAACCGGCGCATCGCCGGGCAGCTGGCCCTGATTGCAGAGCTCTGGTTGCGGCTGGGGAGGCCGGTCGAGCAGGCCCAGTCGCTGTTCCGGGCGGCGCGCTGGCTGGACGCCACGGCCTACGACGCCGGCTCGCTGAGCCGCGAGGGCAACCTCGGGGTGGTGACCGCACTGGACCCGCTGGCCCGGCGGGCGGCGGAGGAGGCAGCGGCGGGCGGCGAGCCGGCGCTGCTCGGCGAGCTGATGGCCGAGTACCTGGGGCCATGACCGAACCCGTCGACCTGCGGTCGGACACCGTGACCCGCCCGGACGCGGAGATGCGCCGGGCGATGGCGGAAGCCGAGGTGGGCGACGACGTCTACGGCGAGGACCCGACGGTGGCGGCCCTCGAAGCGGAGGCCGCGGCGGCGGTCGGGCACGCGGCGGCGCTCTTCGTCCCTTCCGGCACCATGGGCAACCAGATCGCTCTCCGTCTCCACGGCGCGCCCGGCCAGGAGGTGATCTGCGACTCGCGCAGCCACATGGTGGTGCTCGAGATGGGCGCGATGTCGGCGCTCTCGGGGCTGGTGCCCAGGACCCTCGAGTCACCCCAGGGCTTGCTCGACCCGGCGGCGGTCGAGGCCGCCGTCTCTCCGGGCGCGGGCTACCGGACACGCACCTGCCTGGTTGCGGTCGAGAACAGCCACAACCTGGCGGGCGGCAGCGTCTACGACCGTGCGCACCTCGAGGCCCTGCTGGCCGTGGCCGGCCGGCACGGCCTGCCGGCGCATCTCGACGGCGCGCGCATCTTCAACGCCGCCGTGGCGCTCGGCACCTCGGCAGCTGCCCTGGCCGTCGGCTTCGGCTCGACCATGTTCTGCTTGTCGAAGGGCCTGGGAGCGCCGGTCGGGTCGCTGCTCTGCGGCAGCCGCGAGCTCGTGCGCGAGGGCAAGCGGGTGCGCAAGATGTTCGGCGGCGGCATGCGCCAGGCCGGGGTGCTGGCCGCGGCGGGGCTGGTGGCGCTGCGCCGGGGGCCGGCCCTGCTGGCCGCGGACCATGCCAACGCCAGGCTGCTGGCGGCCGCGGTCGCCGAGCTGCCGGGAGCCGAGATCGACCCGGCCGCGGTACGCACCAACATCGTGGTTTTCCGGGTCACCCCCAGGCTGCTCGGCCGGCGGCAGGCCGCGCCGGCCGAGGACCTCGCCGCCGAGGTGCTGGCACGCCTGCGCGGCGCCGGCGTGCTCGCCACCCAGGTCAGCCCCGACCAGGTGCGCATGGTGACCCACCGCGACGCCGGCCGCGAGCGGATCGTGCAGGCCATCGCTCGCATGCGGCGGGCGCTAGGACCGGGCGGCGCCGGGTAGACGCGCGATCAGGTCGATCTCCACCAAGGCCCCTCGCGGCAGGGCCGCCACCTGGACGGTGGAACGCGCCGGCCGGTGCTCGCCCATGGCCTCGCCGTACAGCGCGTTGAGGCGCGGGAAGTCGGCGAGGTCGACGACGTAGACCGTTGCCTTCACGACGTCGGCGAAGCCGCAGCCGGCGCTGGCCAGCACCTGGCGGAGGTTCTCGAGCGCCCGCCGCGCCTGGGCCTCGAAGCCGCCGGGGACGATCTCGCCGGTCGCCGGATCGAGGCCCACCTGGCCGGAGGTGTACAGCCAGCCGTCGACCGCGACTGCCTGGGAGTAGGGGCCGATGGCGGCAGGGGCCTGATCGGAGTGGTGGAATTGCATGCCGGACACGCTCCTTTCGGGGGCGGGCGGCGCGCTGCCGGGCTGCCACACCGCGATGTGAGAGAGGTTGCGATACTTCTCGGCATAGTCGAGGCCGTAGCCGACTACGAAGACGTCCTCGATCGCAAAGCCGCGGTAGTCGATCGGCACCTCGACCTGGCGCGCGGCCTGCTTGTCGAGCAGGGCGCAGAGGCGCACGCTGCGCGCACCGCGGAAGCGCATCAGGTCGAGGATGGTGCGCACCGTGTAGCCGGTGTCGACGATGTCTTCGACCAGCAGCACGTCGCGGCCCCGGACCGACAGGTCGAGGTCCTTGCGGATCCGCACCTCGCCGCGGCTGTCCCCGCCGCTGCCGTAGCTCGAGGTCTGAAAGAAGTCGACGGCCACCGGCACGCTCAGGCGCAGCAGGAGGTCGGCGAGAAAGAACACCGACCCCTTGAGCACGCCCACCGCGATCAGCGGGTCGTCCTCGGGCCGCGGCCGCCGGTCTCGCCGGTCCGCCGCCGCCGTCGCCACGTGGCGCCCGACCATGCGATAGTCGGCGTCGATCTGCGCCGCCAGCTCGCTTACCCGGCGGGAGAGGTCAGCGGCCGGGATCAGCACCCGCATGTTCGTCGGCATGGTATCCTTGACGAAATTTCGACTCGACAGCGCATCCGAGGCTCCCATGAATACCGTTCAAGAGCTCGGCCTGGTTCATCGCCGCTACGCCGACACCTCTCACCGCTTCCGTGCCGCCTGGACATTCCATCAGTTCTTGCAGAGCCTGGGCAAGAGCGGCCAGCCGCGGGCCGACGACTCCCATTCGCTCGAGTTCCAGAACCTCTATGCCGAGCTCAAGGAGATCTCCCAGAACCTCAACACGACGGAGAGCGATCGCCTGCGGGGGCGGCTCGACGGCATCGACCGCCGGCTCGGCCAGCTGATCGAGGACCTGGACGAGGAAGACACCAGGGTAGCGCCCTTCTACCTGCGCCAGTTCTTCCGGCGCGTCAAGAGCTACGACGAGAAGATCCTCACCCAGCTGGTCAAGTTCTACCTCTACGCCCAGCAGGGAGAGATCTGGCCCACGGACCGCCTCGACAAGGTCGATTTCCTGCTCGCCCGCTTGAGCGAGGAGGAGGACGACCGCACCGGCGAGCCGCGGCTGCGCGACCATCGGCGGCTGGGCGAGATCTTCCATGGCCTGTGGGCGATGCTGGGGGTGCCCCTGCCGGAGGCCGAGTTCATCGCCGAGAAGCGGCGCGAGATCGAGGGCATCCGCCACGAGGTGACGGAGATCGAGACTCTCGACAAGCTCAGCGACATGAACCTGATCCCGCGTTACCGCCAGCTCAAGCACGAGCTCGGCAACCTGCTCTTCGAGCCCGCCCTGCTGCTCGCCATCCAGGAGACCAATCTCGCGCTCAAGAGCCGCATCCAGAACCTCTACGCCAAGGAAGAGCGGCGGATCGTCGCCGAGTACCAGCGCGTCTTCGAGCTCGAGCGCGAGGTGCCGGTGGATCGCGAGCTCGACCAGGACCTGATCCAGTTCCGCCAGGAGATCGAGCGCTTCGAGGCGCAGCTGCAAAGCCAGGAGCTGAAGCTCGAGGACCTGGCGTTGATCCGCGCCCGGGTGCGCGAGCTGCTGCCGCGGCTCGCCGCCGCCGGCGGCCGGGGAACCGCCGCCGGCGAAGTAGCCGGCCTCGGCGGCACCGCCGCGGGAACGGCCGGCCCCCCCGAGCGCCGCACGCCAGCCTCTTCTCTGGCGGACGAAGGCGGCTACCTCGCCGCGGCCGGCGACTCCGCCCCCGAGTCGCCGGTGACCGCGCAGGAGGACCTGCTGGGCGAGTTCTACCGCAAGCTGGTGGACGCCCTGCGCGAGGTCGATCCGGAGCTGCCGCCGGAGCGGGTGGTGGTGCTGCAAGACGTCTTCCAGCTGCGGATCGAGCCGCGCGAGGTGGTGGCCTACCGGCGGCTTTACGGGCGCGCCAACTGTGACCGCGAGCTCGAGCAGTTCCTGCTCGAAGGCGCCGCCCTGCGCATGCGTATCAACGAGGAGGCCCAGGAGATCTCCGGCATCCTCGACGAGACCTCGGTGACCGGCGACTCGATCGTCTTCGCCCGCGCGCGTTGGACGGCGCGAACCGCCGACGCCTATCTGTGGCGCTTCCACCACGTGCTCGACGAGGCGGTGCTTTCAGGCAGCGTCACCGAGGGCCGCCAGCTGCAGCTGCTGCGGATGCGCCTGATGCGCGACTACTCCGGCCTGTGGCTGCTGGCCTACAAGCCGCTGCTCAAACGCAACCCCGGCGGCACGATCGCCTGAGGGCTCAGGTTTTGAAGCGGACCTGGTCGTAGATGTCGGCCAGAGCGAGCTGGCAACCGATCGAGGGCAGGACGATGCTGGCCGAGAGGTCAGTTACCACGGTAGGCAGCCAGTGCTCGCGGTCATCTTGTCGTAGGAACTGTTCGACCTTGGGTCGATCCTGCGAAACCAGGATGTACTCCTGCAGTGAATCCAGTCCTTGGTACTGCCGAAACTTCCTACCACGATCGTAACTTTCCGTGCTCGGCGATAATACCTCGATGATCACTGCCGGATTGGTCAGGTTATCGCGGTGTCTGTCAGACAGGGTCGGCTCGCCGCGAAGCACGACCACGTCCGCATAGGTATAGAGGCCAACGGCGGGGACCAGCACGCGCATGTCGCTGCTCAAGACCTTGTAAGGCCGCCGCAAGTGCCTGCCGATCGCTTGAATGAGATTGACTATGATGAGGCTGTGCTCGTAGCTCCCTCCCGGCATCGCGACCATCTGACCGTCGCGGTATTCGTTCTTGCTCTCCGACGCCCGTTCGAGGGCAAGATACTCTTCCGCGGTCAGGTAGGTCGTAGGAACTTCCGACATAGCGGTAGGATAACATCATGACGACCTTCACGGACGCCGGGAATCGGCTCACCTACGCCAGCTATCTGCACGTGCCGGAGCTGCTGTCGCTGCAACGCGAGCTGTCGCAGCCCGCGCACCACGACGAGCTGCTTTTCATCACCAGCCACCAGGTCTACGAGCTGTGGTTCAAGCAGATGCTCCACGAGGTGGTTGCGGTGTGCGAATGGTTGGATCGCGACGAGCCGTTGCGTGCGGCCCAGCTTTTCGATCGCCTCCATGCCATCCTGCATCTGTTGATCGAGCAGATCCCGCTGCTCGAAACCATGTTTGCCGTCGACTTCGCCAAGTTCCGCGACAACCTGCGTCCGGCGAGCGGCTTCCAGTCGGTGCAGTTTCGCCGGCTGGAGTTCCTGTGCGGCGCGAAGAACCCGCGCATGATCGACCTGGTGGGGGAGGACGAGCCGTCGCGCCGCGAGCTGGCGGCGGCGCTGCGGCAGCCGACCCTGTACGATCACTTCCTGCGCCACCTGGCGCGCAGCGGTTTCCCGATCCCCGCCGCGGTGCTGGAGCGCGACGTGAGCCAGCCGCACCAACCGGACGAGGGAGTGGTGGACGCCCTCCTGTCGCTCTATCAGGAGTCCGACCGGCACTACCAGCATTTCCGCCTGGCCGAGCACCTGTTGCAGCTCGACGAGCGGTTCGCGATCTGGCGCTTCCACCACGTGAAGATGGTCGAGAGGATGATCGGCGCGAAGACCGGGACGGGCGGCTCGTCAGGGGCCAAGTATCTGTCCTCGACTCTCGGCTCGCGATTCTTCCCCGAGATCTGGCAGGTGCGGGACCGCCTGACGTCCGGATACGGGGGGTAGTCCGGGCGGCGTCGGTGGCGCCCGGGGGGGGCGCCGCTATTCGACGAGGTCGGGGCTTTCGAGGAGGGCGCCGAGAAGGCGCTGCAGACGGGCGGCCCCGGCGGCGGCGGTCGCCAGGACCTCTTCGTGGTCGAGAGGGCCGGCGGCCAGGCCCGCCGCGGCGTTGGTCACCAGGGACAGGCAGAGGCAGGCGACTCCCATGTGGCGGGCGGCGATGACCTCCAGGACCGTGGACATGCCGGCCACGTCGCCTCCCAACTGCCTCACCATCCGCACCTCGGCGGGCGTCTCGTAGCTCGGCCCCGGGAGGCCGGCGTAGACGCCTTCCACGAGCTCCACCCCCTGCGCGCCGGCCACCCGCCGGGCGATCCCGGCGAGCCGCGGTTCATAGGCGGCCGACAGGTCCGGGAATCGCGGCCCCCACTCGGGGGGCAGCTGGCCCCGCAGCGGGTTCAAGCCGGTCAGGTTGAGGTGATCGCGGACCAGGACCAGCTCCCCGGGCCGCCGCTCGGCGCGCAGGGCGCCGGCGGCATTGGTCAGGATCAGCACCCGCGCGCCCAGCTGCGCGGCCAGACGCACCGGGAAGACGGTCTGGTGGGCGTCGTAGCCCTGATAGGGGTGCAACCGGCCGCGGAAATAGGCCACCCGGCGGTCGCCTCGAGGGCGCAGCAGCTCTACCTGGTGAGGGTGCCCCGCCACCGGATGGGCCGCGAACGGCAGGAAGTAGGAGAGGTCGATGGGGCCGCGCTCCGGCTCGCCGAGGTCGACCCCCAGGCCGGAGCCGGAGATCAGCGCCGCCTGCGGGTGCGGCCAGTCCAGCGCGTCCCAGCTCTCGACCGCCGTCTTGAGCGCCGTCTTCAGCGAATCGGCCTGGTCCGCCGTCTCGTCCATGGGTTTCGGGATGCTATCAGGACGGGGAAAGTAGGCTATCGTCTGGCCGCGGCCACGACCTCTAGTCGGGGCTGGTCGCGCCGCAGGCAAGGCCCATGTCCGAGCTCGACGACCAGATCCAGATCCGCCGCGCCAAGCGAGAGCGCCTCGCCGCCGCCGGCGTCGACGCCTACCCCCCGCGCTTTTCGGGCAGCCTCGAGCCGGCCGCGGTGCACGCCCTCCATGGCGGCCGCGGCGCCGAGGAGCTCGACGCCGGCGCCATCCGGTTGCGCGCGGCGGGGCGGGTGCGGGCGATCCGCGAGCACGGCAAGAGCGTTTTCCTGGACCTCCACGACGGCCGCGCCAAGCTGCAGCTGTTCGTGCGCAAGGACCAGCTGCCCGAGGCGGCGCGCCTGGTGCTCGACAACCTCGACCTCGGCGACGTCGCCGGCGCCTCCGGCCAGCTGATGCGCACCCGCACCGGCGAGCTGTCGCTGCGCGTCGACGACCTGACGCTGCTCGCCAAGGCCCTGCGGCCGCTGCCCGAGAAGTGGCACGGCCTGGCCGACGTCGAGACCCGCTACCGCCAGCGCTACCTCGACCTCGCGGCCAATCCCGAGTCGCGGCGGGTGTTCGAGGTGCGGGCGGCGCTGATCTCGGGCATGCGCGAGTTCCTCGACGCCCGCGGCTTCCTGGAAGTCGAGACGCCGATGATGCAGCCGCTGCCGGGCGGCGCCGTGGCGCGGCCGTTCCGCACCCACCACAACGCGCTGGACCTGGACCTCTACCTGCGCATCGCGCCCGAGCTCTACCTCAAGCGGTTGCTGGTCGGCGGCATCCCGCGCGTCTACGAGATCAATCGCAACTTCCGCAACGAGGGGATCTCGACCCGCCACAACCCCGAGTTCACGATGCTCGAGTTCTATGCCGCCTACGCCGACTTCGCGGACATGATGGAATGGTCCGAGGAGATGCTGACCGGGCTGGTCGAGCGGGTGCTGCCGATCCTCGGGACGCCCGCCATCACCTACGGTGGTACGACGCTCGACTTCATGCGGCCCTGGCAGCGCTACACCGTGCGCGAGGCGCTGGCTGATCTCGGCGGCGTCGCCCCGGCGCGGCTCGAGGACGCGGCGGCCCTGCGCGACGAGCTGTCCTCGCGGCAGCTGCCGAAGCCGCCGGGCGGCACCTATGGCCACCTGCTCATGGCGCTCTTCGAGCACCTGGTCGAGCCGCGGCTCGTGCAGCCGACCTTCATCGTCGACTACCCGGTCGAGGTCTCGCCGCTCTCCAAGCAGCGGCAGGACGACCCGCGCTTCACCGAGCGCTTCGAGCTCTACATCGGCGGCATGGAGATCGCGAACGGCTTTTCCGAGCTCAACGATCCCGACGTCCAGGCCGAGCGCTTCCGCCAGCAGCTCGCGGCGCGCGAGCGCGGCGATGCCGAGGCGCACCTCTTCGACCACGACTACGTGCGGGCGCTCGAGCACGGCATGCCGCCTGCCGGCGGCGAGGGAGTCGGCGTCGACCGCCTGACGATGCTGTTCGCCGATCGCGCCTCGATCCGCGACGTCATCCTGTTCCCGCTGCTGCGGCCCGAGGCCCCCTCCCTTCCAGACACCCTGGGCAAGTCTTGACCCGCTCGTCGAAGTTGTTGCTGCGCGACCTGCCGCTGCCGGTGACGCTCGCCCTGCGGTACGTGCGCAGCACCCGCCGCGACGCCTTCGCCAGCTTCCTGTCGGCGGTCGCCGCCCTGGGCATCGCGCTCGGCGTCACCGCCCTGGTGCTGTCGCTGGCGGTGATCTCCGGCTTCCAGGAAGCGCTGCGCTCGGAGCTGCTCTCTCGCACGCCGCAGGTCCTCGTCGAGCTGGCTGCCGGCCTCGATCTCGACGCGGCGGAGGCGGCGCGCGCGGCGGTGCGGCGGGTGCCCGGGGTGACCGGAGCGCAGCTGCAAGTGCGCGGCAGCGGCTGGGTGGTGGACCAGGGCAAGGTCCACGCCGTCGAGCTGATCGGCTTCGAGGGGCGGGTGCCACGCTCGTTCCCGGGCGCGGCCGGCGGTCCCGAGGGGCTCTACGTGCCGGCGTCGCTCGCCGCCCGCTGGGGCCTGTCGCGCGGCCGCAGCCTGTCGGTGCTGTCGCCGCGGCCCACCCTCACGCCGCTCGGCCCGCAGCCCAGGCTGCGGACGCTACCGCTCGCCGGCACCTACCGCAGCGGCCGCGCCCAGGAAGACCGCGAGCGCGTGGCGCTGCCGCGCGCCGTCGCCGAGACCCTGCTCGGCGGCGCCGAGCGCCAGATCGAGGTGAGCGCCCCCGATCTGGATTCTGCTCTGACGGCGGCGGCGCGGCTCGCGCGCGTGCTGCCGCCGGGCAGCGCCGTGCGCACCTGGAAGGATCTCAACCGGCCGCTGCTGTTCGCCCTGCGCCTCGAGAAGGTGATGATGTTCGTGGCGGTGTCGCTGATCGTGCTGGTGGCCTCGCTGGCGCTGGTGGCCGACCTGGCGCTGATCATCTCGAGCAAGCGGGCGGAGATCGGCATGCTGGCGACCATGGGCGCCACTCCGGCGGCGCTGCGCCAGGCCTTCGTGCTGCTGGGCGGCCTGGTGACCGGGAGCGGCATCGTGCTCGGCACCGTGCTCGGCGTCGGCGGCGCCGTGGTGCTCGACCGCTACCGGCTGGTGCCGGTGCCGGGGCGGGTCTATTTCCTGGATTACGTGCCGTTCCTGGTCAAGCCGCTGGACCTGGCGCTGGTGCTGCTGCTCACCCTCGGCCTGGCGCTCGCCTCGGCGCTCTACGCCGCCCAGCGCGCCGCCACTCTCGATCCCATCGAGGCGCTCAAGCGATGAGCCCGCGATGAGCGTCACCCTGCTGGCCCGCGGGCTGACCAAGACCTACCAGGACGGCGAGCGGCGCGTGCCCGTCCTCAGGGGCGTCGACCTCACCGTCGAGCCCGGCCAGCTGGTGGCGGTGGTGGGGCCTTCGGGCTCCGGCAAGTCCACCCTGCTGCACCTGCTCGGCGCCCTCGACTGGCCGGACGAGGGAACCGTGGAGATCGACGGCCGGCCGCTCGCCGGCCTCTCCGGAGGACAGCTGGCGTCCTTCCGCAACCGCACCATCGGCTTCGTCTTCCAGTTCCACCAGCTGCTGCCCGACTTCACGGCGCTCGAGAACGTGATGCTGCCCGGCCGCATCGCCGGCCTGCCGCCGCGCGAGGTGCTCGACCAGGCGAACCGGCTGCTTCAGGAGGTGGGCCTCGCCGAACGTCTGGACCACTTCCCCAGCGAGCTCTCCGGCGGCGAGCGCCAGCGGGTGGCGCTGTGCCGCGCCCTGGCGCTGTCGCCGCCGTTGCTGCTCGCCGACGAACCCACCGGCAACCTCGACCCCGCGAGCGGCGACCAGGTCTTCGAGCTGCTGCTCGAGATGCAGGCCCGCCACCGCACCACGGCGGTGCTGGTGACCCACAATCCGGCCATCGCCGAGCGTTGCGGCGCCGTGCAGCGCCTGGAAGGCGGAGTGCTCCACTCGCTCTGAGTGTGCGGCACCCGCCGGGCGAGCGAGTTGCATAGGCTTCTGGCAGCAGGTGAGAAGGCCGGCCACGGAGGAGCGTCCGGAGGTGCCCGAGATGCCTCACCCGGTGGGCCGGGAGAGGAGCGGCGGTGTGCTAGAATCCAGTCGTTTGCAGGCCGAATGCACAACGTCGTTGGCCCCGCTGTGCTGGCCGCGGGTGGGCGCCCGCAAGACAGCCCGGAAGGAAGCGGCCGCACGCCGGCTGCGAGGAGGCGAAGAGGTCCGTTCGTATGTTTGAGAAGTACAACGAAAAGGCGCGCAGAGCCCTCTTCTTCGCCCGCTACGAGGCCAGCAAGCTCGGCAGCCGGGTCATCGAATCCGAGCACATCCTCCTTGGCATCCTGCGGGAAGGCGAGGAGACGGTCAACGAGATCTTCCGCCGGTTCCAGGTCAAGCCCGAGGACATCCGCCGCGAGATCGAGGGCGAGCGGGTGTTCGTCGAGCGCATCTCCTCGACCGCCGAGCTGCCGCTGTCGGAAGAGTCGAAGAAGATCCTCGCCTACGCCTCGCACGAGGCGGAAAGCATGCTCCACGCCACGGTCGGCTCCGAGCACCTGCTGATCGGCATCCTGCGCGTCGAGGGCTGCACGGCGATGCGCATCCTGGCGCAGCAGGGATTCGACGTCTACACCGTCCGCGAGGAGGCGCTGGCGATCGCCAAGGAGCGCGAGGCCTCGCAGCAGAAAAAAGAGCTTCCCTTCCTCTCGGAATACGGCCGCGACCTCACCGCCCTGGCCGCCGAGGCGGCGTTCGACCCGCTGATCGGCCGCGACGAGGAGGTCGACCGCATCGTCCAGATCCTGTCGCGGCGCACCAAGAACAACCCCATCCTGCTCGGCGAGCCGGGCGTCGGCAAGACCGCCATCGTCGAGGGGCTGGCGCAGCGCATCGTCGAGGGCCGGGTGCCGATCTTCCTGGCGCAGAAGCGCATCGTCGCGCTCGACTTGTCACTGATCGTCGCCGGCACCAAGTACCGCGGCCAGTTCGAGGAGCGCCTGAAGGGCATCTTGAAGGAGCTCAAGGACAGCCGCGAGCTGATCGTCTTCATCGACGAGATCCACTCGCTGATCGGCGCCGGCTCCGCCGAGGGCTCGCTCGACGCCGCCAACATCTTGAAGCCGGCGCTGTCGCGGGGCGAGATCTCCTGCATCGGCGCCACCACCCTCAAGGAGTACCGCAAGTACATCGAGAAGGACCGTTCGCTGCTGCGGCGCTTCCAGGCCATCCAGGTGGCGCCGCCGTCGCCGGAGCAGACGCTGGAGATCCTCGACGGCGTCAAGGACCGTTACGAGTCCTTTCACAAGGTGCGCTATCGCCCCGAGGCGCTGCGCACGGCCATCTATCAGTCGAGCCGCTACATCTCCGACCGCCACCTGCCCGACAAGGCGATCGACGTCATCGACGAGGCGGGGGCGCGGGTCAAGCTGCGGCGGGTGCGCGACACCCAGAACCTGCGGCGCCTCGAGCAGGACATCCGCCAGGTGGTCAAGGAGATGAAAGTCTCGATCTCGGACAAGGATTTCGAGCGCGCCGTCTATCTGCGCGAGCGCGAGATCGAGCTGCGCGAGGACCTCGAACGCATGAGCCTGGTGGCCGACGAGACCGGGGTGCTCGAGGTGACGCGCCACGACATCGAGGACGTGATCTCGTCGTGGACCGGCATCCCGGTGGCGGCGCTGCAGAGCGAGGAAGCCGAGCGGCTGCTGCACATGGAGGAGACGCTGCGCCAGCGCGTGGTCGGCCAAGAGCGGGCGATCAGCGCCATCAGCCGTGCCATCCGGCGCTCGCGGCTCGGCGTCAGCAACCCCGAGCGGCCGGTGGGCTCGTTCATCTTCCTGGGACCTTCCGGGGTCGGCAAGACCGAGGTGGCGCGGCAGCTGTCGGTGTTCCTGTTCGGCAGCCAGCGGGCGCTGGTGCGCTTCGACATGAGCGAGTACATGGAGAAGCACGCGGTCTCCAAGCTGATCGGCTCGCCGCCCGGCTACGTCGGCCACGAGGAGGGCGGGCAGCTGACCGAGCGGGTGCGCCGGCAGCCCTACTCGCTCATCCTGTTCGACGAGATCGAAAAGGCGCATCCGGACGTCGCCAATCTGCTGTTGCAGATCCTCGAGGACGGCCTCCTGACCGACGCCTACGGCAACCAGGTGGATTTCAAGAACACGCTGGTGCTGATGACCTCCAACATCGGCAGCAAGCTGGTGCTGCGCGGCGGGCGGATGGGTTTCGGCGAGGGCAACAGCCAGGCGAGCTTCCAGCGCCTCGAGGAGGAGATCCTGGGCGAGCTGCGGCGCAGCTTCAGCCCGGAGTTCATCAACCGCATCGACGAGGTGATCGTGTTCAACCCGTTGGGCGAGCACGAGCTGCGGACCATCGTCGACATCCTCCTGGGCGACGTCAACCTGACGCTGGCCGAGCGCGGACTGCACGTCGAGCTCTCGCCGGCCGCCAAGCAGTGGCTGCTGGACCGGGCCGGCGTCGAGCCCGCGACCGGCGCGCGGCCGTTGCGGCGCACCATCCAGCGTCATGTCCAAGACACGGTCTCAGAGATCCTCATCCATCAACACGGGGAGGCGATCGAGCGCATCGACGTCGACCTGCTGGACGGCGAGCTGAAATTCCAGGTCCGTGACCGAGAGGCGGCAACCGAGATCCTCGCCCCTCAGCGCTGATGGCATGCGACGGCATGCGACGGCAAGCGATCAACGGCCGTCCGCGAGCCGGTGCCCGGCCGTTGTGGCACCGGACCTGGTGACCCGTCGCGGCAGCTCATCCGAACCGATAGGCGTACTTGCCGGCGGCTGGCCGCCGAGAACGAGGCAGGAACCAGATGATGGCTGATCCTGTGGCGGGCGGACGAGCAACGAGTGGCCGGCGGCGCACCTTCTACCGGGTGATCGCGCTGGCGATGCTGCCCTGGGTGACCGGCAGCGGCCTGCCGCTGGCCGCCGTCCCCGCCGATCGACTCGCCGCCCCCTCCGATCCACCCGCTGCCGGCGCCGCGCAGCCCGAGCCGCCGGTGGTGCCGTTGGTGACGCCGGCGCCCGGCCCCGCCGCGCCGGCGCCCGCCCCGGGGACCGGCACCGGCGCACCGGCAGCGCCTGGCGCCGCCACCGCGACACCGGGGCCGGCGCCGGCTCCCGGGCAGCCGGCCCCGCCGGCGATGACGCCGGGGGCCGCCGGCAGGAAGATCGCGGCGCTCGAGTTCAAAGGGCTGAAGACCCTGTCCGAGGAGACGCTGCTCTACTATCTGGGCATCGAGATTGGCCAGACGCTCGACGAGGAGCGCTTGAACCAGGCCATCAAGTCGCTGTGGGAACGCGGCCTGGTGGACGACCTGAAGATCGACTACGCGCCGGTCGCGGCAGGCGTGAAGCTGACGATCACCGTGCAGGAGCGCCCGATCCTGCGCTCGATCGACTACGAGGGGCTGAAGCGGCTGTCGAAGACCGACATCCAGGACAAGATCGCGACGCAGCGGATCAAGGTGCACGAAGGCGAGCCGCTGAGCCTGGGCGAGCTGCAGCGGATCAAGACGCTGATCGAGGACCTCTACCGCGAGAAGGGCTACCGCTTCGCGCAGGCGAGCTACACCGTCCAGGACTTGACGGGCAACGACAAGAAGGTGGTGTTCAAGGTCGACGAGGGCGACCGCGTGCGCATCGCCAAGATCGTGTTCACCGGCAACGACGTGATCGGCGGCCTCCGCCTGCGCTGGGCGATGAAGGACACCAAGGAGTCCAACCTCGTAACCCGCATCATGAAGAAGGACGTCTACGATCCCGCCAAGCTGCAAGAGGATCTCGACAAGGTGCGCGACCTATATCACAGCGAAGGCTACAAGAACGTGGCGCTCGGCGAGCCCAAGATCGAGGTCAAGGCCAAGCATCCCAACGCCGCCGCCGCCAAGGATCAGCAGCGCCGCATGTTCATCACCATTCCGATCGAGGAGGGCGACCGCTGGAAGCTGGGTCAGGTCAGCCTGGATGGCAACAAGGTCTACCCGACCCCGGCCCTGATGCGCGCCTTCTCGCTCAAGCCCGGCTCCTGGCTGCGCTCCAAGGTGGTCGACGACTCGATCAAGAGGATCAAGGACAGCTACGTCAACACCGGCTACGTTTACGCCCGCGTCGAGCCCGAGCTGGTGGAGCGCGCCGGCCACGTCGCCGACCTGGTGGTGCACATCGGCGAGGGCGAGCAGTTCAAGGTCGGCCGCATCGAGTTCTCGGGCAACGACCGCACCCGCGACAAGGTGCTGCGCCGCGAGCTGCGCATCTACGAGGGCGGTCTGGTCAACATCGCGGCGGTGAAGAACAGCGTGATCAAGGTCAACCAGCTCGGCTACTTCAAGCTCGACCAGGAGGACCCCGTCGACATCGAGACCAACACCGAGAAAAAGGAAGTCAACCTGGTGTTCAAGGGCAGGGAGGCGAACCGCACCGAGGTGCAGTTCGGCGGCGGCTGGAGCGAGATCGACGGCTTCTTCGTCCAGTTCTCGGTCAGCACCAAGAACTTCCTCGGCCGCGGCGAGCAGGTGGGAGTGTCGGTGCAGACCGGACGCTACCGCAAGCTCTATGACCTGAGCTACAACGTCCCCTGGTGGCTCGACCGGCCGCAGAGCATCGGCTTCCGCGCCTTCGACTCCAACCTCAACTACCAGGCGCTGACCACGCAGTACATCCAGAACGCCAAGGGCGTGGTGCTGACCTACGGCCGCAACTACGGCCTGTTCAACCAGGTGAGCTTGAGCTATACCCTGTCGCGCCACAACGATTCGGAGAGCTTGCTGACCTCGATCACCAACGGCGTACCCCAGGTCACCAATATCCCGACCTACTACATCAACACCTCGTCGATCAAGCCGGCGTGGGTCTACGACAGCCGCAACGATCCGTTCGAGCCGGTCAGGGGGATGCGACTGGCAGCCTCGTTCGAGTACGGCGGCGGCCCGCTCGGCGGCAACGACTACTTCACGCGCCCTGACGTCGGCTTCAGCCTGTTCGCGCCGGTCACCACCCAGGGCTTGAAGACGGTGTTCGCGATCAACGCCCAGGCCGGCCTGCTGCACCCGACCTCCAGCCGCCCGCTGTCGCCGCTCGAGTACTTCTTCCTGGGCGGCGAGAACAGCATCCGCGGCATGCGCTTCCGGTCGGTGACGGTGCGGGACACGCGCGGCAACCCGGTCTTCGACCAGTACGGCGCCGGCGTCGGCGGCGACAAGTACCTGCAGTTCAACGTGGAGTATCATTTCCTTGCCGGCGGGCCCTTCCGCGTGCTGCTGTTCACTGATGCTGGCGACGTCTACGGCAAGGCGCCGAGGAGCTTGCAGGCAGCCGGGGCAACGAACATGTGCTCCGCGACGGTGCCCTGCGCCGATCAGAGCATCAGCTTCGCGCATCTGCGCTACACGGCGGGCATCGAGCTGCGCGTGCTGATCCCGCTGTTCGGCGCGCCCTTGCGCTTCATCTACTCGAAGAACCTGCGGCCGCTGCCGCAAGACGAGTTCGAGACCTTCCAGTTCAGCATCGGGACCAGCTTCTGATGCGGCAGGTCCAGGCCGCGACAAGCAACGAGTGTCGCGACAGGCGACAGGCGGAGCCGCGACCAGGTCGTGACGGCAGGGACCCCCGGCGCCGAACGGTCATCGCATCAAGAACGGCTTTTGGAAAAGGAACGATCTATGCCTCTCATCGCACACTGTGAAAAGACTGCCGCCGTCGCCGTCGTGGGCCTCTTGCTGGCCGTGCTGCCGGGGCCGGCGGCACAGGCGGCGCCGGCCCCCGGACCCGCCGCCGCCCCCGTTGCCACCGGTGCGGGACCGGCGGGCGGCGCCCTCCGCATCGCGGTCATCGACACCGAGAAGATCCTGCTCTCCTCCGCGGCAGGCAAGAAGGCGATTGCCGAGCTCAAGAAGATCCAGGAGCAGAAGGAGGCCGAGCTGCGCGGCAAGCAGCAGGAGATCAAGGACCTGCAAGACAAGGTGGCGCAGGGCCGGCTGTCGCTCGCCCAGGACAAGCTGGCCGAGATGGCGAAGCAGCTCGAGGACAAGGAGATCGCCCTGCGGCGCCTGTCGGACGATGCCGGCCGCGAGCTCAACAAGAAGAAGGACGACTTGCTGGGCTCGATCGACGAGAAGGTGATGCCGGTGATCAATCAGATCGGCCGTGAGCAGGGCTACACCATGATCTTCCGCAAGTTCGAGAGCGGCCTGATCTACGCCGACGACGCCATCGACATCACCGCTTCCGTCGTCCAGCGCCTCGACGCCCAGGCGGCCCTCAAGTAAGCCGTGGCCTACCGCCTGGCCGAGCTCGCCGAGCTGGTCTCAGGCCGTGTCGAGGGGGACCCGGAGCGCACCGTCGAGGCGATCCGGGCGCTCGAGACCGCCGGCCCCGCCGATCTCTCCTTCGTCACTTTGGCCCGCCACCGCGCCCGCGCGCTGGCCAGCGGCGCCGGCGCCCTGCTGGTCGGCGAGAGCCTGGCGGCCGGCATCGGCGAGCAGCGCGAGGGGCGGCCGGGCGGCGGCGCGGACCTGCTGGTGGTGGCGGACCCCGGCTACGCCCTGGCCCGGCTGCTCGAGCTCTTTCATCCGGCCGAGGCGCGCGAGCCGGGAGCGCACCCGACGGCGATCGTCGAGGCCGGCGCCGTCGTCGACCCGGCGGCGCATCTCGGACCCTATGCGGTGATCGGCGCCGGCTCGACCATCGGGCCGGGGGCCGCGGTGCTGGCGCACGCCGTCGTCGGGCGCGGCTGCGTGATCGGCGAGCGGGCGCTGATCCATCCGCACGCCGTGCTCTACGACCGCACCGCGGTCGGCGCCGGGTGCATCGTGCACTCGGGAGTGGTGCTCGGCGGCGACGGCTTCGGGTACGCCACGCACGGCGGCGTCCATCACAAGCTGCCGCAGGTCGGGAGGGTGGTGCTCGAAGAAGAGGTCGAGATCGGAGCCAACACCACCATCGACCGCGCCGCGCTGGGCGAGACCCGCGTCGGCGCCGGCACCAAGATCGACAACCAGGTCATGCTCGGCCACAACGTCAGGGTCGGCAGGCGGTCGCTGCTCTGCGCCCAGGTCGGCATCGCCGGCAGCACGCGCATCGGCGACGGCGTGGTGCTGGGGGCGAGGGTCGGCGCCGTCGATCACGTCGAGATCGGCGACGGCGTGCAGGCGGCTGCCGGCACCGATGTCTTCGAGTCGCTGCCGGCCGGCGCGGTGGTCGGCGGCAGCCCGGCCCACGAGATCGGCCGCTGGCGGCGGCAGATGGTGCTGCTGTGGAAGCTCGAGGAGATGTTCCGCCGGCTGCGCGCGATCGAGCGGCGGCTGGAAGGAGGGGCACCATGAGCGACGACGCGCCGGCATTTACCCCCCTGGGCATCGATTGGATCCTGTCGATGCTGCCGCACCGCTACCCGATGCTGCTGGTCGACCGCGTCATCGAGTACGAGCCGCGCAAGCGGCTGGTGGCGATCAAGAACGTGACCATCAACGAGCCGTTCTTCGCCGGCCATTTCCCCGGCAAGCCGGTGATGCCCGGAGTGCTGGTGATCGAGGCCATGGCGCAGGCCGGCGCCCTGATGCTGCTGCAGGAGGTCGAGGACCGCAAGGGCAAGCTCCTGTACCTGACCGGCATCTCGGACGCCAAGTTCCGGCGCCCGGTGGTGCCGGGCGACCAGCTGCGCTTCGAGATCGACGTCCTGCGGATCCGCAGCGGTCACAGCAGGCTGTTGTGCAAGGCGCTGGTGGACGGCCAGCTGGCCGCCGAAGCGGTGCTGTCGTCGACCAGGGTGGGGCTCTGAGCAGTGGAGACGATCAGGAGCGTGCCATGAGCAGCTACGTGCATCCGTTGGCCCAGGTCGATCCCGAAGCGTCGCTCGGCGCCGACGTGCGGATCGGTCCGTTCGCGGTGATCGGCCCGGGCGTCGAGATCGGCGACGGCACCGAGGTCGGGGCGGCGGCCCAGATCCAGGGTCCCACCCGCATCGGGCGGCGCAACCGCATCTTCCCGCAGACCGCCATCGGCTTCGACCCGCAGGACCTCAAGTACCAGGGGGAAACGGTGCGGCTCGAGATCGGCGATCACAACATGATCCGCGAGTTCTGCACCGTTTCGCGCGGCACCGTGGCCGGCGGCGGCGTCACCCGCATCGGCAGCCACAACCTGTTGATGGCTTACGTCCACATCGCGCACGACTGCCAGATCGGCGACCGCACCGTGTTCGCCAACCTCGCCACCCTGGCCGGCCACGTCGAGGTGCACGACGACGCCATCGTGGGAGCCTTCTGCACCGTGCACCAGTTCGCCCGCATCGGGCGCCACGCCTATCTCGGCGCCTACACGGTGATGAGCAAGGACGCGCTGCCCTACGTCAAGACGGTGGGAGTCAACCCGGCGTGCTACGGCATCAACACCGTCGGGCTCCGGCGCAAGGGCTTCGACAGTGCGCAGCTCGCCCGTCTCGGCAAGGCCTACCGGCTGCTGGCGCGCTCCGGGCTCAACACCCGGCAGGCCGTGGCGCGGATCCGCGAGGAGCTCGGCGGGGATCGGGAGGTCGACCTCTTCGTCGGCTTCATCGAGAGCTCGCGGCGCGGCGTCACCAAGGCGGTGCCGCGCGGCATGGAGCGGGGCCTGGGGGAGGAAGGCGTCGCGGAGAGCGCCGCCGCCGGCGCCCTGGCAGGCGGCGGCGACCGGGGCGGCGAGGCATAGCCCCTTGACGGCCACGGGTGAGAGGCTCGGCGTGCTGGGCTGCGGCGCCATGGGCCGCAACCACGTCCGCGTACTGGCCTCCCTGCCCGGCGCCGAGCTGGTGGGGGTCTACGACCCGCGCCGGGAGGCGGCGGAGGCGGTCGCTGCCGAGCACGGGACGCGGGTCTTTGCGAGCGCCGAGGCGCTGGCGGCGGCGGCGGACGCCATGGTGCTGGCGGTGCCGACGGTGCTGCACGCCGAGATCGGCTGCGAGCTGCTGGGGCGCGGCCTGCACGTGCTGGTCGAGAAGCCGCTGGCGGCGAGCCTGGAAGAGGCGGACCGCCTGCTCGCGGCGGCGGCGGCGGCGGGGCGGGTGCTGGCGGTCGGGCACGTCGAGTTCTTCAACCCGGCGGTGCAGGCGCTGCTCGCGGTCGGCGTGCCGCCGCGCTTCGTCGAGGTGCAGCGCCTGGCGGTGTTCACGCCGCGCAGCCTCGACGTCGACGTGGTGGCCGACCTGATGATTCACGACCTGCAGATCCTGCACGCGCTCGACGGCTCGCCGGTCACGGAGGTGCGGGCGACCGGCATCCCGGTGCTGTCGCCGCGCACCGACATCGCCAACGTCCGCCTGGAGCTGGCCTCCGGGTGCGTCGCCAACCTGACCGCGTCGCGGGTCTCGGCCGAACGGGTGCGCAAGCTGCGCACCTTCCTGCCGAGCCGCTACTACTCGCTCGACTACGTGGCGCAGGAGATTCGCGGCTATCGCCTGGACGAGCATCCCGCCGGACGGCGGATCGTGCCCGACAACCTCGAGATCAGCCGCGCCGAGCCGCTGCAGCGCGAGCTCGAGGGGTTCGTGGCGGCCTGCCGCGCCGCGGGCGGGGCCGAGCCGACCCACCGCGAGCTGCCGGCCTCCCCGGCGGAGGCCGTTGCGACAACCCGGATCGTCGCCGGCGGGGCGGGGCGCCAGGCGCTGGCAACCGCGCTCGCGGTGGCGGCGGCAATCGAGCAGGGGCTGCGGCGCTGACTGGCGGCTGACTGCCGGCTGACTGCTATAGACTCGGCGGCCGGGCGCGCGGGCGGGGGGGCGGGGCAGTCGGAGCGCGAGCGCGGGCTGAGAGTCTCTGGTACAGGAACCCGTCAAGGAGAGGAGCGCAGGGAATGCTCGAAACAGGCGACGTCCGTGTCGGCGTGATCGGCGGCAGCGGCCTCTACCAGATGGCAGGGCTCGAGGTGACGGAGGAGCGGCATCTGGCCACGCCCTTCGGCGATCCCTCCGACCCCTACGTCATCGGCAAGCTCGAGGGCAAGCGGGTGGCGTTTCTGCCGCGGCATGGGCGCGGCCACCGGCTGCTGCCTTCCGAGCTCAACTACCGCGCCAACATCTACGGCTTCAAGGTGCTGGGAGTCGAGCAGCTGATCTCGGTCTCCGCCGTCGGCTCGATGAAGCTCGAGTACAAGCCGACCGACATCGTGGTGCCCGACCAGTTCTACGACCGCACCCGGCACCGGGTCGACACCTTCTTCGGCAACGGGCTGGTCGCCCACGTCTCGCTGGCCAAGCCCATCTGCCCGCGGCTGATCGACGTCGCGGTGGCGGCGGCGCGCGCCGCCGGCGCCACGGTGCACCGCGGCGGCACCTACGTGAACATGGAGGGGCCGCAGTTCTCGACCCGCGCCGAGTCGGAGATCTACCGCTCGCACGGCGTCGACGTCATCGGCATGACCAACCTGACGGAGGCGCGGCTGGCTCGCGAGGCCGAGATCTGCTACGTGTCGCTGTCGATGATCACCGACTACGATTGCTGGCACGAGACGGAGGAGGCGGTCAGCGGCGAGGGGGTGATGGAGGTCATCGGCAAGAACGTGGTCATGTCGCAGGAGGTGGTGCGCCACATGGTGGCGGGCCTTCCCGAGGAGCGGCAGGGCTGCCCCTGCCCGGACGCGCTGCGCCACGCCCTGATCACCGAGCACTCGCGGATCCCGGAGGCAACCCTGCGCGCCCTGGCGCCGCTGGTCGGCAGGTATATCCGGAGGGTCAGTTAGGCAAGCCCGAGCGGGGAGAGCCCCGAGCGAAGAGCGATGACACGCATCCTGGTGACCAACGACGACGGCATCTTCTCCGAGGGCATCAAGACCCTGGTCGCCGCCCTTTCGCAGCTCGCCGAGGTCTTCGTGGTGGCGCCGGACCGCGAGCAGAGCGCCTCGGGGCACGCCTTGACCCTGAGCCGGCCGCTGCGCATGCAGAAGGTGCGGGAGAACTGGTACTCGGTCGACGGCACCCCCACCGACTGCGTCAACCTGGCGGTGCTGTGGGTGCTCAAGGACCGGCCGCCGGACCTCGTCTGCTCCGGCATCAACTTCGGCCTCAACGTCGGCGACGACGTGACCTACTCCGGGACGGTGAGCGCCACCTTCGAGGGGACGCTGCTCGGCATTCCCTCCCTCGCCTTCAGCCAGGAGGTCGGCGAGGGCTTCTCCTTCGAGCCCGCGGCGCGCTTCGCCCGCCGGCTGGTCGAGACGCTGCTCGAGGAGAAGCTGCCACCGGACCTGCTGCTCAACGTCAACGTGCCGGCCGGCGCCATCGGCGGCGTCAGCTTCACCCGCCTCGGCCGGCGGGTCTACAAGCAGTCGGTGGTCGAAAAGCTCGATCCGCGCGGCCGCCGGTACTACTGGATCGCCGGCACCCCGATGTGGCAGAGCGACAGCGGCACCGACCACGAGGCGGTGGCTTCCGGGCGGGTGTCGATCACCCCGCTGCACCTCGACCTCACCTACTATCGGGGGCTCGAGATGTTCGGCACCCTGCAGGAGAAGCTGGCGCGCCTCGACTTCGGCGAGCTGAGCGACGGCGGGACGGCCGCGCGGCCGGCCGATGCCGGCGGCGAATGAGCGACTACGCCGTGCTGCGGGAGCGCATGGTGCGCGACCTCGTCGCCGGCCGCGGCGTCAAGGACCAGCGCGTGCTCGAGGCCATGCGCAAGGTGCCGCGCCACCTCTTCGTCCGCGACCACCTGCGCTCGCAGGCGTACGGCGACCACGCGCTGCCGATCGGCGCCGCGCAGACCATCTCGCAGCCGTACATCGTGGCGCGGATGACCGAGCTGCTGGAGCTCGCGCCGCACCACTCGGTGCTCGAGATCGGCACCGGCTCCGGGTACCAGACGGCGCTGCTGGCGACGCTGGCGCGGCGGGTCTACAGCCTCGAGCGCATCGCCGAGCTGGCGCAGCAGGCCATCCCGCGCATCCGCCAGCTCAAGTTCGAGAACGTCAAGATCCAGGTCTTCGACGGCACCGTCGGCTGGAGCGAATGGGCGCCCTACGACCGCATCCTGGTCGCGGCGGGCGCCCCCAAGGTGCCCGAGCCCCTGCTCGATCAGCTGGCGCCCGGCGGCAGCCTGCTCATCCCCGAGGGGGAGCGGCAGGCGCAACGGCTGGTGCTCTACCGCAAGTCGGCGCGCGGCGAGCTGCGCCGCAAGGAAGGCGAGGAGGTCGGCTTCGTGCCCCTGGTCGGCCGCCACGGCTGGAAGGACGGCGGGAAGTGAGCGGCGGCGGCGCGGGCGGTGGCGCGGGCGGCGGAGGCGCCGGGGGCGCCGTCGGCGGAGGGGGTGCTGGTGGCGGCGGCGCGACTGGCGGCGGACAGCGGCAAGGAGGGCGGGTGGCCCTGCGGCTGCGGCTGCGCGGGCGCGTCCAGGGCGTCGGCTTCCGCTACTTCGTGCGTGGCGTGGCGCGCGAGCTGGGCGTGGTTGGCCGCGTCCGCAACCTGCCGGATGGCGACGTCGAGATCGAGATCGCCGGCGAGCCCGAGAGAGTGGAGGAGCTCAAGGCCTGGGTGCGGCAGGGTCCGCCGGGCGCCGTCGTCGCCGGGCTGCGCGAGGAGCCCCTGTCCGCCGCACCGGCGTGGGACAGGTTCGAGATCGATGGCTGAGCGGCCGCCCGCTTTTTGAGGGGGGCCTGGGGAGAGCGACATGGACGACCTGAAGAGCTACATCCGCGAGGTGCCCGACTTTCCGAAGCCGGGGATCAACTTCTACGACATCACCACCCTGCTGCAGAACCCGCTGGCGCTGCGCAAGACCGTCGACCGCTTCGTCTGGTTGTTTGCCGACCGCCACATCGACAAGGTCGTCGGCATCGAGTCGCGGGGCTTCATGTTCGGACCCATCGTCGCCTACAACCTCAATGCCGGCTTCGTCCCGGTGCGCAAACCCGGCAAGCTCCCCTATCTCAAGGTCCGCGAGTCCTACGAGCTCGAGTACGGCACGGACGCCCTCGAGATGCACCAGGATGCCGTCTCGCGCGGCGAGCGGGTCCTCATCGTCGACGACCTCATCGCCACCGGCGGCACCGCCAAGGCCACCGCCCGTCTGGTCGAGTCGCAGGGGGCCACCGTCGCCGGCCTGGGCTTCATCATCGAGCTGACCTTTCTCCCCGGCCGCGCCGCCCTGGCCGATTACGACGTCGCGTCGCTGATCCAGTACTGAGACCCGGAGCTGGCTCGCCGGCCGCGCCCGGGAGCGTCTCCCCATCAGGGGCAAGCCCGCCACCCCGCCGCTGGCCCTGAGGCTGCCGATGCAGCTCCTCCTCATCGGCCTCCTCTGGTGGACCACCCAGTAACGGCCCGCCAGGGAGCGGCTGGCCCCTGGGGCTGGGGGAGTCTCGCCACCGTTGCTACCGATTCACACGCACGACGACGAAGGTGACGTCATCGCCCTGCTCGCGCTCGCGGCGCCAGGAGGCGGCGGTCGCCATGAGGCGGTCGACGACCTCGCTCGCCGGTGGGCCGGCGGCGCGGCGCAAGGCGTCCGTTGCGCCCTCGTAGCCAAGCGGGTTGCTCTCGGGATCGAGCGTCTCGGCAAAGCCGTCGGTTGCGAACAGCAGGGTGTCGCCGGCGGCCAACGCAGTCTGGTGTTCCTGGTAAGCGGGTGAGAGCCCACCGCCAAGGGGCAGCCCGGCGCTGACGAGCTCCTCGACCGTTCCGGTGCTTGCGCGCCAGATCAGGACAGGCGGCATTGCGGCCGAGCACACCGCCACCGAACGGGGAGTGACGCGGCCTATGGTGAGGCACATGTGCAGCGGTTTCACGTTCATGCCGCGCAGGACGCGGTCGCACTCTGCCAGCATCGCCGCGAGACTCGGCCCGCCGCCCAGGGTGCCAAAGAGCGCCTTGACCGCGGTGACCATGATGCCGGCCGCCACGCCATGCCCGGTCGCGTCGCCCACCGTGACGACCAGGCTCCCGTCAGGGCCGACGCGAAAGTCGTAGTAGTCGCCGCCCACCTCGCTGGCCGTGGCCATCGCCACCGCGACCTCCAGGCCCTCGACCTCGGGGTTTTGCAGCGGGAGCATCGACAGCTGCAGCGTCCGCGCGTCGTCGAGCTCCCGGCCCTTGCGGGCGTTCTCGGCTTCGAGCAGCCTCTGGCGCAGCTCGTGCGCGTGCGCCGCGCGCTCCTGCTCGAGGACCTGGCCCGACAGCGCCTGCACCTCGGCCAGACGCCGCTCGAGGTGCAGGTTGGTGCTAGCGAAGGAGCGTGCCAGGGACAGCGACATGCCCCCGGCGGAGGCGAGCATGCCGAAGACGTAGGCGCCGCCACCGAGAATCGATGGGAAGACGCGGAAGTTGATCAGCACCTGCAGCGTGATCATCGCGACCAGCAGTGCCAGGCTGACGAGATAAATCGAGACGCCCTCCCGCGGCACGGTCCGCCGGCTCAGCTCGACGCGCGCGATCTCGCCCAGGAAGGCGGCGAAGTACAGGTACCAGCTCCACTGCGAAAACGAGCCGACGGAAGTCAGGAAACAAGCTACCATCAGTACTACTCCGGCGACCGTGAAGGCCACCCAGCTCCGCGGGAATGGCCTGGTCCGCACGGCGTAATAGGTAAGCAGCCCGAACAGGATCGCGGCGACGGGAGCCGCGGCGCCGAGACGGTTCAGCAATCCCATGTGCGGCGACGTCCCACCGGCGTCAGCCGCGATGTCTTGTAGGACGATCACCGCGAAGGCGACCATGCTGAGGGCGTAGAAGAGGTTTTCGCGCGCCCTGGGGTAGTACCAGAAGAGCGCAATGTGCAGCAGCGCGACTAGCACCGGCACGGTGGTAAAGATTCCTTGCAGTGCCGGGTATCGGCGCAAGGTCGAGATTCTCTTGAGACCGAGGGTGTATCCGATGTCGATCCCGAACGCGCCGGACGCCGCCGCGGGCTGGCGCGAATAGCGCACCGCGATGAGGTGGTCCGGGCGTGCCGACAACTGCAGGTTCCAGGTGGCGATGCCGGGAAGCGCCTCCCCGCTGGCCTGGGTGGCGTGCTCGACGGTACGGTAACGAAGCTCGCCGTCCAGGTAGACGTCCGCCGCGCCCGCGGTGACGATCTGCATGGCGAGCGATCTGCTCCAGAGCGCTCGATCGACGAGCAGGTGGCGGCGAAACCAGCCGACTCCCGGCCAGCCTGCGCGCGGCAGCTTGCCGTCCGGCATGCGCGGTTCCACCGGCTCCCAGCCGCTGTCGTCGAAGGAGGGATCGGCCCAGCGCGGATCGTCGCCGGGGTGAAACCGCCACGCATGGGCGAGCACGACTCCCTCGGGGTCGGCGAGCGCAGCCGCGGTGATCCGGGTGGGTGCCGGCTCCTGGGCGGCCGCGATGATCGGAAAAGCGCCAAGCAGGGCGGCGAAGGCTGCCACCCTCATCCAGTACTGAGGCGCGGCGCCGGCCAGCGGTCAGACCCCGGCCCGCAGCACATCGAGGATCTGCCGGCCGTCCGTGGCAGAGCCGTCACTGGCGCGCGGCAGCGGCAGGAGGTTGCCGAAAACGATGATGCCAGCGATGATGCCGCCCGGCCTGCCGATGGTCGCAACTGCCCAGCCGAGCAGCGCCGCCAGCGGCAGGCCCACGCAGACGAAGACCAGTCCGCCAGAGAGGCAGACGAAGCGCTGCCAATCCGTGAGGTGAGGCGGTTCGCCGCTCCGCCGGCGCCAGGCCCGGAGATCTCTTACGTTGTCCGCCATTGTCCGCCATCAGACTACCTCGACGCGCAGGGCGCAGCAACAAGCGCCGGCCGGCGGTGACGAGGGGTCTCGGCGCCGCCGGCGCGGTGTCAGGGGATTGGCTCGGTCAGCGAGCCGGCGAGTCCGGAGACGTCCGTCGCGCTGACGACGGAAGCGGACCGGAAAGCAAGCCTGCTCACGGCGCGAGACCTCCGCTCGACGGGTTGGCAAGACGGTCATGGGCGCTGCGGCAGCGGTTGAGCAGGCGAGCCTCTCCGAGACGCTCTGCACAAGCGCCGAAAGCGGCAGTAGGTCCACGCCACAACAGCTCGTCCACGCTTCGGAACAGAGGCGCGTCGGTCCTCAAGGTCGCGAGATCCTTGAAGAGGAGGGCCAAACCGCGGCTTTCGCCCAGGACGGCGGGCGGGAAGTCCTGAAGCATGCCATGCTGGTTCAGCAACCGAGCCGCGGTGATCGGACCGATCCCTGGGATGCCAGGATATCCGTCGGCGGCGTCGCCGACGAGGGCGAGGAAATCGGGGATCAATTCCGGTCCTACCCCGAACTTCTCGCGGACTCCCTGCGCGTCACGGATCTTGTTGCTGCGGCGATCGATCTGGACGACGCGGTCGCCGCGGACGCATTGGGCGAGGTCCTTGTCGGGTGTCCAGATGCAGACCTTCTGCACGTCCTCGTCGGCGGCGGCGCTCTCGGCAGCTGAGGCCAGCGCGTCGTCCGCCTCGAGCTCGGTCATGGGCCAAACCGCCACCCCCATGGCTCCGAGCGCTTCTTCCAGCGGGTGGAACTGCGCGAGGAGCGCGCGCTCGATGCCGATCCCGGTCTTGTACCCGGGCCAGAGACGGTTCCGGAACGACTCGATGACGTGATCGGTCGCCACGCCGACATGCGTAGCCCCCGTCTCGATCATCTGGAGCACCGTTTGTAGGACGCCGATCACGGCGCCGAAGGGCGGGTCCATGCCCTTGTTGAACCGGCGCTGTCCGTAGAAGTGCCGGAACAGCTCGTAGGTGCCGTCGACGAGATGGACGATCATGAGGTCTCCCGGCGTCAAGAAAACGATCTGGCCGATCGAGGCGGTCGAACTGATTCGCCGCGCCGATGTTAGTCACATCGCCCCAGGGCAGCAAGCGGTTCGGTGGGCCCAGGGGGTTGGCGGAAGACGCCACCGCGCCACGCTTGCCGCCAGATCCTCCTGGACTGCGACCGGGAAGGCCTTGCTGGCAGCCCGGCGGTCAGGTAGTGCAGCCACCGGATCACTATGGTAAACTATCTCTTTAGGAAATTTTCATGGCTGCGTCAGATCCGGCGATTGCGCTGGAGAGGAGGAGAGGCGGTGGCGAATGTGACGATCGTTCTCGCGCATGGAGTGCTTGGCTTTGGCAGCCTCGCTCACCTTCCATCGTTCGTGAACTATTTCAATGGCGTGGCCCTGCACTTGCGTGGGCAAGGGCATACGGTACACGAGCCTCAAGTCAACCCGATCGGCCCCATCAGGCAGCGCGGGGATGAGCTCGGGGCCTTGCTGCTGAGCAATACGCAGGCAGGTGAGCGCGTCCACATCCTGGCTCACAGCATGGGAGGGCTCGACGCACGGCACGCGCTGTCGAATGTCGCGGGTGTTGCGCAGCGCGTGGCGACGCTGGTCACAATTGGAACTCCCCACCGCGGCTCGCCGGTGGCGGATGCGATTGCAAGCCGCACCGATCCGTTGTTTGGACAGATCCCGACGCTTATCGTGCACCAGCTCGAGGCCAATGCTGGGGCGCTGCACTCGCTGACTACCAACTCCTGCATCCAGTTCGACCAGGCCACGAACGACGTGGCCGGCGTTCGCTACATCGAGGTGGCGGGTGACGCGGCGAGGAGTGGCCACGAGGCCTTCCTTTTCCAGCTCGCGGCTGTAGTCGGACGCTTGAAGGGCGGAGAGATCAACGACGGTGTGGTGACCAAGAGCT
>DASZHY010000191.1:0-13225 GCA_035949675.1 Thermoanaerobaculia bacterium
GCGCTCGTGGTGGCTGCGCACTCCCGGCAGCACGTGCGGGTTCGAGAGGTGAGAGACGATCGAGGCGCCGTCGAGGGTGTGGCGGCGCATCACCTCGGCCTCCTCGGAGTCGAGCGGCGCCGGCTTGCCCAGGATGCGGTCCGGCACGCCGATCTTGCCGATGTCGTGCAGGGTCGCCGCCAGCCAGAGGTCCTTGAGATCGCCGCGGTCGAGGCCGAGCTCGGCTCCCAGCAGCAGCGAATAGCTGACCACCCGCCGGACGTGGCCGCCCGTATAGGGGTCCTTCTTCTCGAGCGTCTCGGCGAGCGCGGTCACCATGTTCATGAACTGGCGCCGCTGCGCGGCATAGAGCCTGGCGTTTTGCAGTGGATGCGCCAGCATGCTGGCGAACAGCCGCATGCGCCGCAGGTCGTCGTCGGTGAAGCGCTCCCGGTCCACCGGATTGAGCAGCTGCAACACGCCGACCACCCGGCCGTTGGCGAGCAGCGGCACCGCCAGGATGGCGCGGGTCCTGAACACCTCCTGCGGGTCGCCGTGCCAGCGCGGGTCGGCGGCCACGTCGTTGACCACCTCCGCCCGCCCCGACTGCGCCACGTTGCCGACGATGCCCTGGCCGACCGCCACCCGCAGGCCGCGGATGGCGCCCGCCGCCCGTCCGCGCACGACGCGGAAGAACAGCTCTTCCCGCTCGTCGTCGAGCTCCCAGATCGAGCTGGTCTCGGCGCGGCAGACCCGCTCGGCCGTCGACAGGGCGAGCTCGAGCACCGTCGGCAGGTCCAGGGACGCGGCGAGCTGCGCGCCGATCTCGAGCAGCGTCTCGTACTCCGCCAGGCGATCGGCGGCCCCTTGGTGCCCTGCGGCCCCCGGAGTCTCTCCCGTCGCCGGGCCTTCCTTGGTTCCGGGGGCTTCCGCCGCCCCCTGGGTTACTGCGGGTTCTCCTGAGCTTTCGGCCTCGGCCGGAATCATGCGTACCGTTTCCCCCTGTCCAGAGGATACGACGGAATCCGGCCCGCCGAGGCGGCGATCCTCCTAGAGGCGTCCTCTAGGCGCTCAGCGCCTCGAGCTCCCGATGCAGCTCCTCGACCGTCTGGAAGCGCTCGGCCGGGGCCTTGCGCAGGCAGCGCAGGATCGCCGCCTCGAGACGCGGCGGGATCTCGGGCCAGCGCTCGCGCGGCGGCGGCGGCTCCTCCTGCAGGTGCTTGACGAGCACCTCCATAGCGGTATCGGCGCGGAAGGGGACGGTGCCGGTGAAGATCTCGTAGAGCAGCACCCCGGTCGAATAGATGTCCGCGCGGGTGTCGATCTCGCCGCTTTGCACCTGCTCCGGCGCCAGGTACTGCGGCGTGCCGACGATGAACCCGGCCTGCGTCTGGCCGGGCGTCAGGCGCGTCACCGGCCGGGCGATGCCGAAGTCCATCAGCTTGGCGTTGCCGGTCGGCTCGAGGATCAGGTTCTCGGGCTTGATGTCGCGGTGGATCACCCCCACCGCGTGCGCCGCGCCGAGCCCGGCGCACAGCTGCTTGCCCAGCCGCAGCGCGGCGGAATAAGGCAGCCGGTGGGACTGGTCGAGCATGTAGCGCAGGGTGACGCCGCGGACGTACTCCATCGAGATGAAGGCGACCTTGTCGAGCTCGCCGAAATCGAAGGTGCGCAGTACGTTGGGATGGGTGATCTTGCGCGCCAGCTTGATCTCGCTCTTCATGCGCTCGAGCTGAGCCCGGTCGCCCCACAGGTCGCGCCGCAGCACCTTGAGCGCCACCAGGTCGTCGAGCTCGCGGTCGCGCGCCTTGTAGACGACCCCCATGCCGCCGGTGCCGAGCACCGAAAGCACCTGGAAGCGCCTCCCCATGAGGGTGCCCGGCGCGAGCCCGGAGAGGGTCAGCAGCGCCGCCTCCTCGCCGCCGGCCTGCTCGGCGTCGGCGGGGGTCAAGACGTGGCTGCTGGTCAGGCGCGCCGCCAGGTCGGCGGTCAGCACGTAGATCGGCTGCGGGCTGATCAGGCCGCGGCGCGGCGCCAGCTCGTAGCCGGCGCGCACGAAATACTCGCGCAGTTGCTGATAGACGTCCCGCGCCAGCACCAGGTCGCCGGGGGTCGCCTCGCGCAGCAGGCTCTCGAGCTGCTGCACCGGCTGCCCCACCAGGCCGCGCTCGGACTGGTCGCCCCAGACCACCGGGCCGGTCACCACCGTGCCCGCGGCGATGGCGATGCTGGGCGCCTCGGCGCCGGTGTCGTCGCCCCAGACGCTGTGCGGCTGCAGGATCTCGGCCGCCGCCACCAGCGGTCCGAGCGGCCGCCGCGCGCGGTCGAAGCGCGCCAGCACGCGGTGACCGGCGATGCCCTCGATCTGGCCGCCGGCGGTCGTGACGGTCGCCTCCAGGTGCTGCATCGCCAGGCCCAGCCGCTCGATCACCTGCTCGGCGCCGGCCTCGAGGTGGGGATTGGCGTAGCCGCGCAGCTCGATGCCCATCAGCAGGGAGTCGCGCGCCTGGGCGGCGCCGATCACCACCCGCGCCGGCCCCGGCTCCGGGAGGTTGCGCGACAGGGCAGTGACGTATTCCTCCATGTCCCGTTTCTCGCGCAGCTCCGACAGCAGCACGTCGAAGGCGCCGGCCAGCTGGCCGATCTCGTCGGCGCGCTCGGCGACGATGCGCTGGTTGTAGTCGCCCTGGCGCGCGGCCTCGGTGGCCGCGACCAGGCGCCGCACCGGCTGCAGCGTGCGCCGGGCGAAGGCGAGCGACAGGAACGGCGCGATCAGCAGCGCCGCCAGTCCGGTGAGCAGCACCACGGCCTCGATGCGGCGAAACGGCGTCATCTCCTTGCGCATCGAGGCGAGAGCCACCGAGTTGCCGATCGGCCGGCCTGCCGCGTCGAGCAGCTGCGAGACGAGCGCCATCCACGGCTCGTCGTTGAGCGACAGCTCGACCTGGCGCGGTTCGCCGCCGCCTAAAGTGGCCAACGGCCGGCCTCTGCCGAGGGTGGTCAGCGCGGCGGCCAGCGGCTCCTGCATGCTGGGGTCCAGGCTGCTCGCCGTCACCCGCACCCTGCCGTTCGGATCCCAGGCCACGTAGGCGACGTCGCCGCCGCCGGTCGCGCTCACCCGCTTGGCCGACGTGTTGGTGATCTCGAACGCGGTGACCATGTAGCCGTACACCTCGAAGGCCTTGGTGATCGGCACCGCCACGGCGTAGTAGAGGCGGTCGCCCTCGCGCCACAGGCCGACGCTCTCCTTGGGCCCGCTCAGCGCTTCGCGGATCAGCGATTGCTGCGACAGGTCCTGGCGCGAGGCCGGGTTGTCGGTGCGGGCAACGACCCGGCCGGCGGTGTCGAGGACCATCGCGAAGCTGAACTTGTAGCTGCCCTGGTGGCTGCCCAGGAGGTCCAGGATCGACGCCGGGTCTTTCTCCGCCTGGGCCTCGACGACGTAGGCGGAGATATTGGGGTCCTGGCCGAGCAGGCGCGAGATCAGCTTCAGCTGGTCGTAGTCGCCGGCCTGCAGCGTCTCCTGGGCCCGCGCGCTTCCCTGCAGCGCGTCGAGCGCCGCCTTGCGCGCGATGTTGCGCACCAAAAGCGAGGTCACCGCCACCGAGGCGCCCACCGAGAGGGCGATCAGCAGCGAGGTGACCAGGAAGATCCGGGTCCCCAGCGACAGGTTCAGCCGGCGGCCGGCGCTATCGGTAGGAGTCACCGCGGTTGTAGGACTCGCCGGCCTTGTTGAGGTGAGGGAGCAGCTTCGGACGCACCACCACGAGGCGCGGCTCGACCGCCGGCGCGCCGCCCCCGCCGCCAACCAGTGCCCGCAGCGGCAGCCGCAGCTCCTGCGTCCACGGATCGGCCTGCTCGTGCCAGACGGTCAGCTTTCCCGGCCCCCTGGGCAGGCCGGTGAGCCGGAAGTTGCCGTCGAGGTCGGGCGCACCGTAGTACGGGGTGTCGAGCACCAGGATGTAGGCGACCATGGCCTGGTGCACGTTGCAGTAGACGCGCACCACGCCCGCCTGCTCGAAGCGCTTCTCCTTGGGCGGGCCGCCGCGGTAGATGCCGAGGTCGAAGGCGTTGCCCGGCGACACCGAGAAGACGTTGTGCAGGATCGGGTCCTGGTTGGGGAACTGCACGCTGCTGCCGACCGGCACCGCCAGCACGTGCGGGACGAACTCCTTGCCCTTGGTGAGCAGCTGGAACGGCTTTTCGGGCTCCTTGGCCGCGCGCAGCGCGCGCGCCGGGTCCGCCGGCTCGAAGTAGACGACCGCCTGGCGCGGATCGACGCCGCGGGCCGTGGCCTTGCCGTCCTTGGCGAGGAACGCCAGGCGGCCGGCCAGCTCCTCGGCGGCGGCCGCGGGCGGACCGGCCAGGGCGGCCAGGCCAACGGCCAGGGCCAGGGCCAGCGCCGCCGAGAGGGCCGGCGCCAGGGCCGGCGGCGCGCCCAGCCAGGCCGAAAGGGCCGCTCGCCGCGGCGCGGCTGCCCTCTCGGTGCGGGTGGCGAGGGTGAGCGGGTTCATGGTTGGTCCTCGGTCAGCCGCGGACGGACGCCGACGCCGCATTGTCGGCAGCGGCGGTCGGCAGCGGCGGTGCAGGGTGAACAGCAGCACGTGCAAGGCCCGAGACTATCCCGAGGCGCAGGCCGCCGTCGAGGCTGGCCCGCCGCTCTCTGCTCCGGAGCTTGGCAGCGTCGCATTCGGGCCCCATCCGGGCACCGGAGTTAGCAGGGACCGTACCAGGAAGGCCATTATGGGACAATCAGCCCGCCATCGACGCCTCATCCCCCTGCTGCCCCAGGAGAAACCGGACTTGTCGGACTTGATCTCGTCGAGCGACTTCAGGGATGCCCTGCGGCACTTCCCCGCCGGCGTCACCATCGTCACCATCCTGCAGGGCGAGGAGGTGCACGGGCTGACCGTCTCGGCCTTCGCGTCGGTCTCGGCGGAGCCGCCGCTGATCGTGACGGTCATCGACAACCGCCACAAGGCGTTCGAGATGCTCGAGCGGGAGGGAGCGGTGTTCGCGGTCAACATCTTGGGACAGGACCAGGCGGCGCTCTCGGACCGCTTCGCCTGGCTCAAGGAAGGCGACCGCTTCGCCGAGGGGCGCTGGAGCACGGCGGTGACCGGCGCCCCGGTGCTGCTCGACGCCCTTGCCTGGCTCGACTGCCGCATCCACGCCCGCTATCCGGCCGGCACCCACACCATCTTCGTCGGCGAGGTGCACGCGAGCGGCGTCCCGACCCCGGAGGGCCCGCCGCTCATCTACTGGAACCGGACCTACCGCCGCCTCGAGCCTACTTGACCAGCAGCACCGGGCAGCGCGCGATGATTGCCACCTGGTAGCTGATGGTGCCCAGGCCCAGGGCCGGATGCTCGCGGTCGACGCGGTGCGACGAGAGCACGATGAGGTCGGTCTTCAGGTCCGTCGCCTGATTCAGGATGGACTCGGCCCGCCGGCCGAAGACGATCTCGTAGCGGGCGCGCACCCCCGCCTCGGTGAAGCGGTCGGTGACCACCGCCAGCTTGGCCGCCGCCCGTGCCTCGAGCTGGCGGTAGAAGTCGGACATCTCGTCGAAGCCCATGTGCTCGACGATCTCGATCACGTGCAGCAACGTGACCTCGGCGCCGTCGCGGCGCGCGGTCTCCAGGGCGATCAGGATCGCGGGCTCGTTCTCGTCGGTGAAGTCCAGCGGCACCAGCAGACGGCTGAACATGGCTCTCCTCGCTCTCCCGCCCTCTCGCCCTCGCTCCCAGCGCCCGGCGTCTTTCTGATGATGTCCGGGCGGGGCAAGGGTGTCAAATTGAGCGGGGGCAGGGTGTCAATCCGGGGTACTGGGTCAGGCCCAGTACCAATCCGGGCCGGCTGGGGGCCGGCGCGAGGCCGGCGCGGGGCGGGCGCGAGGCCGGAGAGGTATGCTGCGCCGGATGGCCGCGCGCGGCATCGTCCCGAGAGTTGCCGCCTGCCTCGTCTGCCTCATCGTGGCGTGCCACGGTGCGGCAGGGGGCGGGCCGGCACCGGTACCGGTCCCCAAGATCGTAGCGGGCTCGGCGAGCCCGGCGGGCGCCGGCGGCCTTGCCGGCAACCCCGCCGGCAATCTTGCCGGGAGCCTGGGCGAGATCCACTTCCCCACCTCCGGCGCGCCGGCGGCGCAGCCTGACTTCGAGCGCGGCGTGCTGCTGCTGCACAGCTTCGAGTACGACGACGCGGCGGCGGCGTTTCGCGAGGCCGAGCGGCGCGACCCCGGCTTTGCCATGGCCTACTGGGGAGAGGCCATGACCTACAACCATCCGCTCTGGCACGAGCAGGACCGCGCGGCGGCGCTGGCGGCCCTGGCGCGGCTGGCGCCGACTCCCGAGGCGCGCCTGGCGAAGGCGCCTGCGGCACGCGAGAAAGCCTGGCTGGCCGCCGTCGAGACCCTCTACGGTGAAGGCGACAAGGCAGCCCGCGACCGACGCTATGCCGCCGCCATGGAGCGGCTGGCCGAGGGGGACCGGGACGACCTCGAGGCGGCGAGCTTCTTCGCTCTCGCCTTGCTCGGCAGCTGCGAGGCGGGGCGCGAGATCCCGGTCTACATGCGGGCGGCGGCGATGGCCGAGGAGGTCTTTGCCCGCAATCCGCGCCACCCGGGCGCCGTCCACTACCTGATCCACTCCTACGACGACCCGGTGCACGCGCCGCTCGGGCTGCGCCCCGCCCGCGCCTACGCCCGCATCGCGCCCGCCGCCGCCCATGCCCTCCACATGCCGTCGCACATCTTCCTCGCCCTCGGCATGTGGGACGACGTCGCCGCTGCCAACGAGGCCTCGTGGGCGGCGTCCGAGGAGCGGCGCCGGCGGTTGCGCCTGCCGCTCGAGGAGCGCGGCTACCATGCGCTGTCCTGGCTGTCCTACGCCTACTTGCAACGGGGGCGGCTCCACGACGCCCGCCGGCTGCTGGCGGAGATGGCGGCGGACGCCGCTGCCAGCGGCTCGGCGCGCACCCGCGAGCATCTGGCGCTGATGCAGGCCGGCTACCGCGTCGAGAGCCGCCAGTGGCGGGCGGACCTGGGCGCCTTGCCCGACCTCGGCGGCATCGACGACGGCATCGCGGCCGCGGCGCACTTCGCCCACGGCCTGGCGGCGTGGCGCGCCGGCGACCCCGCCACCGCCCGCCGCGATCTCGCCGCCCTCGACGCAACTGGCGGCGGCGACGACCCGGCCCGGCGCTCCGGCGCCATCCTGCGGGAGGAGCTGGCCGCCGTCCTGCTCCTCGGTGCCGGCGACCGGCGCCCGGCCGCCGATGCGGCGGGGGCGGCGCGGCAGGCGGTGGCGGCGCTCGAGCGGGCGGCCGCGGACGAGGATGCCGCCAGCTATGAGTTCGGCCCCCCGGTGGTGGTCAAGCCCGCGCACGAGCTGGCCGGCGAAGTGCTCCTGGATCTCGGCCAGCCGTTGGCTGCCCGGCGGCATTTCGAGCAGGCGCTGGCGCGGGCGCCCCGCCGCAGCCTGGCGCTGCTCGGGCTGGCCCGCGCCGCCAGCCGGGCGGGCGACGCGGCGGCAGCCGGAGCCGCCTACGCGGATCTGGCTGCGAGTTGGCGGCGTGCCGACGCCGACCTGGCCGACCTGGCGGAGGTCGCCGCACCGCAAAGAGCCAGACCGGCGGGATGAGCGCGCCGTTCATGCTCGGCCGCCCTTGCCGCTCGGACCGTCCCGCCAGCCGTCGCGCCGCCGCGGCAACGGACGCCTGCCCTCGCCTTCCTTGCCCCGCGGCCTTTCTCGCTGCTCTCGCCGCTCTCGCTGCCTTGCTCGCGCTGGCGGCGGCCGCCGCGCCCCTCGCCGGGTCGGGGTCGCCGGCGGCGCGTGCTCCGGCGTTCGTCCCGCCCGTGGCCGAGGCGCTCCTGGCCGGCGAGATCGACCAGGCACGGCTGCAGCGGCTGGTGCACGAGCTGGTCCGGCTGGGGCCGCGCATGGGCGGCACGCCCTCCGGGGACCGCGCCGCCGCCGCCATCGCCGCGGACCTCGCCGCCGCCGGCCTCGCGCCGCAGACGATCGAGGATCCGCCGCAACCCGCCCATTGGGAGGACGCCTGGAGCGTCGAGGTCGCGGCTCCGATTGTCGCCAGTCGCGACCGCCGCACGACCTCGGTGGCCGTGCGGCATTCCCCTGAGGGCTCTCCTGGCTGGTCGCTGGTGCCGGGCGGCCCGGTCGCGTCGGCTTACCCGTATGGCTTCTCGCCCTCGGTCGGCCCGGTCGCCGCGCCGCTGGTCATGGTCCGTGACGCGGCGGCGCTGGCGGCGGCGATGACCGGCGGGCCAGCCGGTTCCGGCGAGCCTGCCGGAACCGCTGGGGTGACGGGGGCCGGCGGCTGGCGCGGCAAGATCGTCTACGTCCCGGGCGACGTCTTGGGCGCCTATCGCCACCTCGCCGCCGCCGCGGACCACCCGCTGGCGCTCATCACCAGCGCCCCCAACGACGGCCGGCGTTATCTCGATGCGGCATCCCTGAGACAGCTGCCGGCGATGCCGGGGGGCGGCGCACGGCCGCTGCCGGTGTTCGCGGTCTCCTACCAGGACGGCCGCAAGCTGGCGGCGGCGGCAACCGCAGGCGCGACGGTGCGGGTCATGCTCCGGTCGACCGTACGCGCCGGCAGCCCACGCACCGTCCTCGCCGACCTTGCCGGCCGCGCCGCTCGCGAGCAGGACGGCTACTACCTGATCTGCGCCCACGGTGATTCGGACTCCGGCGGCCCGGGAGCCGACGACAACGGCTCGGGCGAGGCGGTGGTGCTGGAGCTGGCGCGGGTCCTCACCGGACTGGTGCGCAGCGGCCGCCTGCCGGCGCCCCGGGTCACGCTGCGCTTCGCGGTCTGGGGGAGCGAGTACGCCTCCTCCGGCGCCTATGTCGCCCGCGAGGGGGACCGCCTGCGCCGCTGCCTCGGCGTCATCAACCTCGACGAGGTCGGCACCGGCGCCGAGCGCAACGCCATCTACTTCGAGTCCAACGAGGTGCCGTGGAACCGCACGCTGCTGCGCACCTTCGATCGGGTGGGCGCCGACTATGCAGGCCGCCCCGGCTTCTGGCCCGAGTACACGACCAACCCCTCCCAGGGAGGCACCGACTCGTACGCGTTCCTCCCCCGGCGCTACAAGGGCGAGCTCGCGAGCGATCTCGAGATCCCTGCCACGACCGTCTACACCGCCGCCTGGGGCCGCCCCGGCCACCTTCGCCAGACGCCCGGCTGGGAATCGCCGGCCACGCCCGACCCGGTCCACCTGACGATCGACTACTCGCGCTATTACCACTCCTCGGGCGACACCCCCGGCAACACCACGGACCGCAAGCCCGAGGCCATGGTGCGGGCCGCCCGCGCCATCGGCATCGCGCTGCTGCGCCTGGCCTTCCCGGCGCCGCCGGCAGCCAGCACGAGACCCTGACGGCCCGGAAGGAGGCTGCCGCCCCGGCGGAGGCGGCGCGTGCAGCCGCACCGGCGCCGGCGCGTGGCGCCCTGCCCGCCTGGCCGGCTGCCTGCCTGGCTGCCTGGCGCCCGGCAGCAGAGGTTGACCGATTTCGCGCTCTGTGGTAGATGGTCGCTTCGACAACTTCATCATCTCGTTGAAACGCGTTCCTGCTTCGTAGCGACCGCGAGGCGCTTTCCCGCGAGCGGGAGGAGGTTCCATGTCGCAGAGACGGTGGACCAAGTACGCGGGCATCGGCGGTGCACTGCTGTTCGCCACCGCAGCGACGGTCGAGGCCCAGAGCTGCCCGACTCCCCCCCCGAACCCGCCCTTCACGGAGCCGCCGGTCATCGAGGCGAAGTGCGGCGGCCAGCCGTGCAAGCCCGGCCAGGCCGGCGCCATCGACACCGAGTTCCGCATCGAGACCCGGTCCATGTGCGTACCCGGCTCCACGACGCCGGCCACCTTGAGGACCTACGTCTTCCCCGACCCCAAGAACCCGAAGAACTGGACCTACGGGTTCCCCGGCCCGACCCTCAAGCTGCGCAAGCCTTCCAATCCCGGAGGCAAGGGCGACAGCCTGGCGATCCTTCTCGTCAACAACCTCGCCTCCGACAGCAATCAGTGCGACTCCGCCTGTCCGGCTACCGTCGTCTGCCCGGACCGGAAGGACCTTCCCGATCCTGCAACCCAGTGCGGCACGAACCCGCTTTGCTGCTGCTGGGTCAACGCCAACCAGCACCCGCCGGACTGCTTCCACGGCGACAACACCACCAACCTTCACTTCCATGGCACCCACGTCTCGCCGCAATCGCCGCAGGATTACGTGCTGCTCGAGCTGCACCCGAAGGGCGACCAGGGCAAGAAGCTCCAGGCCATGACCGCCCGCAGCGACCTGGAGGTCGGCAGCTTCCACTACAAGGTCGATCCGCTGACCTACGAGCAGGCCGAAGGCTCGCACTGGTATCACCCGCACAAGCACGGCTCGGTCTCCCTGCAGGTGGCCAACGGCATGCCCGGCGCCTTGATCATCTTGGGGCCCTTCGACGACTGGCTCGCCAAGTGGTACGCCGACCGCGGGGTCAAGCTCGCCGAGAAGGTCATGGTCGCGCAGCAGATCGAGCAGGACACCAATCTCTTCGGCAAGGGCGGGGCGCCGCAGGTGCTGATCAACGGCCTGCTCAACCCGACCCTCACGGTGCAGGCAGGCGAGGTCCAGCGCTGGCGGATCGTCAATGCCACGATGCAGAAGGCGAACCAGGTCACCGTCACGTTCCCCACGGGGAGCGAGGTGATGCAAATCGCCATGGACGGCGTCCAGTTCGCACCGGCGAACTACGACAAGCAGCCCCTCCTCAAGGACAAGAAGTTCATTCTCTCTCCCGGCAACCGGGCGGACTTTCTGGTCCGGATGCCGCTCGCGGCGGGCAAGGCCCATCTGACCGAGGAGGTCTTCGGCGAGCTCTCGCAACGTGCGCGCGAGCAGATCGAGCGTCGCGACCGGGCCACCAAGCTGCTGGCGGGGGAGGCCGAGGAGGAGGCGCCGGCGGTGCTGACGCTGAACGTCGTCGAGCCGCCGAAGGGCAAGGCGAACCTCAAGGCCGTGCCGCCGGGTTTCCCGACCGCGGCGGAATGGCCCAAGATGCCCTGGTACCTCGAGGACATCGATCCGAACAAGGTCAAGGGCCACCATGACCTCACCTTCAGCATGGTAGCCTTGACCAACTCGCCGCCGGCGCCGGGAGGCGCGGGCAACCCGGCCACGGTGTTCCTCATCAACGACCGGCAGTACTGCCCCAACTGCGTCGACGTCACCACCGAGCTCAACACGTCGGACGAGTGGCACATCGAGAACTCGAGCCCGCTCCCCCATCCGTTCCACATCCACACCAACCCGTTCCAGCTGGTCGAAGAAGGCGCGATGATCAATGGCCAGCGCGTTGCCAAGGTCAAGTACGTGCCGCCGGTCTGGCAGGACACGGTGGCGCTGCCGACGCCGACCTCACAGGACGTCGACGCCGGTCCGATCTGGAACAACAACGACGCCAAGCTGAAGTGTCCCGGGGTCTGCGCCAAGACCAAAGGCGTCTGGAACGGCAACTGGAAGACCACCGTCCCCGGCCAGATGTCGGTCTGCGGCTGCAACTACAACGGCTACGTCCAGCTGCTGCACCGCTACCTCGACTTCACCGGCGAGTACGTGCTCCACTGCCACTTCCTCGGCCACGAGGACCGCGGCATGATGTTCGGCGTGCAGACGGTCTGCGAGAACAAGCCCGACTCCTTCGGCAAGGCCCGGACCGACGGCAAGCCCGAGTGCGTCGAGGGGAACTACACTCCGGCGACCCAGAAGTGTCCGCAGGGCACGGCGGAGTGCCCGATGAGCCACTGATCCTGAGTCCGGCGGCCGGCCGCCGGCGGCGCCGCCAGGTGCGCAGCACCGACCTATCCCGAGAAAGGGGATGACCGATGGCGCGAAACAGGAAGATCGACATCAAGGATCAACCCGGCCAGACGCTTGCGAGCTTCCACCCGCCGAACCTCCAGGCGAAGGTCGGGGACCTCATCTTCTGGGTCAACGACTCCAACGTTGCACACTGGCCGGCGCCGTCGGCCAAACCGGAAGACCGGACGAAGTGGCTGGCCTATCAGATTCCGGGAAGAACGGCAGACCAGGAGCCGGCGTCGTCGCAGTCGATAAGCTTTGACGCCGCAGGGAAGTTCGACTACGTCTGCTCTCTTCACCCAGAAGAGAAAGGCTCGATCACGGTCGCCTAAGGAGGCAGCCATGGATACGACCACGCGCATCGCTCGAACCATCGTCTCCCAACCGGCCGCCGGGTGCCTCCTGACCCCTTGTCCTCGCGGGCGGCTGCTCTCACCGCGGCCGGCGGCGACTGCCGCCATCGCCCTCTGCGCGCTGCTGCCGTCTTCCCTGCCGGCGGCGAGTCCCCCGGGCAACTCCAGCTGTATCACGCAGCAGGAGCTCCAGGACGTGGGAGTCATCAAGAGCAAGGACCACAGGCTGCAAGCGGTGATCAAGGTGGTGAGCGGGCCGCGGTACTTGCCCCCGCAGACGGACCCGAACGACCGGCTGACACTGCGCTACTACGAGGGCTACAATCCCGCCGATCCATCGCAGAAGTGGCCCAACAACTGGGATTGCGTCGGTCCCGGACCGACGCTGCGCGCCCAGGTCGGAGACGTCGTCCAGATCACTTTCCTCAACCAGATCAGTCCGGAATTCGCCAACTCCATCGATAGCGGCCATCGCGGCAGCCCGGAAGAGTGTGACCAGTTCAAGAACGTGTCCAGCGGCAAGTACGTGTACCCCGTAAATGACAAATATCCCAACTGCTTCCATGGCTCGAGCTCGGCGAACATTCACTTCCACGGGACTCACGTCACCCCTTCCACCACCGGGGACAACATCCTGATCGCCTTGCAGCCCAATAGCAGGATGACGGAGAGGGACCTGAAGGAGGTCGAGAGATCGTTCAAGCGAATCTTCGAGCATTGCGAATTGCGCGAGGAGCCGAAGAAGTGGGCGGACCTCCCCGAGAGGTATCGTGAGCTGCAGCGGAAGTGGCTCAACGACTACGACAACAACGCTCCCTATCAGGGCGGGCGGGGCCTGCCGCGTGCCTTGCGGGTCTGGCCGAAGGACGAGGCGGCGATCCACCTCGGACTATGGCCGCAATATTTCAGCGGCGCCTATCCCTACTGCTTCCAGATCCCGGAGTACGCCGCGGACAAAGAAGACGCCAACGTCAAGATGGGGCAGGCTCCCGGGACCCACTGGTACCACTCGCACAAGCA
>DASZHY010000192.1:0-11576 GCA_035949675.1 Thermoanaerobaculia bacterium
CCTCTGAGGCGGAACCGCGCTCTCCATCGTCGCCAACGTCTTCGTCGACGGCCCTCGGAGACCGGTACTAACCTGGCGGGTGCCTCGCGCGCAGCGAGCGCACGACGTGGCCGAGGCTGCCGCTGAAGAGGGCCAACTGAAGGAGACCGAACCCCAAGGCGCCCTCCGCACGGGGGCGGAGTGTAGCAGGCGATGGAGCGCGCCGAGCCCCCCCGGATCCTCCTTCCACTAGACTAGACTAAGAAGATGCTGCGCGAATCGGTCCGGTCATGAGCAAGCTCTCGAAGCAGCCTCTCGTTGCTGTGCTCCTCCTCCTCTCGTGGTGGCTCCCGGGAGCCGCCGGTGCCGGCCCGCTGGGCCCCGAAGTGCTGGTGGGCAACGCACGTTCCAGCGACCCCAACGGAACACCGCCGGTCGCGGTGGCTGCGTTCGCCGACGGCGGCTTCGTGGTGGTGTGGAACGCCCCCGACACCCTGCGCGCCCGTCTGTTCGACCGCCATGGCGCCCCGGCCAGCGGCGAGATCCCCCTGGTACGCCCGTTCGGCCAGGATCTCGACGCGGTGGCCGCCCTGCCCAATGGGTTCGTCGTGGTCTGGGAGCAGCAGAGCTCCCAGCACGCCGTGAGCGTCTACGCCCGCGTCTTCAACCGCTCGGGGGCGCCCCTCGGTCCGCCCTTCAAGGTTCATGGCAACAGCTCCTACGACCGCTGCTGCGGGCTGGTCGCCGCAACTCCGGGAGGAGGCTTCGCGGTCTCCTGGAGCGCCTTCGCCGGGACGCCGGAAGATTCCGGTTACACCGATGCCGTGCTCAGCCGCTTCTTCGATGCCCGCGGCCGGCCGCTCGGCCCGCCGCCCCAGGATCCGATCCTGAGGCCGTCGTCCTTCCCTCTCGACTTGGTCTTCCCCACCGCCGCCGGGGTGGGGACCGACGGCGCCTTGACCACCGTCGTCTACGACCAGGGAGACCAGGTCAACCTGCTGACCCAGCGTGTCGACCAGACGGGCGCCGCGGTCGGCGGGGGACCGGTCAACCCTTCCGACCCGGACCTCAGCGACGGCTACTGGGCGGTGTTGGGAGCCGCCGGCTCGGCCATCCTCCCGGCAGGCGACTTCTACGTCGCCTGGGTGAGCACCTTCGCCTGCCTCCCTGCTCCCCACCCCTGCACCTCGTTCATCTTTGCGCAACACTTCGCCAGCAGCGGAGACCCGGTCGGTCCGCCCCTCGCCGTCAGCGACCACGGCTACGCCACCGTCGGGGGACCGCTGCTGCTCCCCCTGGCGGTGTTGCCCCAGGGCGGCTTCCTGGCGCTGTGGAACGCAATTCCCAAGCCCCCCGGCCCTGGTGACTTCAACGTCGGCCCGCTCTTCGCCCGCGGCTTCGACGTCCATGGCAACGCCATCGGCGAGGAGTTCCAGGTGAGCTTCGATCACGGAGCCGACGCGTGGGCATCCGCTCTCGCGGCGGGGCCCGCCGGCGATGCGCTCGCCGTCTGGCTGCGCATCAGCGGCAGAGCCTGGTCGGTGTACGCGCGGCTGCTCCGCCCATGAGCGCAAGCACTTCCGTTCGAGGGCAGGCCGGGGGAGCTTAAAGCGATGACACTGCTACGACGCCGCTGTAATTGGCACCTCCTCCTCACTTCCCTTGCAACGCTCGCGGCCGGCAGCGGCAGAGCAGCAGTCGCGGCCGCGCCGCCACCTATGACTGTGCCGCTGTCGCCCGAGGAGTCGAGGCTCCGGGAAGATTGGCGGACCTCAATGGTGCAGATCCCCCTGCCGGGGAAGGCGTGCTTCCAGGCCGCCTATCCGAGCAAGCTGTGGCTTGCGGTTCCGTGCACGACCCCACCACCCTTTCCGATGGTGCCACGGCGCGGTCCTCGGCCCTTGACCGTGGGCAACGCCAAAGACGTTTCGGCCCAGGCGCCGACGGGGTTCATATCGTCGACGACGGGCACTTTCACTGTCACCGGCGTGACGAACGAGAGTGCGCCGATTGGCAACTCGGGATCACCGGTCGCTGACGCCTATTCGCTGCAAATCAACACGAACTTCTTCACCGGCTCGGCTTGCGCAGGCTCTCCAAACCCGGCGTGTCGAGCTTGGGAGCAGTTCGTGTTTTACAACTTTGGCTCTGGCCGTAACGCTGGCTTGTATATTGCGTATTGGCTGATCGCTTACAACGCAGCTTGCCCTGCTGGGAAGGGATGGAGCCAGTTCTCGTTCAACGGCTCGTCGGACATCTATTGTTGGAAGTTCAACAGCCTCGGGGGAGCGCCCGTCCCCAACCAGCCGATCACCAACCTGGGCCAGCTAGCGATGACCGGGGCAGTCAGTGCGACTGCAGATCAGATCCTCCTGTCGACCGGGACCATGATGTACTCGGTGCCAGGTGATAATACTGTCAATGCAGCAGCCGGGTGGCAGATCGCCGAATTCAACGTGTTTGGTCCTGGTGGGAATAGCGCTGGCGGGAGCCAGGCGAGCTTCAACAGCGGATCGACGATCAACCCCAGGGTAGAGATCATCTACGGGGGCGCGGACCCTCCCATCTGCACTTCGGAAGGTTTTACGGGCGAGACCAACAATCTCAGCTCCGGGCCAACCGCTCCTGCCGCATCGCCGCCGGGGCCAGCGCTCATCTTCACGGAGAGCAGCGCTGGCGGCGCGACGTCGAACTGTGCGGCAGCAACCTCCGTGGGCGGCGCGCCGTGCGTGGCCGGCTCCACCACCCTCTGCCTCGGCAACAATCGCTTCCAGGTGACGGCCACCTACAACGCCGGCGGCGGCGATGCGGGCACGGCGCAGACGGTGGCGTTCAGCGACGACACCGGCTACCTCTGGTTCTTCGAGGCCTCAAACGTCGAAGTGGTGCTCAAGATCCTGGACGGCTGTGGCCTGGGTGGCCACTACTGGTTCTTCGCCGGCGGCCTGACCAACGTCAACGTCGTGATCAGCGTCACGGACACCCAGACCGGAGCGCGCAGGATCTACACCAACCCGCTGAACACGACTTTCGAGGCCATCCAGGATACGTCAGCCTTCTCGACCTGTCCCTGACGTCCATTGCACGGCAGCGGTCACGTCATTGTTCGAGTAGCTCTTGAGGCACGCCTCACTCAAGGCCCGGCGGGCTGCGCGGGGATCAGCGCGTAGACGCCGGCGCCGGAGGTACCGAGGTAAAGGGTTGGGGGCTGGTGGCGGATGAGACCGTCACCGTGGTCAGGGGAATGCCGCCGGAGAGCCCCGGCACGTTGACGGGCTGCCAGGTGACGGCACCATTGTTGGTGACGAATAGGCCCTGCAGACCATTCAAGACCTCCGGTCCGATGATAAGGTCCACTTCAGTGCCGATTGAGTGGGCCTGGATGGGGCCGGAGCTGCTCCGATAGATCGGACCGGCGGTGAGGGTGAGCGGCCGCATGCCAACCTGGTCCAGGTCGCGGAGAGGAGCTCATGAAGAGCTGGTTTGCCGCCCTGCTGCTGTTCGCGTCAGTCCTCTCCGCCACCCCGGCGCCGCGTCCGTATCCCATCCTCTTCGTCACCCAGCCGCCGTTCCCCGGCGACTTCACCAGCTTCAACGCGGTGTTCGGCAACCATCACCCCGACCTGCAGAGCTCGAACCGGGGCGGCGACCTGTGGGTGCTCTATCCGAACGGGCACCTGAAGAACCTCACCGCCGCAGCGGGCTATGGTTCCGCGGGCTTCCAGGGCGCCGATGCGATCGCGGTGCGCGAGCCGTCAGTCTCCTGGGACGGCACGACCGCCCTGTTCAGCATGGTCGTCGGCGCGCCGGTGCAGCAGTTCCAGGTGCAGACGTTCTACTGGCAGATCTACCAGGTGACCGGCCTCAACGAGAATGACCCGGTGACCATCACCCGCGTGCCGCACCAGCCGGCGAACTACAACAACGTCAGCCCGATCTACGGCACCAACGGCCGCATCCTCTTCACCTCCGACCGGCCGCGCGACGGCTCGCCGCAGCTGTATCCCCAGCTCGACGAGTACGAGTCCCAGCCAACGGTGACCGGCATCTGGAGCCTCGATCCCACGACCGGCGACCTGCACCTGCTCGACCACACGATCTCCGGCGCTTTCTCGCCGTCAATCGACAGCTTTGGCCGCCTGGTGTTCGTGCGCTGGGACCACCTGCAGCGCGACCAGCAGGCCGACCACGACGCCCTCGTGCACGACGACTACGGCACCTTCAACTACGCCGACGAGACCGCCGGTGCCACGGCGCTCAACAACCGCAACGAGGTCTTTCCCGAACCGCGGACGGCGCGCACCGATCTGCTCGCCACGATGCCGGGCGTCGAGGGCCAGGAGTTCAACCAGTTCTTCCCCTGGGCAATGAACGAGGACGGCACCAACGAGGAGACCCTCGATCACCTCGGCCGCCACGACTTCGCCGGCTACTTCGACCGCGCTTTCACCGACAACCCCAGCGTCGTCGAGTTCATCGCTCCCGGAGTGATCGGGCGGCAGAATGCCAACTCGCTGGTCAACTTCATCCAGATGCGCGAGAGCCCGGCCACCCCCGGCACCTACTTCGGGATCGACGCGCCGGAGTTCGGCACCCACGCCGCCGGCCAGGTGGTCTCGTTCTCCGCCCCCACCGGCACGCGCGCCGACCAGGTGCAGGTGACCTACTGGACGCACCGCGACACCGCCTTCGCGACGCCGCCCGGCCAGCAGCCGACGCCGAACCAGAGCGGTCTCTACCGCAATCCCTTGCCGCTCGCGGACGGGACGGTGGTGGTCTCCCACACCGCCTACACTTATGGCGACAGCAACGCCGGCTCGACCGCCAACCCGGTCTCGCACTACGACTTCCGGCTGAAGATGCTCAATGCGGTCGCGGGCGGGGGATCGACCGCCGGCGCGCTGCTGACCGGCGGCATCTCGAAATCGATCTCGTACTACGATCCCGACACCCTGGTCAGCTACTCGGGCCTGCTCTGGGAGCTCGATCCGGTGGAAGTCCGCCCGCGCACCAAGCCGGCGACGACGGCATTCACGCTCGATGCGATCGAACAGGGCGTCTTCACCACTGCCGGCGTCGATCTGACCGCCTTTCGCAACTGGCTCCGCGCCCGCGACCTGGCGGTGATCGTGACCCGCAACGTCACCACCCGCGACGCTTTCGACTTCCAGCAGCCGTTCAACCTGCGGGTGCCAGTCAGTGGCGGCGTCCAGACCCGGCGCAGCAACGACAGCAGCCCCTTCTACGACGTCGCGCACCTGCAGATCGTGCAGGCCGACCAGATCCGCGGTATGGGCGGGCCGGCGAGTCCCAACCGCGGCCGGCGCCCAATCGCCCAGGTCCTGCACGAGCCGTCGGCCCAGAACCCGCCGAACCCGAGCGGGCCGGCCGGCAGCGTCGCGGTGGCTGCCGACGGCTCGATCGCCGCCCTGGTCCCGGCGCACCGTGCGCTGTCCTGGCAGCTCACCGACGCGAGCGGCAAGCCGGTCGTGCACGAGCGCTACTGGCTCACCATGCAGCCCGGCGAGGTCCGCGCCTGCACGTCGTGCCATGGCCTCAGCCACCTCGACCAGGCCGGCAACCCGCCGCCCACCAACGCGCCCCAGGCGCTCGGCAACCTGTTGCAATACTGGAAGCAGAACCTCGCGCCGGCTCAGCCGGCTGGCAATGGCTACTTCACCGTCAACCCCTGCCGGGTGCTCGACACCCGCAACCCGGACGGCGCCGCCGGCGGCCCGTCGCTCGACGGCCTCGGTACCCGCCTGCTCCTCGCCGGCACGCGCTGCGGTATTCCGGGGGCGGCCAAGGCCATCTCGCTCAACGTCACCGTCACCGGTCCCGCGTCCCTGGGTCATCTCGTTCTCTATGCCGGCGACGCGGCGCAACCCGGGACCTCCACGATCAACTTCGGCGCCGGGCAGACGCGCGCCAACAACGCCGTGCTGCCGCTGTCGAAGGACGGCGCCGCGACCCTCAAGATCACCAACAGCGGCGCCGGCGCGGTACATGTCATCGTGGACGTGACCGGGTACTTCCAATGAGCGAACGTCTCATTGGCGTTCACGTGCCGGCGCCGGATCTGCTCCGCGCAGAGCTCTGCTCGTAGCCATGCTGGAAGCCGTGCCGACGGCGGCGACCCTGGGCAAGGTCTATCGCGGCGAGGGCGGCAACGCGGCGAACGCAACCGGGTATACGGTTGGCTCGACGCGAGATCCGGTACGGTTTCAACTCCCCGCCGTGAGCCTCGAGGTGCAGGAGAGCGCCGACGACAATACGCTCGCGCCGGCAGCGCCGCCGGGCCTTTCACTCCGGCAGCCGGTAGCTTTGGAGACCTGCCTCGATGTGGCCTAGGAACAGGGTTCGGTAAGGGTACTCGAACTCCACGAGCAAGTTGGCCTGGAAGTCGACCAGGCCGCTGTTCAGGCTCTGCCAGGAGGCGCCGCCGTCGGCGCTCCGCCAAACGCCCGCCGTGGCCTGGACCACGAAGACGTCGTCGCCGTACGTGGCGCTTATGGCGACGACCGGCTCGGATGGGAGATCCGTCAGGAGGCGCCAGCTCCCGCCGCCGTCGTCGCTCTCGAACAGGCCCGCGCCCGTGCCAGCGTAAAGCTTGGAGGTGCGGTCGACTGCCACCCGGACGATGCCGGCGGGGAGACCGCTGCTCACGTCGGTCCAAGTCACCCCGGCGTCCGTGCTCTTGAGCAACAACGCCGCGATGGGCGTCGATGCGGCATCGAACCGGGCCCCGGCGGCGTACAGCGTGTCCGGTGCGGCGGGATCCAGCTTGATCTGATAGTAGATTGCGTCGGTGCGGCTCGGCACGATCGCTCGCCAAGTCAAACCCCGGTCCGAGCTCTTGAATACCGATTCGATCCCGGCGCCGTAGAGCGTAGCCGGGTCCCGCGGATCGAAGCCCAGGCTGGTGAGGGCCAGATCGAGCAGGCCGGAACCGGGCGGCAGGCGCGGCACCGGCTGCAAGGCGAGGCGTTCCCAGGTGTCGCCGTCGGTGGTCCTGAGCAGGCCGCCGTTGACAGAGTCGATCACATACAGGTGGTCCAGCGTCGGATCGGTCGCGATATTGCCGGCGACCGTAAATGGAGTGGTGAAAGGCAGCACGACCTGCGACCAATGAAGGCCGGCATCGAAGCTCCTGAACAGCCCCTGGTTCACATCGCTCAAGTAGTAGGTGTCGAACGGGTAGTAGACCGCAAAGCCGGCCACGTCGCGATTGACCAAGCCGCGGCCGCCCACCGACCAGGTGGCTCCGCTGTCCCGGCTCTGAAGCAGCGCGCCGAGGAATCCGGTGACGTCCACCGTCCCCGCGTACACGGTGCCCGGCGCGGCGGTTTCAGGTGCCAGCGCCATCACCGTCGCGCCACCCAGATCGGCCTGGCCGCGCTCCCAGGTGACACCTCGGTTGCGGCTGCGCCAGATCTCGGCGCCGCCGGCGTAAGCAATCGTGCCCGATCGGCTGTCGAGAGCCAGGCACGAGGAGGGCATGCTCAGGCGCAAGACCCAGCTCCTCCCCCGATCGGTGCTGACGAAGACACCGCTGTCGGTCGCGGCATAAACCCTCGAGGTCCGCGGCTCGACGGCAAGAGCGGCGACGCGGGCCGACGCCAACCCGGCTGCCGTCCAGGTCGCACCGCCGTCGGTGCTGCGGAACACGCCGGCGCCGATGGCGCCCGCATACAAGGTCTCGGGCGGTTCGGGGTCCGCGGCGATCGCCCGGACCCCGCCCGTAGGCAGGCCGATGCCGCGGGACTGCCAGCTCGCCCCGCTATCGGCGCTGCGATACAGCCCGGCGCCCGTCGCGGCGTAGACGATGCGCGAGTGGCGGGGGTCGACCGCCAGCGCCAGAGCGTCAGCGCCAGACGGTAGCCCCCGGGAGGCGGGCTGCCAGCTCGCTCCGGCATCGGCGCTCTTCCAAACCGGCGAGGGACCGGCCTCGGTCAGGCCAGCATAGATCACAGTCGCGTGCGCGGGGTCGAACGCAAAGGACCGCACCCAGGCGCCACCCATCCCACGCTGCGCCGGTTGCCACGTGGCGCCCCCGTCCGTGCTCTTCAGAATTCCATTGGTCTTGGTGCCGGCGATCAGGACCCCGCGCAGGGTGGGGTGGGCGGCAAGGGCGAACACCGGGCCACCGTCCGGTCCGGCGCTCGTCCACATGCCGATGCCGGCGGCCGCCGGGGCCACCGGGGCGAGCAGACCGAGCGCGATAGCCGCCGCGAGCAGCCAACCGCGCCCTGTCGCCGCGTAGCGGCAAACCCTCTCCGCAACCAAGGCCGACCCCATGATGCAGCTCCAATCTCGGGCCGAGGACGCCCGCCATGTGTCCGCTGTAGCTTTATACGCGGCGCTCACCCTCGGCGTTGGCCGGATCGCTGGGCTTCATACCTGCCACGCCAGCCGCGCCTCGTATGCAGCCGCCACCGTTTCTTGGGCACTGGCGGCTGCGGCCCCGTATACACAGGAAGAACGCTAGGAGGCGTGACCCATGCGTGAGGATCTTTCGGCCGCTGTGTTAGGCAAGCGGTCCAGACTCGGACGTCTGACGGTAGCCGGTCTGGCGGCGGCGCCGGTGATCCTGGCCATGACCCAGGCGCTGCCAGCGGCGGCAGCAGGGTCTCCCCGGATTACCCAACTGCCCAGCGAGCGCGCCCTCTTGCGGGTTCACCTCACCAGTTATGAGAGCTCCAACCACTTCCGGCAAAGGTCTTGGGACGTCCTCATCTCGGCGACGGGCATGATGCAGGGATTCGCGATCTGCGGATGCGCCGATAGCGTTGTCTGCGGCTCGGCCACTTGGACTGCCGTTACCAACACCGCCCAACTGTCGCCCGGCCAGCTCGCGGACCTGAGGGCAGCTCTAGGGAGAGACAGGGTCGGTATCCAGCAAAGCTGCAACTATGCAGCAGAAGGCAATCCGCCAACGTTCGGCGGGACCTACGAGCTGACCTGGTATGGCGGCATCGGACCGCAGGGATTCACTCTGCGCGAGAACGTCATCACGGTGAACCTGTCCGGTCCCACACGCGACTGCAGCGCGGAATTGCTCGATCTTCTCGTGAACGTCGATGACCTGATCACCACGGTACTCGGGTTCCCGCTCACCCAAGCACCCATCTCCGGCAACCCGACGTCCAGCCCGGCGCTGCCGCAGAACTGCCGGTGAGCCAGGGCGTGCCAGGTGAAGCTGCCGTCCAGCGGCCCTCAGGTCGGGATCGGCCTCGACCACGAGGTATTCCCCCTCAGGGCCGCCGGTGCCGGTCGCTCCGAGGCAGGAGGATCTGGGCGAGGCGCGAGAGGCGGTTGCGCCCGCCGCTGCCGGGCTCGGCAATTTCCGCAGCTGAAGAATCCCGGCGGTTGGCTGCCTCTCGCGCGGGGGGCTGGGCAGCGGGCGTCTGGCCGCCAATGGCGGCGACGGAGCTCCCTGTGAGCGGAGCCGGCGCCGCTTCGCCTCGATCCGCCCGAAACCACCCCACCGGGCGCGCATGCGGGCTGACCTCGGTGGCCGAACCGAGGACGCGCAGGGCCTGGCGCGGTATGTCGAGCATCAGCGGCCGATACCACAAGCTGCCGCGCGCACGCGACTCGAGACCGTGGAGAAGCTTCTTCCTGGCCACCGACGTCGGAAACGCGCCGCAGAACTCGCCGCAGCCTGGGCATTCCGCCGCCCAGTAGGAGCAGCGGGCGGTCTTGCTGTAGCGCCGCCGGATGACAGTCAAGTACGGCTCGCCGCGAGCGCGCCAACCGTCCACCGCTGCCGAGAGTGGCGGGATGAGCGGTTCCGGGATGGCGGCGAGATCGAGCAGCTGTTCGTAATAGGCCCAATCGAGAGCTGCCCAATCGCCGACGGCGCGGTCTGGAAAGACCAGGCCGGTGACGGCGCCCAGCACCTCGCCGCAATGCCAGCACTCGACAGCCATGAGCTCGACGCCCACCATTTGCACGCCTTCATCGGGCCCGACGTAGAAAAGGTCTCCCCGCCAGAGGTCGCCGATGACGTTGGCCAGCGCCTCGGGGCCGCCCGCGGTGGGCTCGATCGTCCAGGAATCGCCGTCGTTGCCGTCGTCGCCGTCGTCGCCATCGTGGAAGCAAGGTAGGCTCAGCAACCGCGGGTGGGGGCAGTCGACGTCGTCGGGGATCCAGAGCTCGGGGTGTTCGTCCCCATCGTAGAGAAGCAGTAGAGCGGCCCCGCGCGACAGGACGTGATCGACCAGCGCCGCCAGGTCGCGCGGCTGAGAGCGCCGGGTCCCGAGCGGCGGCAGGATGGCAATGGCCAGATAGGAGCCGCGGCCGCCACGGGCGCCGCTGCGGCGGAAGCAGTGCCGGACCCGGACGTCGCCATGCACGGGTAGGCGGTGTTGAGGAACGCGCGGCCAGTCGGCGGGCAACGCCCGCTCGATCGCCGCATCGACGGCGCGCAGCAGTCGGGTCGTCGATCTTGATCTTGTCGCCGAGATACCAGGGCTTTCCATCTCGACCTCCGGGGACCGATGAGCTGGCCGGCGCGGCCCCCTAGTTGTAGATAGACGGAAAACGGATGCCGGCAAAGCGAGGGCCGGAGCCGGCGGCGACCGCCGGCCGGGCGAGCAAGCGCCGGGCGTCAGGTGGTGCCAGAATGGAGCTGCCTGCTCGACCTCAGTTCACGCTCTTACCGTGAGCGATCGCCGAGCTTCCAGATTACGCCGCACTGGGCGCCGACGTCCGGGGTGTTGTCGTTATGCACGATGTTTTCGATCAGATCGAAGATCCAGACGAACGTACCGCGCTGGGTGCGGATGCCGGCGAGCACCTCGTATTTCGTCTGGTTGAGCTCGATGGCGCCCGAGTGGCGAAAGACGGCCGGACTGATGTAGAGCTGCACCACCGCCGAGGTGTGCTGCGTGATCCCGAGCTCGTAGGCGCCGGTGTAGGTGGGAACCGCACGCTTGTCAACCCGAGAGTCGGGCTGGGGGCCGCCGAAGAGCACCGCGCTGACATCGAAGTAGATGCCGTGGCGTCCCTGGGTGCGGTGCAAGGCGAGCTGCAAGCCGAGGTCGCTGCCTCCGGTTGACAGCGCGGCGCGGGAGCGGGCCGCGACCTTGGCGGCGGTTACCAGGATCAGGTCCCAGCGGTTCACGGTCGGCAGCAACCGGTAACGGGCGCCGAAGATGGGGTCGCTGAGCCCGCTTCCGGGAGCGCCAATCTCGACCACCCGCTCGCGGCCCACCTGGTAGACGACGCCGAACTGGTTCTGCGCAACGAAGTTGCGGCCATCCTGGCTGAGCCCGAAGGTGCGGTGGTAGGTTTCGATCGTGGAGTCGAACACGCCGCCCATGAAGTAGAAGAAAGGCACCATGACGAAGAAGCTCAGCCGCTCAGTCGATCGAAAGTGGACGGTTGTGGCGAGCAGCCCGAGCTCACCGTCGAGGTAGAGGAGGTCCCGGTTCTTCGACAACAGGGCCGTGGCGTCCGCGGCGGTGAAGGGCTCCCGGCTGCCGCGCGAGATCAGGAATCCACGGACGAGGGAGGTCTTGGCGAAGGTGTTGGTATGGGTGAGATCGGCCTCGATCGTCCAGCCCTTGCCGAGCGCCGCCGAGCTCTCGGTT
>DASZHY010000193.1:0-6867 GCA_035949675.1 Thermoanaerobaculia bacterium
GCTATCGGGCGAGGCGAGGTCGAGCTCGCAGCGAGCGGCGGCGGGAGCGCCACCGTCTACTCGTAGCTCGACGCCCCAGCCGCTTCCTCCATCGGGGCGCAGTTTGAATCGCAACTCGACGTCCCCGGAGCCGGCAGGGGCCGGGCCGTGCAAGGGCTTCACCAGTTCGGGAGCGAGGTGGGCGGGCAGCGTCCCAACCGGCGGTGCTTTCTCCGCGGTACCGGTAATTTGCTGCAAGAGCGTCCGATAATGCGCTTCGAAGGTCGCCGGATCCGAAAGATCGCAGTAGACCTGGCCAAGCAGGAAATCCGGGGCGGCTTCCTTCCAGGTGCCTTGGCCGAGCGCGGCCAGTATCTTGCTCTCGTGACCCATGAGCAGCCGCCCGGTCAGCAGCCGAGCCTCCCAGCGCACGCCGCTGATCCGGTCCCCGTCGGCAGCCTGGACCTTGAGCTGGTAGGCCGGCGAACAAAGCACCAAGACCCAGTCGGCATCACGGATCTCACGGCTCATGAATTCCGCCAGGATGTCGGTTTCCCGCAGGTGCCAGTCGTCGAGCCGAGACTCGACACCGTCGTCGCGCAGCCGTACCGCGAGCTGCTTGACCCACAGCCGGTACTCCTCACTCTCCCATGCGTAGGATATGAAGAGCCTCTTGGGCGTCACCTGCCTCGGCCTCCTTATTTTCGAATGCGGACAACCTATTGTAATAGGTCCTGCGCAATGGATTCAAGCTCGCTGCCCGGCCGCAACGCGGCTCGAGCGAGCGAGACGCTGCTTTGCCGCCCCAGCCTCGTGCCGCCTCGAGCGCATCCCAGGCGCACCTCAGGAAGGACTCGGGTCCGAACCTATGCCAGGCCGCTATACTACGAACGCACTCGAGCGGAACAGCGAGAGGCAAAGGAGGTTGCGGCTGTGGAGCTGTTCGATCCGCGCGATCCCTTCCGCGGCGGCTTTCCGTCATCGTGAGCCGGCGGCCGGACGCCGTGGTGGTGGGCGCCGGCATCGTGGGCGCCGCCTGCGCCCTGGCCCTGGCGCGCGAGGGCCTGCGGGTGCTGGTGCTGGAAGGCGGCTTTGCCGGCGGCGGCGCCACCGCGGCGGCGATGGGGCATCTGGTGGTGATGGACGACAGCGAGGCGCAGTTCGCGCTCACCGCCTGGTCACTGCGGCTGTGGACCGAGCTCGCCGGCGAGCTGCCTGCCGACTGCGAGGACGACCCGTGCGGCACGCTGTGGCTGGCGGCGAGCGAGGCGGAGATGGACCGGGTGCGGGCCAAGGCCGCTTATTACCTGGCGCGCGGCGTGGCGGCCGAGGTCCTCGACGCGGCACAGCTGGCGGCGGCCGAGCCGCGGTTGCGCCGCGGCCTGGCCGGCGCGCTGCGAGTCCCCGGCGACCGGGTCATCTACCCGCCGAACGCCGTCCGCTTCCTGCTGGCGCGCGCCGCCGATCATGGCGCCGAGCTGTGGGAGAGGTTCTTCGTGTCGCGGGTGGGCGGCGGCGTGGTGGAAGGCCACGGCGAGCGGATCGCGGCGGCGCTCGTGGTCAACGCGGCAGGCGCGGCGGCGCCGGCCCTGACCCCCGGCCTGCCGATCGTGCCGCGCAAGGGCCACCTGGTGATCACCGACCGCTATCCCGGCTTCTGCCGTCATCAGCTGGTCGAGCTCGGCTATCTCGACAGCGCCCATGCTCCGCGGCAGGGCGCCGCGGCGGCGGCGGTGGCGTTCAACGTCCAGCCGCGGGCCACCGGCCAGGTGCTGATCGGCTCGTCCCGCGAGCTGGTGGGCTGGGACGCGAGCCGCAACCGCGGTCTCGAACGGCGGATGATCGGGCGCGCCGTCGGGTTCCTGCCGCCTCTCGCCGGCGTCGCGGCGCTGCGCGGTTGGATCGGCTTCCGTCCCGCCACTCCCGACAACCTGCCGCTCATCGGGCCCTGGCCGGAGACCTCGGGGCTGTGGATCGCCGGCGGCCACGAGGGGTTGGGGATCACCGCCAGCCTCGCCACCGCGCGCCTGCTCGCCGACCTGATTGCCGGCCGGCGGTCCGAGATCGATGCCGCTCCCTTCGCTCCGGCGCGCCTGTTGCCGGGTTCTCCGGTTGCCAGGTGAGCGGGCCTCTGGCGGCAGCTCCGATCGAGGTGCGGATCGACGGCCGCCCGGTTGCGGTTGCATCCGGCACCACGGTGGCGGCGGCATTGTGGAACGCCGGCGTCTTCCGCTGCCGGATCTCGCTCTCCGGCGAGCCGCGCGGGCCGCTGTGCGCCATGGGGATCTGCTTCGAGTGCCGGGTGACCATCGACGGCGCCGCGCACCGGCGCTCCTGCCTGATTCCCTGTGCGGCGGGCATGGTGATCGAGACCGCCAGGGCCGCCGCGGCGGCCGATGCCGAGGCGACGCCGATCCGCAGGGAGGAATCCGCGGGCCCCGCGTCCGGGCAAAGCGCAGACCCGCCCGTGCTCCGCGCCGACGTCGTGGTGATCGGGGCCGGTCCGGCCGGCCTGGCCGCCGCCTGCCGCGCCGCCGAGGCTGGCGCGAGCGTGCTGGTGATCGACGCGGCGGCAGCCCCCGGCGGGCAGGTCTGGCGCCGCTCGGTCGGCGGCGCCGGCGGCGGGCACGGTGCGGCGCCCGCGCGTCTGGCGCGGCGCTGGCTCGAGCGGTTCTCGGCGAGCGGCGCGCGGCTGCTCGCCGGCGCCACGGTGATCGACGCCGTCGCCACCGCCACGGCCGCGGCGGCGCCGGAGCTGCCGTCCGCCCTGCCTGCAGCCGGCGCGACGGCGCCCGGCAAGGCTTCGCCGGGCGCGCCGCCCACCGCCAGCCTGCTCGTCGAGCAGGCTGGCCGCGCCTTGCGGATCGAGGCGCGGCGCCTGGTGATCGCCACCGGCGCCGCCGAGCGGTTCCTCCCCTTCGCCGGCTGGACGCTGCCCAACGTGGTAGGCGTCGGCGGCGCGCAAGCGCTGCTCAAATCCGGCGCCGGCCTCGCGGGACGGCGGGTGGTGATCGCCGGCAGCGGACCGTTGCTGCTGCCGGTCGCCGCCGCTCTCGCCAAGGCGGGAGCCAGGATCGCGCTGGTGGCCGAGCAGGCGCCGGCCCGAGCGGTGGCCCGCTTCGCGGCCGGCCTCTGGCGCCGGCCGCGCCTGCTGGCCCAGGCCATCCGGTACCGCGCGGCGTTCTGGCGCGCCCCCTACCGCTGCGGTGTCTGGGTGACCGCCGCCTGGGGCGAGGGCTCGGTCCCCGCCGTGCACGAGGCCACTCTCACCGACGGCCTGCGCTCCTGGCGCGAACGCTGCGACGTCCTGGCCTGCGCCTACGGGTTGGTGCCCAACCTGCGGCTGGCGCGGCTGCTCGGCTGCGCGCTGTGCGGCGGCGGCAGCGCCCGGGCGGTGCGGGTCGACGGCGTCCAGCAAACCAGCGTCGCGGGCGTCTATTGCGCCGGCGAGCCCACCGGCGTCGGCGGCGTCGAGCAGGCGCTGCTGAGCGGCCAGATCGCCGGTCTTGCCGCTGCCGCGGCCGGCCCGCCCCAGGGGAGCGAGCTCCACGCGCTGCTGCGGCGCCGCGACCGCGGGCGGCGGCATGTGGCCGCCATCGACCTCGCATTCCAGCCGCGGCTCGAGCTGCGGCGGGCGCCCGCCGCCGAGACCATCGTCTGCCGCTGCGAGGACGTGCCGGCGGGCCGCCTCGACGCTGCCTGGAGCCCGCGGCAGGCCAAGCTCTACACGCGGACCGGCATGGGCCCCTGCCAGGGACGGGTCTGCGGTCCGGCCTTGGAGCTGCTGTTCGGCTGGGACGAGCCCGATCCCGTCAAGGCACCGCTCGAGCCGGTGCCGCTCGCCGTTCTCGGGGAGCTTCATTTTTCCAACCCTGACTAGCTACCAGCGTCCGGCGATCCCGTGCCATGAAACAGTTGCCAGCAGCAGTCGTTCGAGGACTACTCGAAGCATCTATCGGGTCTCCCCCCTCGACCCTCAATCCCCTTCCCGTCCTCTGGAACCGCCGGGTCCCAACCCGGCGGTCCGGGTGGGAAGGGGACGCCCCCTCCCCTTCGCTTCGGCCATCATTTTCGTCTTAGGAGACCTTGCCATGCGCTGGCGCGGCGTCTTTCCGGCGATCACCACCCCCTTCAGGCCCGACCTGTCGATCGACTTCGACTTCCTGCGCCGCCATGTCGGCTGGCTGATCGACCAGGGGTGCCAGGGTATCGTGCCGCTCGGCTCGCTCGGCGAGGGCGCCACCCTGAGCCAGGCTGAAAAGGCGGCGGTGCTCGCCGCCTGCCGGGAAGCGGCGGCAGGCCGGGTGCCGGTGGTCGCCGGCGTGGCGGCGCTGTCCACGGCCGGCGCCGTCGCTCTGGCGCATCAGGCCGCGGCGTGCGGCTGCGAGGGGCTGATGGTGCTGCCGCCCTACGTCTACGTCGGCGACTGGCGCGAGACCGCGGCGCACTTTCGAGCGGTGATCGGCGCCACGCCGCTGCCCTGCATGCTCTACAACAATCCGCTCGCCTATCGCACCGACGTCAGCCCCGAAGGGCTCGCCGAGCTGTGCGCCGCGCTGCCCAACCTCGAGGCGGTCAAGGAATCGACTGGCGACGTGCGACGCGTCACCGCCATCCGCGGTCTACTCGCCGACCGCATCGCCATCTTCATCGGCGTCGACGACCTGCTCCTCGAAGGCGTCCAGGCGGGGGCCGTCGGCTGGATCGCCGGCCTCGTCGACGCGCTGCCTGCCGAGTCGGTGCGCCTGTTCGAGCTCGCCGCCGCCGGCCCCATTGCCGAGGCGCGGCGGCTCTACGACTGGTTCCTGCCGCTGCTGCGCCTCGACACGGTGCCCAAATTCGTGCAGCTGATCAAATTGGTCCAGACCGAGGTGGGCATGGGCACGCCCACCGTCCGGCCGCCGCGGCTCGAGCTCGCCGGCGCCGAGCGGGAAGCGGCCTTGGCGCTCATCCGCGACTGCCTGCGCCGGCGGCCCTCCCGGTGAAGGCGGGAACGCCGGCGGCATGCCCGGACGGACAGCCTCCCCTCGTTCGACATTTCCCGCCGCTCAGCAGCCGAAGCGGCCGCGCAGGGAGGCGGCTTGATCGTCGCGGCCGTAGCGCATCAGAACGGGGTAGCACGCCTGCGCCAGCGGCAGGGCCGCGGCGGTCTTGCCTTGCGCCACATAGACCTGGATCAGGTCGAAAGAGAGCATGCAGTGCTCGAGCGGCAGCTCGAGGTCGCGCAGCCGGTGCCAGAGGCGCTGCAGGGTGAGCTCCGCCTCCCCCGTCCGGCCCAGGCGATGGGCGATCCGGGCTTCGAGCCAGTGCAGGCGCGTCAGGGTTGGAGGATCGCCGAGCCGTCGATACAGGCGCCGGGAACGTTCGAGGAGCGTCGCCGCTTCATGCGGGCGCCCGCTGTCGTTGAGCAGCCAGATCTTGCCATGGACCGCGCGGAGCTCCGGGCGGAGGTCGCCCTGCGGGGACATCTCGGCAAGCGCCGTTTCGAGCAGCTCGATGGCGCGCTCGGGCTCGCGTGGGCCGACAGCCAGGGCGAGTTGGGTCAGGGCCTGCCCATGCAGATCGGGGTCTTCGAGGGTGCAGTAGATCTGGGCCGCGGCGCCGAACGCCTCGCAGGCATCGTCCAGGCGCCAAAGATCGGCCAGCAGGTCGCCGGTCGAGCGCTCCAGGATGGCGGTCTCCCGCGGGTCGCCGGTGCCGTTTTCCAGCTCCTCCTCGCAATTCGCCAGAGCCTCCCAGGCGCCGTCGAGGTCTCCGGTCACGCGCCGGGCGTCGGCGAGGCGGGCCAGGGCGCGGCCGCGAAGATCGGCGAGCAGGCAGCGCGAGGCGCCCGTGCAAGGCACGCGGACCGCCACCGCCAGAGCCAGCCGCGCCAGGTCGAGCGCCGCCGGCGGCTGGCTCCAGCAGGCGGCGCCGCACTCCTCCATCAGCCGTTCGCAGAGCCCAAAGGTAGCCAGGTCGGGGTCGGACTCGATCTGCTCCAGGCGTTCCGCGGGCGGCAGGCGGCTGAGAACGTCCCAGGCCTGCCGAGCGCGCCGCCGCTCCTGCGCCAGCCGCAGCAGCCGGCCGGCCGTATCGTGCCGTTCGAGAGCGGCAGGGATCGCGGGGCCAAGGTCGCCGCCCTCTTCCCTTGCCGCCGCCTGTGCCGCCAGGGGAGCACAGATCGGGCACCGGGCGAGCAGGTGCCTGACGCCCGCTCGCACATGGCGGTGTTCCAGAGCGCCGTCGAAGAATTGCTCCCACTGGAAGGCGGTAAGATGGATCTTGGCCGGCATGGCAGCAGTTTCCTTTCCCCCCTACTGTAATTAAGTGCGGGCATAAGTGCCAGCGTGGCAGTGTGCCGGCCCCGCGCGCGCGACCGGCTGCCGGTTCCCAGCCACCGCGGCCCGTCGCGCCGGAGACCGTCATCCGCGCTGTTACAATTGTCCCCCACGCCCGAGTGGCGGAATGGCAGACGCAGGAGACTTAAAATCTCCCGCCCGCAAGGGCATGCGGGTTCAAATCCCGCCTCGGGCACATTTAGAATCAAAGCCTTAGAGCAGTTCGAGTCCGAACACGCTCGTCGGCCTAGCACACTTTTGGCACAGTTCCTCGCTCCAGATCCTCCACCTCGGCGGTCACCACAAAGGGGCCCCTCGCAGCACGCGGACGACGCCCGGAGTCACCTCCATCTTCAGATCACCGTCGCGGGGTCAAGAGATAAAGGTGATGCGGATCGAAACCTTGCGATCGCGGCGTTCCACTGTTCGGCGTCGGCGGCCTCATCGGCCTCGAACACCTTGTTCAGCACGGCCTCGACGAACCGGTCAAACCGTAGATCTTCGAGGGTGATTGTCGCCACGCCCAGGATTCGCCATGGGGCGACGGCGCTGCGCGCGCGGCCCGAAA
>DASZHY010000194.1:0-11483 GCA_035949675.1 Thermoanaerobaculia bacterium
GCCGCCGGCCTCTGCCTGCTCAACTTCATGTTCGCGTGGCGCTGGCTGCCGGAGTCGAAGCGCCACGGCGCCGGGCCGGCCGCCGGCGCGGCGAGGGTCTCGGTCTGGATCAGGCTCTGGGAGGTGGTGCGGCAGCCCGCCTCGCCGATCGGCGCGCTGATCTGGATCTACGCCATCGGCATGATGGCCTTCATGGCGATGAACGCCGTGCTCGGGCTCTACCTGGGCCGCGTCTATGGCGTGACCAAGGAGACCATCGGCTGGTTCTACGCCTACGTCGGCGTCATCTCGGTGGTGATGCGCGCCGTGCTGCTCGGGCCGGTGGTGCGGCGCCTGGGAGAGGTGGGAGCGATGCGCGCCGGCAATCTGGCGCTGGTGCTCGGCATGGCCGCGATGCCGTTGCCGGCGTGGCTGCAGGCGCCGGCGGCGGTGCGCATCGCTTGTTTCGCCGCCATCGCCATGCTGGTGCCGATCGGCACGGCGCTGCTCTTCCCGTCCACCACCGCACTCGTCTCGCGCCGCAGCCCGCGCGAGGAGATGGGGCAGATCATGGGGGTGCAGCAGCTGTTCGGCGGCATCACCCGCTTCCTCGGCCCCATCTGGTCCACCTGGCTCTTCGGCACCAGCGTCATGCTGCCTTTCTGGGCGGCCGCAGCCTTCATGCTGAGCGGCGGCGTCCTCACCTGGCGCATCCAGCGCGAGCCAAGGAGCCGCCCGGCCGAGGCCCAGATCCCGGACCTGGCGGAGCCCTGCGCTCTAGGCGAGGTGCCCGAGGTAGGGGTGGACGCGCCGGCCGCAACGACGGCACTCCGCGGCTAGGCCGCGGCTGTCACACCATCGAGCGGATCGGCAGCACCACCATCGGGACGCCCATCCATTGCAGGCGGCGCTGGATGAACCAGGACGTCTCGTTGTGCAGCAGGCGGTAGAAGAAGCGCTCCTGGCGGAACACCAGCTTGCCGGTGAAGATCGTCGCCTTGGGATAGATCTGGGCGAGCCGCTTGCAGACCTGCGCCGCCTCGGTCACCACCTCCGTCCCCATCTGGCTGACGCTGTCGGCCGGAAAGCCGAGCCGGCGCGCGAGGTCGACGTATTTGGCGAGGTCCTCCTCGTGGTGCTTGAGGAGGGCCTCGAGCTCCTCCTTGCCCTTGAAGGTGCCGGAATCCACCACCGCGATCGAGACGAAGACGAACTGCTTGTAGAGCCCCGGGAAGAAACGCAGGATCGAGAGCATGGTGTGCACCCCGAAGCCGTTGAACTCGTTCACCAGCAGCACCGCCGTGGGCGCCTTGGGGTCGAGCGGCGCCAGGTTCGGCTCGCCGGTGGTCGGCAGCGAGCCCAGCACCTCGTCGAGCTGGCGGAGACCGGCCTTGGCCCGCTCGTAATGGCCATGGATCAGGTAGCAGAGGACGACGAAGGTGGAGGTGATCAGCACCGTCACCCAGCCGCCGTGGGTGAAGCGCTCGATCAACGTGATCACCAGGATGCTGGCGCACATCACCAGCGCGATGCCGTGAAGGACCAGGTGCCGGCGCCGCCGTGTCTCGCCGCGCTTCGCCCACCAGAAGCGGCTCATGCTGAGCTGCGACAGGGTGAAGGTCAAGAACACGTTGATCGAGTACATGAACACCAGGGTCTGGATGTTGCCCCGGGTGTAGAACAGCATCCCGAGCGCCGCCGCCCCCATCAACAGCACGCCGTTCTGCATCGTCAGCTGCTCGGAGAGGGCGGCGAAACGGTGGGGAAAGAAAGAGTCGGTGGCCATGTTGGCCATCACTCGCGGCCCGTCGATGAATCCCGCCTGCGCCGCGACGATCAGCAGCAGCCCCTCGGAGATCAGGGTGACCAGCACCAGCCAGTAGCCGAGCGGCATCCCGTCCACGCTCCAGTTGCCGAACACGTTCTCGGCCAGGATCGCGTTCATCGTCTTGCCCTCGACGTGGTGGGCGTTGAGCAGCAGGTAACCGATGAGAATGCCGCCGGCGGTGAGCGCCAGCGACAGCGCCATGTAGACCATGGTCCGCTTGCCGGTCTCGACCCGCGGCTCGCGCATGATCTGCAGGCCGTTGGACACCGCCTCGATGCCGGTATAGGTGCCGCCGCCCAGCGCGTAGGCGCGCATCAGCAGCAACGCCATGCCGCCCAGGCCGAGAGTGGCGAGGCCGGAGTGAAAGCCTTGTGACACCTGGTGCGCCACGACCGGCACCTCCGGCAGGTGGCCGAGCACCGACCAGGAGATGAGCAGGGCGTGAGTGATCAGGAACACCAGGAAGATCGGCAGCAGGGCCTTGATCGATTCCTTGACGCCGCGCAGGTTGAGGGCGATCAGCAGGCCGATGACCAGGTATTCCGACGGCAGCTTGAAGTGGTGAAGGTGCTGCGGCAGGAAGCTGAAGACGGCGTCGCCGCCCGAGGCAATCGACACGGTGATGGTGAGGACGTAGTCGACCACCAGGGCGCAGCCGGAGATCACGCCGATGCGCGGCCCGAGCAGGTGGGAGGCGACCACGTAGCCGCCGCCGCCGGTCGGGAACTGCTCGATGATGCTGCTGTAGGAGGCCGAGATGATGAGGACGGTGAGGGCGGTGGCGATGGCGAGGCCGATCGCCAGGTAGGTGTGCGTGCCGAGGGTGCGGAACGCCTCCTCCGGTCCGTAGGCGGACGACGACAGGCCGTCCGCTCCCAGCCCCACCCAGGCCAGGAACGCGATCAGCGACATCTTGTGGAGCTGGGAGGTGTCGGTGACGTCGCGCGGCGCCCCCAGCACCGTCCTGCGAACCCTCTCCGAGAGCGACTCGTCGGCGGGCTCGCGCTCTTGCTTGCCTTCAGTCACGAACGCTCATCGCATCCCGGCCAATGCCGGGCACGCCCCTCCACGCGGCGGCGTCATGAGCCGCCGATTGCCGGCCGGGAGCCGGCGGCAGCAACACGAGCAGACAACAAAAAGAGGCAGGGAAGCTCTCGCCGCCCTACCTCTTCTTTGAAAGCCTTATCGGCAGCCTTACTGGCAGACGTGATGTTGGTTGCGGGGGCAGGATTTGAACCTGCGACCTTTGGGTTATGAGCCCAACGAGCTACCAGGCTGCTCCACCCCGCGTCAGTCCAGCCGCCTCCTCCGCGGAGGCGAAACAGCATGGTGGCATATCGCCGCGGCCGCTGTCAACGCGCACTGACCCTCCTGAGCCAGGCGGGAGTACCTCTTGTGAGGTCGATTCGAGGGGTGTATGGTTCACTCGTGAACGAAGTGTCCTGCCCGGATCGGCCGGAGATCGTCATGATGCTGTTGCGAACGGCGGAACGGGTCGAGCGGGCGCTCGAGAGGGCGCTCGAAGGCATCGGGTTGTCGCCGGCCAAGCTGGCGGTGCTCGGCGGCCTGGCCGCGGCGGGCGGCCGCCTGTCGCTCGGCGATCTCGCCCAGCATCGCAGCTGCGTCAAATCGAACATCACCAAGCTGGTCGATCGGCTGGAGACCGACGGCCTGGTGGTCCGCCTGGACGACCCTACCGACCGCCGCGGCGTCCTGGCCGAGATCACCCCCGAGGGACGCCGGCGCCAGGCAGAAGGCGAGCGCCTCATCGAGCAGGTGGAGGGCGCCTTGACCTCGGACCTTGCCGCCGACGACGTGGCGGCGCTCCGCCGGGTGCTGCGGGCGATTGGCGCCCGCGGTTGAGGCCGACCATGCCGCAAGATGCTACCGTTTCGACCATGCAGCTGTTCTCGCCGGTGCGGCTCGGAGACCTCGAGCTGCCGAACCGCGTGCTGATGGCCCCGATGACTCGCAACCGCGCGGCGGCAGGAAATGTGCCGACCGAGCTCAACGCCACCTACTACGAGCAGCGCGCCTCGGCCGGCTTGATCATCACCGAAGCGACCCAGGTGAGCCCGCAGGGCGTCGGCTACCCGCGAACGCCGGGGATCCACACCGACGCTCAGGTAGCGGGCTGGCGCCTGGTGACCCGCGCCGTGCACCAGCGCGGCGGCCGGATCTTCCTGCAGCTCTGGCACGTCGGCCGGATCTCCCACCCCGACCTGCAGCCTGGCGGGGCGCTGCCGGTTGCCCCCTCGGCGATCGCGCCGGCAGGCGAGGCCAAGACGCTCGCCGGCGCCAAGACCTTCGTCACGCCGCGGGCGCTGGCGACCGATGAGATACCGGACGTAGTGCGCCAGTTCGCCGACGGCGCTCGCCGCGCCCGTGACGCCGGGTTCGACGGCGTCGAGGTCCACGGCGCCAACGGCTACCTGATCGACCAGTTCCTGCGCTCCGGCAGCAACACCCGCACCGACCGCTACGGCGGCACGGCCGCGAACCGCGCGCGCTTCCTGCTCGAGGTCGTCGCGGTGGTGCGCGAGGCCTGGGGTGGTGGCGGCCGGGTCGGCGTGCGACTGTCGCCGGTCAGCTCCTTCAACGACATGCGGGACGACGATCCGCTGGCCACGTTCTCGCACGCGGCGGCGGCGCTGGGCGAGCTCGGCCTGGCGTACCTGCACGTCATCGAGCAGCGGCCCATCGCTCCCGGCCAGCCCTTCCTGACGCCGGCACTGCGCCGCGCTTTCGGCGGGCCGGTGGTGATCAACGGCGGTCTCGACCGCGACAGCGCGGAGGCGGCGCTGCGCAACGGCGAAGGCGACGCGGCGTCGTTTGCGGTCAAGTTCCTGGCCAACCCCGACCTGCCGGAGCGCCTTGCCGCCGGGGCGCCGCTCAATCCGGTCGACCGCGCCACGATGTACGGCGGCGGCGCCAAGGGCTACACCGACTACCCGGCGCTCGAGGGCGCGCCGGCAGGGGCCGTGGCATGACCCCCGCCATGGTCCTGGAGAGCCTGCGGAAATCTCACATCTGCCTGCACATTGGCAGCGGCCGCGAGCGTCTGGACGGATGGGTGAACATCGACGCCCAGGCATTGCCCGGCGTCGACGTGGTTGCCGACGTCACCAAGGGGTTGCAGTTCGCCAACGTCAAGGCCATCTTCGCCGAGCACTTCATCGAGCACCTGCGGCTCGATCTGGCCGTCGACTTCCTGCGCGAAGCATGGCGGGTGCTGGGCCGCAAGGGATGGATCCGGCTGTCGACCCCCAACCTCGATTGGGTATGGGCCTCGCACTACCGGCTCGCCGCCGAGCCCGCGATGAAGCGCGAAGCGGCGTTGCAGCTCAACCGCGCCTTTCATGGCTGGCGCCACCAGTTCCTGTGGAACCGCGAGATGCTCGGCGAGGCGCTTGCCGCCTGCGGTTTCGACGACGTGCGTTGGTGCGCGTACGGCCAGAGCGAGCTGCCTCACTTTCGCGGCATCGAGCGCCACGAGACCTATGGCGACAGTCCCGAGCTGCCGCACGTGATCATCGTCGAAGCGCGCAAGGGCGAGGCGCGCCCTGAACGGCTCGCAGAGTTCCAGGCGCTGATCCAGCGCGAGTTCCTGATCCACCTCTCGGACTAAATTAGCGCCACTGGACGCGCGGGCCGCCGCGTCGAAGCACGCTTTCACTGCTCGTCGCTTGAGGAGACGTGCGTTTGCGGCTAACCTTTAGGTGGAAAGCGCGCCGCAGCCAGCCAGAGGAGGGGGCATGTTCATCGTCGAAGAGATCACGGCTCGCGAGATCCTCGATTCGCGCGGCAACCCGACGGTCGAGGTCGAGTGCGTGCTCGAGGGCGGCGGCGCGGGGAGGGCGGCGGTGCCTTCGGGCGCGTCCACCGGCAGCCGCGAGGCGCTGGAGCTGCGCGACGGCGGCAAGCGCTATGGCGGCAAAGGGGTCCGCAAGGCGGTGGCCGGCATCCACGACGAGATCGCGCCGCGCCTGCAGGGCATGGACGCACGCGACCAGGCGCGCATCGACCGGGCGCTGATCGATCTCGACGGCACCGTCGACAAGAGCCGTCTCGGCGCCAACGCCGTGCTCGGGGTGTCGCTGGCGGTTGCCAAGGCGGCGGCGGACGCCGCCGGCCTGCCGCTCTACGCCTACCTCGGCGGACCGGCCGCCACCAGGCTGCCGGTGCCGCTGCTCAACGTGCTCAACGGCGGCGTCCACGCCGACAACTCCGTCGACATCCAGGAGTTCATGCTGGTGCCGCTCGGCTTCGAGAGCTTCAGCGAAGCGCTGCGCGCCGGCGTCGAGGTCTACCACAGCCTGAAGGGAGTGTTGAAGGAACGCGGTCTGGTCACCGCGGTCGGCGACGAGGGCGGCTTCGCACCGGACCTCAAGAGCAACCGCGAGGCGCTCGACCTGCTGATGCTGGCGATCGAGAAGGCCGGCTACGCGCCCGGCCGGCAGGTGGCGCTGGCGCTGGACGTGGCGGCCAGCGAGCTGACCAGCGGCGGCGACGACAAACGGCGCCTTGGAGGCGCCGGCGGCCAGCCCGGCCGGGTGCGGTACGACCTGGCTGGCGAGGGGCGCCGCGGTCTCACCAGCTCCGACCTGATCGCCGCCTACCGCGAATGGCTGGACGCCTACCCGCTGGTGTCGATCGAGGACGGCCTCGCCGAGAACGACCGTGAAGGGTGGAAGGAGCTGACCGACGAGCTGGGCCGGCGGGTCCAGCTGGTCGGCGACGACCTCTTCGTCACCAACGCCGAGATCCTGGCGCGCGGCATCGCCGACGGGCTGGCCAACGCCTTGCTGGTCAAGGTCAATCAGATCGGCACCCTGACCGAAACCCTGGACGCGGTGGAGCTGGCCAAGACACACGCCTACGCCAACGTCCTCTCCCATCGCTCGGGCGAGACTGCCGACACCACCATCGCCGACCTCGCGGTGGCGACCCGCTGCGGCCAGATCAAGACCGGCGCTCCCTGCCGCAGCGACCGGGTGACCAAGTACAACCGCCTGCTCCGCATCGAGGAGGAGCTGGAAGGCGTGGCATCCTATCCGGGAGCCGCCGCCTTCCCGCGCCGGCCGGCTTGAACCGCCACCTGACACCTTCGGGCTCGGCCCGCGCCGACTCCTCGCGCCCGGTGCTGCTGGCGGCGGTGCTGCTGTTCGTCATCCTGCTTGGCGCCGCCGGCCTGAAGAGCTATCGCGACCTCACCGCTGCCAGGGCCCGCGAGAAGCAGCTCGATTCCCGCATCGAGGAGACCCGCAACGGCATCGAGCGGCTGCGCGGCCGCATCGACAGGCTGCGCGGCGATCCCGCCATGCTGGAGCGGCTGGCGCGCGAGGACCTGGGCCTGGTGCGCCGGCAGGACGTGGTGATCGAGCTGCCGCGCAACCCGGTGCCTGCGCCGGGGCAGCCGCCATCGCCGGTGCAGTCGCCGGCGCCGGGGCAGCCACCAGTGCAGGGGAAGCCGACGCCGCCGAGCCAGCCGCCGGTGCCAAGCCAGCGGCCGGCGCGACCGTGACCGGCGGCTCCGCGGCCAGCAAGGGGCGGATGGGCCCTCGGGACCTGGCGGCCACGGCTCCTAGGGCTCTCGGGGCTCCGGCGCTCTCAGCCGGCGGGCGGCGGGCCGACCGGCTGGCGCTGGCGGCCGCCTTGGCGTTGCTGCTGGCTCTGGCTCTATATGGCAGCCGCGTGCACTGGGTGGAGGAGGCCGGCACGGCCGAGCGCGACGGCTACGTCGGCCAGGCGCAGCTGCTGCTCTCCGGGTCGCTGCCGCGCGATCCCTACCGGCCGCTGCTCTATCCCCTGCTGATCGCGGCGGTGTCGCCGATCACCGGCGACCCCTTCGCCGCCGCGCGGCTGCTGTCGAACCTGGCCGCGGCCGGCCTCGCCTGGCTGGCGTATGCCTGCGGGAGACAGCTGGCGGGTGCGGCTGCCGGCGGCTGGGCGATGGCGCTGGCGGCGGTCAATCCCAACCTGTGGATCATCGGCCAGCACGTATCCACCGACATGCTGTTCGCGGCGCTGGCGGCGGCCAGCCTGCTTGCCGGCCTGAGGTACCTGCGCGCGCCGGGGCCCGCGCCGGCGGCGGCGGCAGGGCTGGCGCTGGGGCTCGCCGCCTTCACGCGGGCGAATGCGGTGTTCCTGGTTCCGGCGCTGCTCGCCGCCTGGTGGCTGGCGCCGGCTGGCGGGGCCGCGGCGACCGGTGAGGCCGCACCGGCCGGCGGGGCTGGTTCCGAGGAGTCGCACCGGCATCGCCGTCTCGGCCACCTGGGCCTCGCCGCCGCCGCGGCGGCGCTGGCCCTGCTGCCGCACTGGGTGCTGCGCCACGCCCAGTTCGGCAATGCCTTCTACGACGAGAACTGGAAGAACCTCGCCTGGAAGCTCTACGGCTACCCGGACTGGTCGTATCTCGACCGGGTGCCGTTCCGCTCGCTGGCCGCGGTGGTCCTTCACGACCCGGCGGCGGTGCTGCGCGGCGGGGTGGCCGAGCTGTGGCGCTTTGCCACCGCCGGAGCCGCCCAGCTCCTCGGCACCTGGGCGCACGTCCTGCTGGCCGCCGCCGGGACGCTATGGGCGGTGTCGAATCGCGGCACCCGGAGAGCGGCGTCCTGGCTGCTCTTCGCCCTCGGCACCTTCGTCACGGCGACCGCGTTCGCCTTCTTCACCTGGGGGCGGCTGCTGCTGCTGTTGCTGCCGGGCGCCTATGCCATGGCCTTCGCGCCCTGGAGCGGCGCGGTGCCGGCCGCCGCCTCCTCCGAGCCGCGACCGGGGCGGATGAGTCTGCTGGGGCTGGCCGGCCGGCGGCGGCGGCTGGTGCTGTCCGGGATCGGCGGCGCCGCGGTCCTGCTGCTGGCGGTCAAGACCTTCGCCTACCGGCTGCCGGCCTTCGCGGGCGGCCACCCCTACGTCGAGGTCGAGCTGCTGCGGCGACTCGACCGCGGGCTCCCGTCCGGCGCGGCATTGGGCGGCTCGTCTCCTTTCCTCGGGCGCTATCTGCGGCACCGCTATGTCGGGCTCCCCGATGCGTTCGGACCGGAGGTGGCTCAGCCCGACCTGTACTACGCGAAGGTCCTGCCGCTGTTGCGGCAGGAGGGCGTGGCCTACCTGGTCATCGGGCCGGTCGACCTGCGCTCCCGGCCGCGGCAACTGCTCGGGCCGCGGGCGCCGGCGACCTGGCTGGCGGCGGCCGGCGGCGAGCACGGCGTGGCCGTCTGGAAGGTGCTGCATTAGTACTGACCACCGGAAATACGGTGACATTCGGCCGCCGATCCATCCGCCCCAGCTTCGTTGCGCTCCCTGCGGCATAGGCTTTGGCTATGCCTCAGTCACGCGCCTTGCTGGGACGGCGGCTCGGCCGGCCTCGATGTGACACCGTATTTCCGGTGGGCAGTACTTAGGTAAGCGAAAGAAAGGGTTTCAGGCAGGCGAAGATCGGAGCCGGCGCTGCGATGGAGTGGCGTCCGCGGCGCCCCGCCGGCACAGTCACCGGCAGGGCGCGGGATGTATGGGCGCGGAAGTGGTCAGGAAATCTTGACGACGTTCTTCGCCTGCAGGCCCTTGGGCCCCTCGACCACCTCGAAGGAGACGCGGTCTCCCTCGTTGAGGGTGCGGAAACCCTCGGCGATGATCGAGGCGTGGTGGACGAACACGTCCGCGCCTCGCTCACGCACGATGAAGCCGTACCCCTTGGCGTCGTTGAACCACTTCACGGTTCCTTGCTCGGGCATCTCTGCGCTCCTTCACTCCTGAAACAGGTTGTTAGTCGCCGCGATCAAGCGGCATTTATCGCCTATCGCCCCCACCCGCTCACAGCAAGCGGGGGAGGATAGACTCCAGCGATCCGGTCAAGCCACCGTCGGCATTGTCACGGAGCCTTGGACCCCATCCTTCGCTTGGCGTACCGATCCCATGGAACCCCAACGTTCCGAGTCGTGTTTAGCGATTGCGGAGTTGCGTGCCGGGGTTCACGGTGCTTGCGGCTTTACAGTTAATTTCGTGCGCACTGATCAGCTTGGTGCTGCGGAGGGAATACAGAGGCGGTGTCTCTTTGAGTCCAATCCTGACGCGCAGAAAGTAGGGTGAGTATGTCATCCGTTAAAACGAAATGCAAGACCCCTCCGACCCCGGCTACCGACGCCTTTGCCTCCACGCCTGCCGGCCACCCCGAGGCATGAAGAAGGCCGCCTCCTCTTCGCTTCGCCCAACAGTTTCGTCTAGCTCACTTCGATGCGGGCCGGACCGGCGACCACCTCGCCGATCTCGGCGGCGCGGTGCCCGGATGCGGCAAGCGCATCGAGCAGCGGCGGCACCGACGGCGGCGGCAGGACGAGCAGCAGGCCTCCCGAGGTCTGGGGGTCGAAGAGGATCTCGCGCTGCACCGCGCTGAGGCCGGCCCGGTCCGTGAAGTCCGCCGCGGCGTTGCCCTCGTTGGCGCTGGTGCAACCGGTGCTGACGCCGCTCGCCGCCAGCCGGTAGAAACCATCGTGGACCGGAAGGCGCCCGAACTCGATCCGCAGGCCGACCCCCGAGGCCCGCGCCATGCCGAGGGCGTGTCCGACCAGCCCGAAGCCGGTGACGTCGGTCGCCGCAACGGCGCCATGCGCCAGCGCCAGGCGTGACGCCTCGGAGTTGAGCCGCTCCATCTCGCGCAGGGCGGGCTCGAGGCCGGCTTCGTCGAGCTTGTCCGTCTTGAAGGCGTTGATCAGCACGCCGGTGCCCAGAGGCTTGGTGAGCACCAGGCGGTCGCCGGCGCGGGCGCCGGCATTGGTCAGCAGCCGGCCGGGTGCCGCCTCGCCGACCACCGCCAGCCCGAACTTGAGCTCCGGGTCGCGCACCGTGTGCCCGCCGAGCAACGCCGCTCCGGCCTCGCCCAGGACGGCGGCGGCACCCTCGAGGATCGCCGCGAACACCCCATCCGGCACGTCGGCCTCCGGGAAGCAGCAGAGGTTGAGGGCGAACAGCGGCGTGCCGCCCATGGCGTAGACGTCGGACAGGGCATTGGCGGCGGCGACCCGGCCGAAGCGCCGAGGGTCGTCGCAGACCGGAGTGATGAAGTCGGCGGTGGCGACCAGCGCCCGGCCGCCGAGCAGGAAGACTCCGGCATCGTCGGCCGTTTCCGGGCCGACCAGCACCCTCTCGTCGCGTCCGGTGACGCGGCCGAGAGGGCCGATCAACTGCGCCAGGTCCCCCGGACCGATCTTGGCGGCTCAGCCGCCGGTCGTGGCGCAGGCGGTCAGGCGGAACTTCCGCCGCAGCCATGCCATGGCCGCGGATTGTACCGCGCGAACCTGGCCTCAGGGACCATGCCGGATGTCCACCTGGCCTCAGGGACATGCCGGATGTCCACCCTGGACGTCCGGCCTGGACGTCCGGCCGCCGCCGTCCGGGGGCCGCCTCGCCATGTAGACTACCCCCGTCGCCTTGGACCGACCCGCCACGGGCACACGGGAGGTTTTCGATGTACAGCAGGCTTTCGACCTCGCTGGTGGCCGAGCTCATCGGCACGTTCGCCCTGATCTTCATCGGTGCAGGCAGCGTGGCGCTGTCCAGCCACCTCGTCGGCATCGCGCTCGCCCACGGACTGGTGATCGTCGGCTTCGCCTACTCCTACGGGCACATCTCGGGCACCCACATCAACCCCGCGGTGACGCTGGGTGTCTGGGTGGCAGGC
>DASZHY010000195.1:0-3687 GCA_035949675.1 Thermoanaerobaculia bacterium
ACCGCCGGCCGCGCGGGCAGCACCTGCCCGCCGGCCTCGGCCAGGCGCGCGGCGATCTCGGCTCCGCGTTCCGGCGGACAGAGCACGGCGACACAGCCGCCGCCGCCGGCGCCGCACGCCTTGCCGCCCCAGGCGCCGCCCGCCGCGGCCAGCGCGAGCAGCCGCTCGATCGCCGGCGTCGAGATGCCCGCGGCGAGCCGCCGCCTGAAACCCCACTCCGCGGTCATCGCCGCGCCCACCCGCGGCAGGTCGCCGGCCGCCAGCGCGGCGGCCAGCTCGCCAGCCACCTCGGCGATCCCACCGAGCAGGCTGGCTACCTCGGGCTCCCCGTCGAGGCGCCGCCGCACCACCTGCCAGTTCTGGCCCGCCGAGAAGTGGCTCTGCCCCGTGTAGACGACCAGCAGGCTCGCACCGAGCGCCGCAAGGTCCACCTCGATGCGGCGCACCACCTCGCCGCCAGGGCGGTGCCGGATCTCGAGGGCGCCGCCGAGCAGCGCGGCATAGTGGTCCTGGAGGCCGGTCGGGAGACCCATCAGCCGGGCTTCGAGGTCCCTGGCCATGGCGGCGCGCCGCGGCGCGGACGACACGGGCAGGTCGAAAGCCGCCTCGGCAGCGGCAATCGACGCCACGGTGATGGCGGACGAGCCGCCCAGGCCGCCGCCGCGCGGCGAGCCGCTGCGGAGAGTCGCCGTCAGCGGCGGCAGCTCGAGAGCGCTGGCGACCAGCCCGACCAGCGCACTCTCCGGTTGTGCCGCCAGCTCCCGCGGCGAGGCGGCTTCGACCAGCGTCTCGCCCTGCTGCACGCGGTAGCGGTCGCGGGCTGGCTCGATGGTCACCTCGACGGCGACGTCGATGGCGACGTTGACCGTCACCGCCGCCGGATGGAGCAACCCGAGCGGCCAGATGTCGAGCGTGCCCCCTGCCAGGTCGACCCGGCACCAGGCGCGCGCGGTGGACACGGCGGCGAAACGGGGTGGGGAGCCGGCGACCGCCCGGTCAGCTCGCCGGAGACATCAGCGCGCCATCGTAGCGCGGCTGGCGCGGCCGTGATCGAGAGGGGCGCCGGCGCGGTCGGCGGCATCAACGGCGGCATGGCCGGTCACGCCGCCGGCGCCCGCGCCCGCGAGCAACGTTGCGGCCGAGTGGCTCCAAGGCAGCGCCAGGCTCGCCGGCACCGACCCTCGCTCGAGGCTCGAACGCAAGCTGTCGCGCCAGGAGTCGAACGCCGCCAGCCGCGCCTGCGGGATGGGCTCGTCGCGCACGCCCTTCAGGGTGAGCGGATCGATCCAGTTGCCGCGGCACTTGACCCGGTAATCCAGGTGCGGACCGGTGGCGAGGCCGGTGGCGCCGGTGTAGGCAATGGTCTCGCCCTGCCGCACCCGCGTTCCCGGGCGGATGCCGGACGCGAAGCGCGACAGGTGGAGGTAGGCGGTGAGGTAGTCCGGACCGTGCTGCACCTTGACCACGTTGCCGCCGCCGCCGTCCCAGCCGGCGAAGACCACGATGCCGCCGGCCGTCACCGCAACCGGCGTCCCGACCGGCGCGCTGTAGTCGACGCCGTTGTGGGGGCGGACCTCGTTGAGCACCGGGTGAAAGCGGTGCTGCGAGAACATGGAGGTGATGTGGGTGTAGCGCAGCGGCGAGCGCAGGAACATCTTCTGCAGCGGCTGGCCAGTGCCGTCGTAGAAGGCGCCACCTGCGTCGGCGTCGAACCGGTAGGCCTCGTGGCGCCGTCCCAGGTTGTCGTAGACCAGCGCCACCAGGTTGCCGGCGCCGTGGTCCTTGCCGTCGAGCTGCACGGCCTCGTACATCGCCTCGAAACGATCGCCGGGCCGCAGATCGCGGGCGAAGTCGAGGTCCCATTGCAGGGCTTCCGCCATGCGCGCGGCCAGACCGGCAGGGCCGCCCGCCCGCTCGATCGCGGTCTCCAGGGAGGTCGAGCCGTCGAGCGTGCCGCGGATGGCGCGCAGGGCGGTCGAGCGCCGGACCGGCAGCCAGTCCAGCAGCCACCGCCCGTCCGCGTCGCGGTTCATCTCGACCCGGCCTTCGCCGGCCAGGGTCAGGTCCATCGCGGCCAGGGTGGAATCGGGATTCCAGAAGGCGTGGTAGCGGTTGCCGGCCTTGATCCTGCGCAGGGACACGTGCTCGGCCAGTGCGGCGGTGGCCTGCCGGGCGTCGTCGCTGCTCAGGCCCAGGCGCTGCAGCACCCGGCCCAGCGTCTCGCCGCGCGCCAGCGTGTATTCGGCCGGCACGCGCACCGCGGCGATCCGGGCGCTACAGGCGCTGGGCAGCACGGCGAGCCGGCTGTAGCGGGCGATGGGCCCGGTTTCGAGCGCCAGCGGACTATGGTCGTGGGCTGCGAGCTGGCGGGTGCTGAGGACGAGGGCGGCGGCGAGCGAAACGAGGCCGAGAGGGACCGCGAGACGAATGAGACGCGGACCCAGCGAAAAGCTCTCTACTGACTGCATCGCGCACAGACCTCCCCGACAGGTGCTGCAACCGACTTACGATGTCCACAGCGAAAAGTCACGCGGATAGTAGCACAGGAGCCAGCGCCGCCTGCTCGGCCGCAAACGGTGCCGCCAATCCGGGCGGCAGGCGCCGGCCGGCCGGCGGCGCGAGCGTTCGCCGGTGTTAAGCTGACGGTCCGATCTCGCCAAGCATGCAATGACCCCCCGCGACTGGTACGTCGGCATCGACCTGGGAACCACCAACTCGACCGCGGCGCTGTTCGACGGCGAGCAGATCACCATCGTGCGCAACGCGGAGGGGGGGACGTTGACCCCCTCGGTGGTGCGGCTCGACGCTCGCGGCGCGGTGACGGTGGGGACCAAGGCGCGGCGTTTCCTCGATGCCGATCCGGAGAACACCCGCGGCGAGTTCAAGCGGCTGATGGGAACGGCGCACGAGTTCGACTTCCCGGCGTGCGGCCAGCGGCGGCGCCCCGAGGGCCTGGCGGCCGAGGTGCTCAAGGCGCTGCGCGGCGACGTCCTGCAGCAGACCGGCATCGAGCCCGAGCAGGCGGTGATCTCGGTCCCCGCGCTCTTCGAGCTGCCGCAGAGCGTCGCCACCACCGAGGCAGCCAGGCTGGCGGGGTTCACCAAGGTCGAGCTGATCCAGGAGCCGGTCGCCTCGGCGCTGGCCTCCGGCTGGCGGGCCGACGACGCTAGGGGCAAGTGGCTGGTCTACGACCTCGGCGGCGGCACCTTCGACGTCTCGCTGCTCGAGTCCGCCGACGGCTTCCTGCGGGTGGTGGGGCACGACGGCGACAACTTCCTGGGCGGCAGGGACATCGACAACGCCGTGGTCGACTGGGCGGTCGCCGAGCTCGAGCGGCGCCACGGCGTGAAGCTCACGCGCTCGGACCCGCGGCACGCCGCCGTGTTGCGGCGGCTCAAGCAGGCGGCGGAAGAGGCGAAGATCGAGCTGTCCCGCAGTCGCGAGGCGGTGCTCGAGCTGCCGCCGACCGCACTGGCAACCACGCACGGCGACGGCGAGCCGCGAGCCGCCGGCGAACGGGGTGCGGCCGGCGAGACGATCGAGCTTCAGCTCGACCGCGTGCTGCTCGAGAAGCTCGCGCGGCCGGTCCTCGAGCGCTCGCTCGCCGTATGCGAGCGGTTGCTGGCCAGCCACGGTCTGGGCGGCGTCGAGACGCCGGGGATCGAGCGCATCGTGCTGGTCGGCGGT
>DASZHY010000196.1:0-13035 GCA_035949675.1 Thermoanaerobaculia bacterium
GTTCGCCGGCCGCACGCCGTTCGATCAGCGTCATGCCATGCGCAGCCCGCGCGTCTTCGACGTGATGGCCGCCTTTCCCAAGCCGGTGATCGCGATGATCAACGGCTTCTGCCTGGGCGGCGGCTGCGAGCTGGCGATGTCATGCGACCTGCGCATCGCCTCGGAGAAGGCCCGCTTCGGCCAGCCCGAGATCAACCTCGGCCTGATCCCCGGCGGCGGCGGCACCCAGCGCCTGCCGCGCCTGGTGGGCAGCGGCCACGCCATGCGCCTGATCCTGACCGGCGACATGATCGGCGCCGCCGAAGCCCGCGAGATCGGACTGGTGGAGATGGTCGTGGCGCACGACGAGCTGCGCGCCCGCACCCTCGAGCTGGCGGCCAGGATCGCGAGCAAGAGCCCGCTCACGGTGCGCGTCGCCAAGGAGGCGATACGCGCCGGCGAGCGGCTGCCGATCGAAGACGGCATCGTCTACGAGCGCGACCTCTTCTGCCTCTGCTTCTCCACGGCCGACAAGGAAGAAGGCGTCAAGGCGTTCCTCGAGAAGCGGCCGGCCCGCTGGCAGGGTAGGTGAGCCGATGGACGACCTCTTGGCGCTGCGGCGGGAGTTCCCGATCCTCGAGCGCACGACCTACCTGATCAACAACTCGCTCGGCGCCATGCCGCGCGGCGTGCACGACGAGCTCGCCACCTTCACCCGCGAGTGGGACGAGCGGGGCGTGCGCGCCTGGCATGAGGGCTGGTGGGAGATGTCTGCCACGACCGGCGACTTGCTGGCGCCGCTCCTCGGCGTCGGCGCCGGCCAGATCGCCATGCACCAGAACGTGTCGGTCGCCGCGGCGGTCTTCTTCTCGTGCTTCGACTATCCGCCCGCGCGCAATCGCATCGTCTACACCGAGCTCAACTTCCCGAACGTGATGTACCTCGCCGAGGGCGAGCGGCGCAAGGGCGCGGAGATCGTGGTGGTGCCCTCCGACGACGGCATCGGCGTGCCGACCGAGCGGCTGCTGGCGGCGATCGACGAGCGCACCCGGCTGGTGCCGGTCTCCCACACCCTGTTCCGCAGCGCCTTCGTCCAGGACGCCGCCGCCATCGCCCGCCGCTGCCGCGAGGTGGGAGCGGTGCTGCTGCTCGACGTCTACCAATCGGCGGGCGTGCTGCCGCTCGAGCTCGACGCCTGGGGGGTCGACGCCGCCTCCGGCGGCTCCGTCAAATGGCTCTGCGGCGGTCCCGGCGCCGGCTTCCTGTGGGTGCGGCCGGCGCTGGCGCGGGAGCTGCAGCCCGCCCTCACCGGCTGGCAGGCGGACGTCGAGCCGTTCGCCTTCCGGACCGGCCCGGTGCGGCTGGCGGACACCCCCTGGCGTTTCCTCAACGGCACGCCCAACATCCCTGCCCTCTACTCCTGCCGCGCCGGCTACCGCATCGTCGCCGGGGTCGGCGCCCGGCGGATCCGCGAGCGTTCGCTGCAGCTCACGGCGCACCTGATGGCCGCCGCGGAGGAGGCCGGCTTCGAGGTGCGGACGCCGCGCGACCCGGCGCGCCGGGCCGGCACCGTCTCGGTGTGGCACGAGCAGGCGGAGCGCCTCTGCGAGGAGCTGCTGCGGCGCGACGTCATGTGCGACTACCGCCCGCGCGCCGGCATCCGGCTCTCACCCCACTTCTACAACACCACGGAGGAGTGCGATCACGCCATCGCCACGCTGAAGGAGCTGGCGGGCGGCAGCTGACCGCCGGCGGGCGGCAGATAACCGCGCGGCGGCGGCGGGACTCCGGCGCGCTGTAATCGTTGCCACGGATTGGCCTGTTCGACGCACTGTCTTTAGTAGAGATTCGTCTGCCCTGGGTCGCAAGGGGAGACGGTTCCGTAGAATAGTTAAATGCTCTGACGTTTACGTAACGGGTCGGGGGAGCAGCAGTGAGCTTGCGATTCAAAGGCCTTCTCGCGTCCGCCACGGTGGTGTCGGCCAGCCTCGTGGCAATCATCGCGCTGCTCGGGCGGCGGCTCGAGCCGCGCACCGAGGAGGTGCTGCTCGCCGGGCTGTGCGCCACGCTGCTCGCATCGCTGGCCACCTGGCTGGCGGTGGAGCGCATCTCGGTGCCGCTGCGGCGGCTCGCCGAGACGATGTCGGCGATGGCCAGGACCGGGCAGCTAGAAAGCGGGTTCCGCAGCTCCGGCGGCAACCGCGACGTGCACCTCATCGAAGAGACCTTCCGCGCGTTGCTGGTGTCGCTCGAGGATTCGCAGCGGGCGCGGGAGCGTTCCTACGTCGAGGCCGTCGGCGCGGTGGTCACCGCCGCCGATGCGCGCGACCACGAGACCACCGGCCACTCCTTCCGGGTCGCGCTCTACGCCATGGCGCTGGCGCGCTCGCTCGGCCTGCCTCCCGACCAGCTGAAGGCCATCGAATGGGGCGCGCTGCTCCACGACGTCGGCAAGATGGCGGTCCCCGACGGCGTGCTGCGCAAGCCCGGTCCGCTCACCGCCAACGAGTGGCACGTCATGAAGCAGCATCCCACCTGGGGTTTCGACATGCTGGCCGAGGTCAGCTTCCTGCAGCCTGCCGCCGTCGACATCGTCTACAGCCATCACGAGCGCTGGGACGGCCAGGGCTACCCGCGGGGGCTCGCCGGCGAGCACATCCCGCTGGTCGCCCGCATCTTCGCCGTGGCCGACACCTACGACGCCATCACCTCCGACCGTCCCTACCGCCGCGCCCGCGGCCACGCCGCCGCCATGGCCGAGCTGCGGCGGGTCGCCGGCCAGCAGCTCGATCCGGTGATCGTCGCCGCCTTCTGCGAGCTCCCCGAGCTCGAGCTGCGGCAGCTCACCGATCGCTGCCGCAACGTCCACCCGGGCTTGAGCCTCCCCGACGACCTCCTCGACGCGCTGACCGATCCCACCGCTCCCCCTGCTCCAACCGCCGAGGCCCTGCAAGGGTAGAAGTTCCGCCGGGCACCGATCTTCTGGGCGCAGGCAACGCCAAACGTCCCTGCTCCGCCGCAACCCGATCTACGGGATGCCGTAGCGGCGCCGCTTCTCCCACAACGCCTTGCGGCTGATGCCCAGCAAGCTGGCGGCGCGGCCCTGGTGGCCGCGGGTGAAGGCAAGCGCCGAGCGGATGTGCTCCTGCTCGATCTCGACCAGCGGCCGCGGCGGCCGCGCCGAAAGGTCCGCCGCCAGCAGCGGCTCGGGCGGCGGGTCGATGAAGCCGGCCAGGGGGCCCTCGCGACCTTCCGAGCCTTCTGACCCTGAGCCTTTCGAGCTTTTTGAGGCCGGCACGGGCTGCCCGGCGAGGATCAGCCCGCGCTCGAGAGCGTTCCTGAGCTGCCGCAGGTTGCCTGGCCAGGGATGCTCCAGCATCCAGGCGCGGGCCGCGGGCGACAGCGCCAAGCCAGGGCGTCCGAACCGCTCGCCGAGGTCGGCCAGCATGTCGTCGAGCAGTGCCGGCAGGTCCGCCTGGCGCTCGCGCAGCGGCGGCAGCCGGAAGGCGACCACCTCCAGCCGGTAGTAGAGGTCGGGCCGGAAGGCGCCGCGCGCCATGCGGCTGGTCAAATCCTCCGGACCGATGGCGATGAAGCGGGCGTCCGCCGCGGTCTCCTCGCCTCCCAGCGGCACGTACCGCCGTTCCGCCAGCAGCCGCAGCAGCTTGGGTTGGCTGGCCAGGGGCAGCTCCTCGACGTGATCGAGCACCAGGGTGCCCCCGGCGGCCCGGGCCACGCGCCCGTCGGCCGCGGCGGCGGCGCCGGTGAAGGCCCCCGGCCGATAGCCGAAGAACTCGCTCTCGAAGAGAGCGCTGGGCACGGCGCCCGGGTCGGCCTCGACCAGCGGCCCCGCCGCTCGCCGGCTGGCGGCGTGCAGCGCCCGCGCCAGGCTGGACCTGCCGGTGCCGGACTCGCCCAGGATCAACACCGGCGCGTCGGTCACCGCCGCATTCTCGATGCCCCGCAGCCCGGCCGCCAGCGCCGGATAGTCGCGCAGCAGCCGCTGCAGGGAAAACGGCGCCGGCGAAGCCAGGGGAGGCGGGTTCAAGAGGGGCGCGGGTTCAGGAGCGGAAGGCCGCGGTCACGTCCGGCGCGTCGCCCCACAGGCGCTCGAGGGCGTAGAACCGGCGGGGCTCCTCCTGGAAGATGTGCACCACGAGATCGCCGTAGTCGAGCAGCACCCACTGCCCGCGGTTGTAGCCTTCGACGTGGAGCGGGCGCACGTGCTCGCTGCGCAGCCGCTCGCGCACTGCATCGGCGATCGCTTGCACCTGGCGCTCGCTGCTGCCGCTGCAGATCAGGAAGTAGTCGGTGAAGTCGCTCACCTTCTCGAGGTGCAGGACCTTGAGATCGATCGCCTTGCGATCTTCGGCGGAAGCGACAGCTTCACGGACTCTGGCGGCGGTGTCGGGGAGGGTCTGGGGCTGGGCCTTCATCGATACAGGCTGTACTTGTGCACAAAGTCTACCACCAAATCCGGCATCCAGCCGGCAGGCGGGCGCTCGCCGCGGGCCAGCATCTCGCGCAGCCGGGTCGAGGACACCTCGTGGGGCGGCTGCTCCATCACCTGCACCCGGCCGCTCGCCAGCAGCGCCGCCAGCGGGGCCTCCACCGCCGTCAGCTCCCAGCCCGGGCGCGGCAGCACCACCAGCCGCGCCGCGGCGGCGACGTCGCGCCAGCGGAACCAGTGCGGCAGCTCGAGGAACGAATCGCTGCCGATCAGCAGGTGCAGCTCGGCCCCCGGCAGCAGGTGCTGGAAGTGATCGAGGGTCTCGGCGGTGTAAGCCGGCCGGTCCAGCGTCAGCTCGTGGGGCGAGGCGAAGAGGCCCTCCTGGTCCAGGATGGCGAGCTCGACCATGGCATAGCGCGCCAGCGGCGGCGCCAGCCGGTGTCCAGGCTTGTGCGGCGGGACGGCCGTCGGCAGATAGATCACCCGCTCGAGGCCGAGCTGCCGCCGCGCCTGCTTGACCGGCTCGAGGTGGCCGCGGTGGATCGGATCGAAGCTGCCGCCGAAGAGGCCGACCTTCATCGCGGACTCCCCCCTCTCGGTGGCACTGCCGTCTCCCCTGTCCCGGCCGGCGCGCCCTGCAGGCGGTGGCTCAGCGTCGCCACCAGCCTGTCGAGACCCTGGCGGGTCGCCGAGCTGATGGCGAGCCAGTCGAGGCCACGGGCCGCGGCGGCGAGCGGCAGCTCGGCGAGCCGCTCGGGCAGCGCGGCGTCGAGCTTGCTGCCGACGATCAGGCGCGGCCGCAGCAGCAGAGCGGGATCGAAGGCGCCGAGCTCGCGCTCGACGACAGTCACGTCGGCGCCGACGCTGCCGCCACCGCCGCCGCCACCGCCACCGTCGCCCCCACCGCCGCCAGCGCCGCCGGTCCCCTCTCCTGCGGCAGTGACCGTTGCAGCGGCCTGGGAGAGGTCCACCAGGTGGACCAGCAGGCGGCAGCGCTCGACGTGGCGCAGGAACTGGATGCCCAGCCCGGCGCCTTGCGCCGCGCCGGCGATCAGCCCGGGAAGGTCGGCGATCACGAAGGGCTCCGCGAGCGGGCCCTCGGCCACCACCCCCAGCTGCGGCACCAGCGTGGTGAACGGATAATCGGCGATCTTGGGACGGGCTGCCGAGATGGCGCTGATGAGCGTCGACTTGCCGGCGTTCGGCAGCCCGACCACTCCCACGTCGGCGAGCAGCTTGAGCTCCAGCCGCAGCCGGCGCTCTTCCCCTTGCTCGCCCGGCTCGGCATTGCGCGGCGCCTGGTTGGTGGCGGTGGCGAAGCGGGCATTGCCGCGGCCGCCGCGGCCGCCGCCGGCAGCCAGGAGCTGCCCGCCTGCGGCGACGATCTCGCCCAGCAGCGCCCCGCCGTCGCGCTCATAGACCACGGTCCCCAGGGGCACCGGCACCGCGAGATCGGCGCCGCTGCGGCCGGTGCGGTTCGAGCCCTCGCCATGGCGCCCGCGCTCGGCCTGGAAGATCGAAGCGAATTGCAGATGATAGAGCGTGTTCCGACCCGGGTCGCCGACCAGCCAGACGCTGCCGCCATGGCCGCCGTCGCCGCCGGAAGGGCCGCCCCGGGGCACGTACTTCTCGCGGCGGAACGCCACGCAGCCGTTGCCGCCGCGCCCGCCTCTGACGTGGATGGCGGCTTCGTCTAGGAAGATCACGGTGGGAAGCCGGCGCCGAGCCGGACGGCCGACGGCGACTGACGCGCTAAGGTCAGGCGCCGCCATTGGAACGCCCGCGCACGGCAGTGCGCCGGCCGCGGGCGTGGAGCTCTACTGGGAGGCCGCGTCAGCCGCGTCGGCGTCTGCCTTCGCGCCAACTTCAGGGAGTGCAGGGAGCGCGGCAGTGGCGGCCGGCAGCACGTGCACGTAGGTGCCGCGCCGCCCCCGGTTCTGGAACTTCACGACGCCTCCCTGCTTGGCGAACAGAGTGTCGTCCTTGCCTTGCCCGACGTTCTGGCCGGGGAAGAACTTCGTGCCGCGCTGGCGCACGATGATCGAGCCACCGCTCACCGCCTCGCCGCCGAAACGCTTGACCCCCAGGTGTTGCGGGTTGGAGTCGCGGCCGTTGCGGCTCGAGCCCTGTCCTTTCTTGTGTGCCATGAGGAGCTGCTCCTTCTCTTCCGGGGTGCCGTGAGCGGGGGTGCGGCGGGCTAAGGCAGCTGGATCTCGTCGATGCGGACGCGGGTGTAGTGCTGGCGATGGCCGATCGTCTTGCGCTGCGTGTTGCGCTTCTTGTGCTTGAACACCCGGATCTTCGGGCCCTTCGACTCCCCTACCAGCGAGGCGGTGACCAGCGCGCCCTCGACCAGCGGCTTGCCGAACGTCGCGGTCACCGCCGAGGCGTCCGCGCCAGTCCCCCCGACCGCCAGCACTCGCTCGAAGCGCACCGCGGCGCCCTTCTCGGCGTCCTCCGCCAGGGATCCCAGCAGCTCGACGTCGAGCACGTCGCCCGGCTCGACGCGATATTGCTTCCCACCACTCTCGATGACTGCGAACATGAACGCACTCTCCAAGGGAGTTCCCCCTGAACCCAAGGGACGGGAGAACCTATCATGAGGTCCCCTGACCGTCAAGGCGTGGACTGCTGTGACCGCAGTGCCGCGGCGGGTCTACGTGCGGGCTGGCCGCCTCAGGGGCCCGTCAGCTCCCGCACCGGGCGCGGCTCGGCGGTCGCCGCCGCCGTCTCTGCCGGCGCCCGCGCCAGCGCCGGCAGAGTCGTGTACATCTCCTGCAGCGAGGCGACCGACAGGCCGTCGCGGCGCAGGGCGGCGATGCCCTCGGCGGCGGCCATGGCGCCGGAGAGCGTGGTGATGCAGGGGATGTCGTAGCGGATCGCCGTGCGCCGGATGGCAGTATCGTCCTCGTGTGACTCGCGGCCCAGCGGCGTGTTCACGATCAAGGCGATCTCGCCGTTGATCATCTGATCGACGATGTGCGGCCGCGCCTCGTGCACCTTGCTCACCTGGCGGACGGCGAGACCGTGGGCGCGCAGGAAGGCCGTGGTGCCGGCGGTCGCCAGCAGCTCGAAGCCGAGCTCGGCCAGGCGCCGCGCCACCGGCAGCAGCGCCGGCTTGTCCTGATCGTGCACCGACAGGAAGGTGGCCCCGGCCAGCGGCAGCTTGTGCCCGGCACCCAGCCAGGCCTTGGCGAAGGCGCTGCCGAAGTTGGAGCTGGCGCCCATGACCTCGCCGGTGGACTTCATCTCCGGCCCCAGCAGCGGATCGACGCCCGGGAAGCGGCGGAAGGGGAAGACCGGCGCCTTCACGAAGACCCCGGGCACCCGCGGCTCCTCGACGAAGCCGATCGCCGCGAGGCTCTCGCCGGCCATCACCCTCGACGCGATCGCCACCAGCGGCACACCGACCGCCTTGGCGATGAACGGCACGGTACGCGAGGCCCGCGGGTTGACCTCGAGGACGTAGATGCGGCCGTCCTTCAACGCGAACTGCACGTTCATCAGCCCGACGACTCCCAGGCGCAGGGCCAGCCGGCGGGCGATGTTGCGCATCTCGTCCTGATCGGCTGCCGAGATCCTGTAGGGCGGCAGCACGGCTGCCGAATCGCCGGAGTGGATGCCGGCCTCCTCGATGTGCTGCAGGATGCCGGCCACCACCGCCTGGCGGCGGTCGGCGATCATGTCGAGGTCCACCTCGAAGGCGTCCTCGAGGAAGCGGTCGAGCAGCACCGGGTGGCCGGGCGACACCTCGGCCGCCTCGCGCATGTAGCGCTCGAGGGTCGCGGTGTCGTAGCAGATCGCCATGGCGCGCCCGCCCAGCACGTAGCTCGGCCGCACCAGCACCGGGAAGCCGATGCGGCGCGCCACCTCGATCGCCTCGGGCAGCGAGGAGGCGGTGCCGTTCTCGGGTTGCAGGATGCCTTCCTCGGCGAGCAGCTTGCCGAAGCGCCGGCGGTCCTCGGCAAGATCGATCGCCTCCGGGGGCGTGCCCCAGAGCGGCGCCCCGGCCGCGGCCAGCCCATGCGCCAGGTTGAGCGGCGTCTGGCCGCCCAGCTGCACGATGACACCGCGCGGGCGCTCGCGCTCGATCACCGCCAGCACGTGCTCGAGCGTCAAGGGCTCGAAGTAGAGACGGTCGGACGTGTCGTAGTCGGTCGACACCGTCTCCGGGTTGCAGTTGATCATCACCGTCTCGTAACCGGCCCGCCGCAGCGACAGCGCGGCGTGGACGCAGCAGTAGTCGAACTCGATCCCCTGCCCGATGCGGTTGGGGCCCGAGCCCAGGATCACCACCTTGTCGCGGGCGCTGGGCTCGCTCTCGTCGTCGGCGGGGTCGCCGAAGGTCGAGTAGAGATACGGCGTGGTGGCGGGAAACTCGGCGGCGCAGGTGTCGACCCGCCGGTAGATGCGGCGCACCCCCCGGCTGGCGCGGGCCCGCGCCACCGCGCCCTCCTCGGCGTTGAGCAGACCGGCGAGCCGGGAGTCGGTCAGCCCGCTGCCCTTGGCGCGCGCGAGCAGCGGCGTCGGGATCGAGGCGAGGTCCCAGCACGCGACCTCGGCCTCGAGCTCGACGATGGCGGCGATCTCGCGCAGGAACCAGGGATCGATGTGCGACACCTGCGCCACCTCTTCCGGGCTCCAGCCCTGGCGCAGCGCGGCGAACACGGCGAACAGCCGCTCCCAGTTGGGGACGGCCAGGCGCTGCCGCAGGCGCACCGGGTCGCCCATGCGGCGCTCGCGCGCGGCGAGGCTGCCGTCCAGCTCGAGCGCCGAGAGCCCCTTCATCAGCGCTTCGCCGAAGGTGGCGCCGATGGCCATCACCTCGCCCACCGATTTCATCGCGGTGCCCAGCGTCGGCGAGGTGTCGGGGAACTTCTCGAACGCCCAGCGTGGAATCTTGACCACCGTGTAGTCGAGGGTGGGCTCGAACGCGGCGTAGGTCTTGCCGGTGATGTCGTTGGCCACCTCGTCCAGGGTGTAGCCGACCGCCAGCAGCGCCGCGATCTTGGCGATCGGAAAGCCGGTCGCCTTCGACGCCAGCGCGGAGCTGCGGGAGACCCGCGGGTTCATCTCGATCACCACCCGCCTGCCGGTCGCGGGATCGACGGCGAACTGGATGTTGGAGCCGCCGGTCGCCACCCCGACCCGCCGGATCACTTTGAAAGCGTCGTCGCGCATCGCCTGGTACTCGCGATCGGAGAGGGTCTGCTGCGGCGCGACGGTGATCGAGTCGCCGGTATGAACGCCCATGGCGTCGACGTTTTCCACCGAGCAGACGACGATGGCGTTGTCCGCGGTGTCGCGCATCACCTCGAGCTCGAACTCCTTCCAGCCGAGCACCGACTGCTCGACCAGCACCCGTCCGGCCGGGCTGGCCGCCACCGCCGCCGCCACCACCTCGTCGAGCTCGTCGCGGTTGTAGGCGGTGCCGCCACCCTCGCCGCCCAGGGTGAAGCTGGGCCGCACGATCAGCGGGTAGCCGATGCCGGCGGCGATCTGGCGGGCCTCCTCCAGGCTGCCGGCATAGCCGCTCAAGGGCACTTCCAGACCCACCTCTTGCATCGCCTGCTTGAACAGCTGGCGATCCTCGCCCAGGCGCAGCGCCGCGATGTCGGCCCCCAGGACCTCGATGCCGAGACGCTCCAAGGTGCCGCGCTCGGCGAGCGAGATGGCGAGGTTGATGCCGGTCTGGCCGCCGACGGTGGGCAACAGGGCGTCGGGCCGCTCGCGCTCCAGGATCTTCTCCACCACCTCGGGCACCAGCGGCTCGACATAGGTGGCGTCCGAGATCTCGGGGTCGGTCATGATGGTCGCCGGGTTGGAGTTGACCAGCACCACCCGGTAGCCCTCGCGGCGCAGGGCCCGGCAGGCCTGGGTGCCCGAGTAGTCGAATTCGCAAGCCTGGCCGATGACGATCGGTCCCGAGCCAAGCACGAGGATGGAGCGCAGGTCGTGACGTCTGGGCATGGCGCCGTCAGTGTAGCCTACGGGGTGCCCGCGTCAGCCCTTTTTCTTGGGCGGCTTGCCTTGAGCTTCCCACCAGCGCCAGAGCCAGCGGCAGTTCAGCTTCAAGATCGCGAAGGCTTGGTCTGAGAGCTTTTGCTGCTCCCCATCGAGGTCGATCTGGTGATCGAGGACCCACAGCTCCCGATCGATGTCTTCGCGGCTCTTCCTCGCCTCCAGAGCGTCGCGGCGAGCTGCCTCGATGGACCGCAGGTACCAGTCGGCGGTCTCGGGCCGCGGGATCCAGCCGAGCTCGCGGCTGGCCTTCACGTAGCCGAGCAGCGTCCCTAGGCGCGTCGCCAGGTCGTCCTCGGCGGGGATCGCCACCGGGCCGATGGTCTTGCCCGTGGCGGTTGGCGGCAGGGAAGCTACCGGCGCTTGACCGGTCGATGATGCAGGTGTCGGCGCCGGCGGCCCGCCTGCCGCCACGACCTGGTAGTCGACGATCCCGGGCAGCGAGCCGCGGCTCGGCGCGAATCCCGGCTTGCCCCGGGCCGTGCGCACGAGCTCCACTGTACGAAGAGAGCTCTCGCTCTCGCTGAGCGCGAAGAAGCCGAAGCCGCCGGCGGCATATCCGGCACCGAGACCCGCTGCCGCGGACCACCCCATTGCGGATCCAGAGGGCGGCGGCGCCGGCTGCCAACGCACCGGGGAGGTGACGTCGAACACGACTCCAGAAAGGTCGACCACGAAGCCGGCGGCGGCGCTTCGGCTCTTTGGCGAGACGGTGAGCCGGTACCAATAGAACGCCGCGATGTTCTTCGGATCGACTGTCAAGGAGGCTTTGAGCTCGGCGGCGGGCGCGTCCGGCGCCTCAGGAGGCGGCCGGACCGCGCTGCTGCCCGCTTCCAGGGATGCGGCCAGGTAGCGCGCGTTGCGCGCGAACAGCGCGCAGGCTTCGGTGGTGATCGCGCCTTTCGCCAGGTCCGCATCCGCCCTGGCTGCCAGCGCCCGCAGCCGACCTGCCGCCGCGCCGGGGGCAGGGGTGAGGCTCTGCCGCACTTCGGAGAGCGCGGCGAGATAGCGCCTGACCGTCGCCTGCCGCTCGATCCAGCCGAGCTCGAAGCTGGCTTGCGCATACCCGACCATGGCGTCGAGGAGCTTTGCCGGCGTGCCGGCGGCGGGAATCTCCACCGGTCCCACGGTCCTGCCGGCGAGGCCCGAGTCGAAGATGTCCGGCAACGGAACATCCGGCGGTTCGACCGGATAGATGGTCGCCGGCGCGTCTCCCAGCACATAGCAGGCAACGATGCCCGGGAGCGCACCGGCGCCGGCGACGAACCCGCCGCGGCTGCCATCGTGCCTGGCCGAGATGGCGCGCGTGGCGGGCACGGCCGCGGCCTTGAAGCTGAAGCCGCCCAGCCTCCTGCCGGCGGCAAGACCCCCGTTCGTCCCCTCCAAGTTCCACGCGAGAACCGATACGTAGCCGAAGGCCGAAACCGACCACGACGGCGGCGACGTCACCTCGAAGACGGGGCTCGGCATCGCGACGAAGAAGCTCCTGGCAGGCTGGCGGCTCGACGGCGAGCTGAGCAGCCGGTAGCGGTACCGCAGCGTGCCTGCCGGCGCCTCGTCCACCACGGCCTCGACGGTCACTGCCAACTTGTTGGGCGGCACGTGGACGACCCGCCGCCAGGTGTGGCCGCCATCGTCATAGCGGATGACGGCGTTGCCGCTCCGCGGATCGGTGCTGATCGAGAAGCTGTCTCCCTCCGCCTCGATCTTCTCGACGACCCGCTTCAGAGGATGGCGAACCGCCGCGGCCGGCACCGCCAGAGCCGCCCCTGCGAGGACGGCGGCGACAACGCCCGCGGCGCTCTTAGCCCGCACTCGGCTCGGCCGCCGCCGGCACCAGCGGCGGCACTCTGAGGGGTGCGGATCGGGGCGCCAGGGCCTCCAGGGTCATCAGGACGAGGGCGATCCACAGGAGGTCGGCGACCAGCAGGTGGGTGAGCTGCAGCCAGACCGGCGCCAGCAGCGCGATGTTGAGCAGGCCCAGCGTCCACTGGACGATCACCAGCAGGCGCAGCCGGTTGGCCCAGCGGCGCGCTTCGGCGGCGGCGGCGGTCACCTGCTGGCAGAGGTGGAGCAGGTAGGCGCCGAGAGCGACGGCGAGCAGCGGATGGACGGTGCGCAGGCGCAGCAGCAGGTGCGACGCCGGCGACAGGTCCTGGGCCAGGCCGCCGCTCAACGAGCTTGCAGGGAAGAGCGTGTCGCCCAGGGCCGCGACGGCGCCGGTGGCGGCGATCGCCATGGTGGCGGCGAGCCCGAGCGCCAGGGGCCAGCCCGGCCAGGGGCGACGCGGCGGCCCGCCGCTGGGCCAGACGCCGGGCACGCTGGACGAAGCGCCGGCGCCCGCTCCGTGCGGGCCGCCGCCTGCCCCCCGAGGCCCGTTGCCGGCCGCCGCTCGGAACGCGCCCGCCGCATAGGCCGCCAGCGTCAGCGCCCCGAGCAGCAGCAGGGTGTTGAGCAGGTGGGTGCTGATCGCCAGCGCGCGGGCCAGCGACTCGTCATGGGCGACCAGCTTGAACAGCACCAGGCCGGCGCCCACCGCCGCCTCGGAGAGGGTGAAGACCAGCGACAGAACGGCGCCGCGCCGC
>DASZHY010000197.1:0-3237 GCA_035949675.1 Thermoanaerobaculia bacterium
CTCCCCCTCTCCGGCTGACGATCTCTCCCGCCAAGCCATCGGACCCAGAGCTTCCGGGTAACATGTCGCAAAACCATATTCTGTGGTATAGTGGTCCTAGGTACAATTCCTCGAGGAGGTCTCATGAAGACACCAGTCGGCAGGTCATTCCCGGTCGTCGCCTTGGTGCTCGCGGCTCTTGCCGCCGTCGCTGGCAGCGTACCCAGGGCCTTGGCCCAGACTCAGGAGGCTGTACCGGTCAGCGTCAGCCCGGCGTTGCCGGCGGACGGCGACGCCATCCTGGTGAGTGCCGACGTCATCGCACCCGTTGACGCATCGGCGGGGCTGATCAAGGTCGAAGGGGGCCAGATCACTCTCTACGTCAACGCGCCAATCCTCTCGCCGACGCCGCCGGGGGTGCTGCAGCACCTGGAATGGAGCCTGGCGGCGCTGCCGGCGGGCAGCTACTCGCTCAGCATCAGCCTGCCCAACGTTCCCACCCTTGGCTTTGCAGTCAGACCGCGCGCCGCGCGGCTCGACCTCGTCGGCGGCCGCTTCCAGGTGTCGGTGGCCGCGCTTCAGAGCGGCGCCAGCCCGGCGGCGGTGCGCCTGAGCGACTCGGGCGGTTACTTCACTTTCTTCGATCCCGCCAACATCGAGCTGACGTTCAAGATCATCGACGGCAGGGCCGTCAACAGCCACTACTGGGTCTTCATCGCCAGCATGACCGACACGCCGCTGATGGTCACCGTGACCGACACCCAGGCGCCGGGCTGCGGCAGCACAAGGCCTTGCACCAGCCGCACCTACACCAACCCGCCGCACACCAATCAGAACTTCATCGACGTCGTGGCTTTCTGAACCAGCAGGCTAGCAAGCTGGGATGTCGCAGCGCCATACGAGGTGACCGCACCAAGGAGGTTCTCATGGACCCGAAGAGTGGCAGGCGTGTCCTCGCGACCGCGATGGTCTTCGCCGCCTTAGCCGCATCGCTGTGCTGGCTGCCGGCCGCGGTTGCCCAGACCAAGGACCCTCTGCCCCTCCAGTTGAGCCCGGCATTGCCGGCTGAAGGCGACGCCATCGTCGTCGCCGGCAGCTTCCTGGCCTACAATCCCTTCATCATCATCCCCACCTCGGTGCAGGTGCAAGGCAGCCAGATCACCCTCAACGCCAATGTCCTGGTGGGCCCGCCGATACCGCCGAACCTGGGACCCGTCATCTGGACTCTGCCGGCCCTGCCGGCGGGCGCCTATACCATGAGCCTCTCCTTGCAAGGCATTCCCGGCCTGCGCTTTACCGTGAGGCCGCGCACCGCGCTCGTGCGTCTCGTTGCCGGCCGCTTCCAGGTGGCGGTCGCCGACCAGGAGCCCGGCGTGGTCCCGTCAGGAGCACAGCTGAGCGACGCCGCCGGCTATTTCTGGTTCTTCGACCCGACCAACGTCGAGATCACGACCAAGGTAATCGACGGCAGGGCGGTCAACGGCCATTACTGGGTCTTCGTCGCCAGCATGACGGACACGCCGTTCACCGTCACCGTGACCGACACCCAGGCGGCAAGCTGCGGCGGCGGCGCGACCTGCCCCAGCCGCACCTACACCAACCCGCCGCACACCAACCAGAACTTCATCGACGTCGCGGCCTTCTGACGCGGCACAGCGGGCGGCCGGGTCAGGACTCGGGGTCCTTGGCGGCCGCCGCCGCTGCCGCGAGGTCCCGAGCGTCGCTCGGCGGCAGGTCCAGGGACCGCGTGCCGCGCAGGATGGTGTGGGCGACCGGGATCTCCTCGCCGCCGGCGGCGCCCAGCTCGCGGAAGCGCCGGGCCTGCGGCAGGACGCGCCCCTCGAGCGACCCCACGACCTGGTTGTAGGATTCGACGCTCCTGTCGAGGCCGCGGCGCAGCGCTTCGAGGTGGTTGGCGAAGACGCGCAGGCGGTCGTGCAGCTCCCGGCCCAGCTCGCTGATCTCCCTGGCTTTCTCGGCGATCCGCTCCTGCCGCCAGCCGTAGTGGACGGCGCGCAGCAGGGCGATGAGCGTGGTGGGCGTGGCGATGATCACGTTGTGCTCGACGCCGAACTCGATCAGCCGCGGGTCCTGCTCCAAGGCGGCGCTGAAGAACACCTCGCCCGGCAGAAACAGGATCACGAACTCGGGGGCGCCGTCGAGCTGGCTCCAGTAGCTCTTCTCGCTGAGCTTCGTCAGGTGGCCGCGGATCTGGCCGGCGTGGGCCGCGTACTTGGCCCGCCGCAGGTCTTCGTCCGCGAGGTCGAGGGCCTCCAGATACGCCTCGAGCGGCGCCTTGGCGTCGACCACCACCTGCTTGCCGTTCGGCAGGCGCACGATCATGTCGGGACGCAGCCGGCCCTCCTCGGTGGCGATCTCGGACTGCATGGTGAAATCGCAGTGGTCGAGCATGCCGGCCATCTCGACCACCCGCCGCAGCTGGATCTCGCCCCAGCGGCCCCGCGCCGCCGGGGTGCGCAGCGCATTGACCAGCCGGCTGGTCTCGCGCTCGAGCCTGGACTCGCTCTCGCGCATGCTGCGCAGCTGCTCGGTCAAGCCGGAATAGGAAGCGGCCCGCTCCTTTTCGATCTCCTGCAGCTTCTGGTCGACCTTGGTGATCGATTCCCCGAGCGGCCGCACCATCTCGCCAATCGCCTGCTGGCGCCCATCGAGATCCCGGCGGGCACCCTGCTGGAAGCTCTCCAGAGTGGTCTTGGCGAGATCGAGGAAGGACTGGTTGTTGTGCTGCAGGGCCTCCGCCGACAGCGCGCGAAAGGCGTCGCCGAGCTGGCGCTGCGCGTCTTCGAGCAGCCGCAGCTTCTCGGCGCCCTGCTGGCGCTCCGCGGCAATGGCGATCGTCAGCTCCGCCACCCGCGAGCCGAGATCCGCCGCCTCCCGCCGGCGCTCCTCGAGCTCACGCTCGCGCGCCGCCAGCTGCCGGTCGAGCTCCTCGAGGCGCGCCGCGCGCCCGCGCAGCCGCTCTTCCAGGATGGCGCGCCCCGATCGGGCGAGCAGCCAGCCGATGGCCGCCCCCACCCCCAGGGCGGCGCAGGCGAGGGCGGCGATGCTGACGGGGTTGCTCACTCAGCTTCGCAGCGACCCGTAGGAAGTGTCGGCGCCCTGCGACGACCGCTCCGGCGTCCGCTGTTGCGGGGCGCCGACCTCTGTCGGCGACTGCTCCGGCGTCCGCTTTCCCTGCGGCCCGATGAGATGACGGGCGATCACCAGCCGCTGCATCTCGCTGGTGCCCTCGTAGAT
>DASZHY010000198.1:0-5156 GCA_035949675.1 Thermoanaerobaculia bacterium
CAAGCGGAAATCCGTCGGGATGCCAGCGAGCAGCACCAGATCGGCCTCGCGCAACGCCTCTTTGCGGCGGTGCCGCAGCTGCAGGAGGTGCGATGGACCGAGCAGGCCGCGAGCGCCGCCGGCGAGGTAGACCGGCACGCCCAGCGCCTCGATCGCCCGGGCAAGCTCGCTCACCGCGCCGGTCTCGAGCACCGCCTGGCTGCCCAGCACCAGCACCGGCCGCTCGCTGCGCGCGAGCAGCGCCGCGGCACGCCGCACCTCGGCGCCGCCGGCGGCCGGCACCGCCGGCGCCTCAGCCGCCGCCTGAGACACCGGGGGCTCGCCCCCAGGCCGGAACAGCCGCCGGAGATGGCGCCGGATATAGAACCTCTGCGCCGCGCCGGCAAGCCCGCCTCCGGCCTGCGCCGACCCCTGGGCTGCCGCCGCCGCTGCCGGGGGCGCCGCCGGCGCGCCGTACATCCCGCGGACCAGGGACTCGTCGTAGAGGAGGTCGATCGGGCACTCGAGAAAGACCGGCCCGGGGACGCCGGCCCGCGCCTCGCGGAACGCCTGGTCGAGCAGCGGCGACAGCTCGCGCACCGCTCGGGCGGTGGCCGCCCACTTGACGTGCGGGCGGATCAGCGCCATCTGGTCGATGTCCTGCAACGCCCCGCGGCCCTTGAGCAGCGTGGCCGCGGCGCCACCGAGCAGCACCACCGGCGACTGCGCCAGTTGCGCATTCTTGACGGCGGTGATGGTGTTGGTGACGCCGGGCCCGGCGGTGACCGCCGCCACGCCCGGCACGCCGGTGAGGCGCGCTGCGGCGTCGGCGGCAAACACGGCAGCGGCCTCGTCGCGCACGTCCACAACCCGGATGCCGAGGCGCTTGGCGCCCACCAGGATCGGCGAGATGTGGCCGCCGCAGAGCGTGAACAGGAAACGCGCGCCATGGCGCTGCAGCCCGGCGGCGATGCGGTCGCCGCCGTTCATGCGCCCGCCGCTGGCGGCGGCGCCGCCTGCCGTCCGTCGAGCACGTGCCGGTCGAGGGTCAAGCAGACGAGCTCGCCGCTCATCACCGCCTCGCCCGCGCCGCTGGTATCGCCGGCCGCCTCCCGCCGCACCTCGACCAGCACCCGGCTCTTGCGCCCCGTGGTTTCGGCGAGACTGGCCTCGGCGACCAGGCGCTCCCCCACCGTCACCGGCAAGAGAAAGCGCACCGCGGCGCTGCCGAGCACCACGTTGGGATGGTTGACCGCGAGCATGGCGGCGTGGTCGGCAAGACCGAAGACGAAACCGCCGTGCACCAAACCGGCCGCGTCGACCGCCATCTCGGGCACCGTGGTGAGACCAACCCGCGCCGTGCCCTCCGCGGTCGACTCGGGGTCCAACGGCTCGCCACACAACCGGCGGTCGATCGCAAGATGGGTCCGAGGGTACACTGGGTGGGGATTATAGACACTCCGTGCCGGTCGGAGCCGCGGCCGACGAGCACCGAGCGGCCTGATGAGAAAATGCCCGTCAGCCCGGCGCCGCAAAGGCCGTGCCGAAGATCTGCTACGATCCGTCAGGATGGCAAGGAGGTCTCCCGGCGCCGCCGGGTCTTCGCGCAGTGCGCAGCGGGCCAGACCGGTCGCCCTGGTCTGGGGCGCGGCCCTACTCGCCGCGGTGACGCTCCTGGGCGGGCTGGAGATCCACCCGTCAGGCGAATCCCACGACCCGATCGCCGGCCTCTCCGGCGCCCACCAGGAAACCTACTTCCCGGCCGCGAGCCATCCCGGGAGACGGCCGCACGTCGAAACGGCGGCCCCGGTCCAGCGCCCGTTCTGCGCCGTCTGCCTCAGCCGCGTGCAAGGCAGCGGCGCCCATCTCGGACAAAATCCCGGCCTTTCGGTACCCGCTGCCGGGCATCCGCTGCCGCCCCTCGCCGCCGTGGCGCCGCTGCAGAAGTCGCTGCGCCCGGACGGCGCCCGCGCCCCGCCTCTAGCCTGACCTCTCGCCGACCGCAACCCACCCGCTGAGCCCCGGGCCCGCTGGCTCGATGGTCCATGGATCTCGAGATCCGTCGGCCGTCGCGTCAGCCCGTTGGTCCGCCGCCGGGACGTGCCGCTGATCGCAGGGTCAGCGGACGGCACCCGGCGGGACACCAGCCGGCCATCAGGCGGGCGGCAGCGCGCCGGTCCACGTGCCGCAGCCGCCGGGCACGGGACCCCGATCGCAAACCACCTCGCCATCTCGCGGCAACGCCGCACGGCGCCGCGCGAGCGAGGAGCAGACCCTCTTGGGAGGTTTCGATGTCCGATCACCAGCACCGGTTGGCGCGCCGCGCGATGCGCCCCTCTTGCCGCGCCAACCTCGTCGCAACGGCTGTCGCCGTCCTATCACTCTCGCTGCCCGCCGCCGCGCTCGCCGGCGAGGTCCGCGGCCGGGTCCTCGGCCCCGACAACACCTCTCTCCCCGGCGTCACGGTGAGCCTCACCAACGACCTGACGGGGTTCTCGCAGCAGACCGTCTCAGGCAACGACGGCTCCTACATCCTGTACAACATCCCCAACAACCCCTACCACCTGCGCGCCAACCTCGAGGGCTTCAGGGAGGAGCACGTCGACGTGGACGTGCGCGGCAGCGTGCCGGTGGTCCGCGATCTTCACCTGACGGCGGGATTCGCCGAGAGCACCACCGTGACCGCAGAGAAGGAGAACGTCGCGCTGGAGACCGACGAGTCCACCACCCACACCGACATCGACAAGTCGCTCATCCAGCGCTTCCCCGCCGCCGTCGCCTCGCGCGCTTTCGAGGCCATCATCACCTCCGCGCCAGGCTTCAGCAAGGACGAGAACGGGCGTTACCACTTCCAGGGCGGCCACTCCCAGCAGCTGATGGTCGTCGACGGCCAGTCGATCGGCGACCAGGTCGGCATCACCTTCTCGAACTCCCTCAATCCTGCGATCGCCCAGGGGATCGAGATCGTCACCGGCGGCGTGCCCGCCGAGTACGGCGAGAAGGCCTACGGAGTCATCAACATCACGACCCGCTCGGCGCTGGGGCAGAACGGCTGGCGCGGCGACGCCACCGCCGGCGCCGGCAGCTTCTCCACCTATGAAGGAGACCTGGGAGTCGGCTACGGCGGCAAGCAGACGGGCGCCTTCCTGAACCTCGACGGCTCGCGCTCGGACCGCTTCCTCGACCCGGTGACCTTCGACAACTTCCACAACCACGGCGATACGCTGCGCGGCTTCTTCCGCTACGACCTGCTGCCCGGACAGGGCCAGGACTCTTTCCGCTTCACCGCCAACGGCGGCCGCACCCAGCGCGACGTCACCAACCTGCCGTCGCAGGAGGCAGCCGGCCAGGACGAGCGCGTCCACTCTCGCGACTGGAACCTGAACGCCGACTACCTGCACATCTTCTCCGGCGACACGGTCGCCGAGGGACAGATCTATGCGCGCGACAACCGGCTGCAGCTGCTGGGCTCGCCCAACGACACTCCGGTGATCGCGACGCAGAACCGCAAGCTGGACAACCAGGGGCTCAACGCCTCGATGTCCAAGAACATCGGCGACAACGAGATCAAGGTCGGCATCCAGGCCAAGCGCTTTCCGATCACCGAGCACTTCAGCTTCCTGATCATGGATCCCACCCTGAACGACCCGACGATGCCGGGCTACAACCCCAACCTGGCGCCGTACGACGGCACCCGCGGCGGCTCGCCGTTCGTCTTCGACGGCAGCCGCACCGGCCGCTACTTCGCGGGCTATGCGCAGGACACGGTGAAGTGGCACAACCTGACGATCAACGCCGGCCTGCGCTACGACAACAACCACCTGTTCCTCAGCGAGAGCCAGCTCGCGCCGCGCATCGGCGCCGCCTACTACATCCCGCAGACCGCCACCGTCTTGCGCTTCGCCTACGACAAGATGTTCATCACCCCGGAGTACGAGAACATCCTGCTCTCCTCTTCCGCCCAGGCCTCCTCTCTGGTGCCGCCCGAGGTGCAGCAGTCGGCGCTCGCCGGCTTCGGCCACCTGTTCAACCGCACCGAGCATCACAACGCCATCAACGCCGGCATCCAGCAGGGGATCGGCAGCAAGCTGCGCATCGACGTCTCCTACTGGAAGCGCCAGGTCCAGTACACTGCCGACCAGGACCAGTTCTTCAACACCGGCATCGTCTTCCCGCTCAACTTCAAGGGCGGCGACCTTTCCGGCTGGAACGTGCGCCTCGACGGCGGACCCTACGACGGCCTGCGCACCTACCTGTCGCTCGGCCACGTGCACGCGCTCTACGATCCGCCGCTGGTCGGCGGCCTGTTCATCAATACCTCGCCGCTCGATCTCAATCAGGGTCCCTTCCTGATCGACCACGACCAGAAGCTGCAGGAGCAGCTGGGCATCTTCTGGGACATCCCCAAGAGCGGCTTCTGGACCGGCGTCACGCAGCGCTACGACTCGGGCCTGGTGACCCACGCCAACAGCCCGGCGGACGTCCTCGCGGGCGGCCCGGACACCGCCTACGCCGAGCCCTACATCAACTTCAACTCCAACCCGACGCGCGTCAAGTCGCGCACCGTCTGGGACTTCTCGGTCGGCGCCCGCCTGGCGCAGTACGGCTTGCCCTTCGAGCTCCAGCTCGACGTGCTCAACGCCTTCGACAAGCAGGGCCTCTACAACTTCCAGTCGACCTTCGGCGGCACCCACGTCATCCCGCCCCGCATCATCGCGGGCCGCGTGCGTTATATGTTCTGAGCCCTTCGCGGCAGCCGTGCCCGGGACCTCCCGGGCACGGCCTCCGCGGCGGGCCCTCGCGCCCGGGGCCGCTCGCCCTCGGCTGGCGGCCGGCTAATGCTCAAATCCGACGAGGAGGCCTGCCGCGATATTGACTGCCCGGTGAGTGCCGTGTTGGAAGACCAGCTCATAGCCTGGCTCGACGTACCACCCAAGGTCCCTGCCGGGCCAGAACATGAAATCCAGGACTCCCTCCACGCCCGTGGAAGTAACGTGGTGCGCACCGCGGACGACTTCGGGGCCGAGGCCGATCATCAGCTCGGAGCGCGACGAGAGCCGGTAGGGTTTCTTGAAGAGAAGGTCGACCGTAAGATCGGTGCCATCCGTGCCGCGCAGTGCGGAGAGCCCGAGCTCGAGCTCCAACCAGTTCTCGATGGGCGTCACCTCGACCGCAAG
>DASZHY010000199.1:0-11508 GCA_035949675.1 Thermoanaerobaculia bacterium
GCCGCTCGCGGGCACGGTCGAGCACGCGTCGCGCCTGCTCGGCGCCGCGGCCGGCCCGCTCCGCGTCGCGCTGCGCTTCCGCAGCCCGGCGGCTCGCCGCCGTCGCCTCCTGCTCGGCGGCGGCAGCGGCCGCATCCAGCCGCGCCGACTCGGCGGCGGCGCGCTCCACTTCCGCCTCGGCGTTCGCCAGGCGCGCTCTCTGGCGGTCGCGGGCCAGCTGCATGCGGGCTTGCTCGCGCTCGTGGCGCTCGCTGGCCTGCCACTGGCGCGATTCCTCCAGGCGCCGCGCCGAGGTGCCGGCAGAGCCCGCCGACGTGCCGGCAGAGCCCTTCGGGCGGGGCTCCGTGGCCGCACTGGCCATGCTGCCGTCGCGCCGGCCGTGATCGGCGGGCGCCTGCTTGGCAACCGTCTCCCGGGGCCGTGCCGGCGCCGCCGCGGCACCGGCCGCTGCCTGCAGTCCGGCCAGCACCTCGAAGCCGGGAGCGTCGAGGTCGTGATCGAGCCAGCCGCGTTCGATCGCGCTCTCGGCGCCGGCGGTAAAGGCCAGGGCTTGCAGATCCGCGCCCAGGCGGTCGGCGTTTGCGGCGGTGGCCGGCCGCCCGGTCGCGGCGAGCAGCTCGAGGCCGCGGCGGCGCAGCTCCTCGATCAGGGTCCTGGCGCTCTGCAAGGTCTCGCGCAGCCGCGTTGCGGGCGCCGCTGACGCACCAGGGCGGCCGTCCAACACCCGCCGCTGCGCCTGGCGCGCCTCGCGGCCGGCGGCGAGCAGCGCCTGAAAACGCGCCGGCTCGAGGCGCATCAAGCGGCTCACCGCCCAGGACGAAGGTGTCGGGCGCGGCAGGGCCTTCACCGCCGCCGCGTCGTCGCGCCGGCCTTCCTGCCGCAAACGTGCGGCGAGCTCGTTGCGGGCCGTGGTGAAGGCGGGCGGCGAGAGCGCATAGAGCCGCTCGAGCTCCGCTTGCAGCCGGCCGTCGTCGCTTCCTCGCCGTGCCATCGCCGCTTTTGCTACCTGCTGCTGCCTGAGGGAATGGCTCCCCTTTTTGCGGGCTCCCGTGAGCGGGCTCCGGCGCGATCGTACACGCGCGCCAGGAGAAGGACGAGGCGTCCTTTCGACCGGACGGCCTCTTCGGCTCTTGCCGAGAGGTGGCATGGCGCTCGCCGCAGGCTGTCGAGGCAAGGTACCGGGAGTTATAAACATCCTGAATCCAGTGACTTGCAACGCTCGCCCCAGCGTCGCCGAGGGCCCGCTGGAGCGCCGGCACACTTCTTGCGACATATGAACGTCGAGGCGCCGGCCTCCGCTGCGCGGCCCGGCGCCGGTTCACCTTTCATCCACGCGGCGGCCCCCTCCACTCGCGCAGCTCGACACGCCGCCGCCCAACGAGGTGCATCATGAGAACCGCAAGAACCGCATTGGCAGTGTTGGTGCTCGCGAGCGCGCTGAGCGTCGCGGCGACGGCGCAGCCGCCCGTACCGGCGCTGACGCAGCCCGCGTTGAATGCCGCCGTGGCGGTGGCAGTCGGCGTCCACGGCACCGTCGGCGTGGATTTCTTCTACAGCAACCTGGCGCCCTACGGCTACTGGGTCAACCGGCCGAGCTACGGCTGGGTGTGGTGTCCGCGCCACATCCGCCACGGCTGGCGTCCCTACTCCAACGGCCGCTGGGCCTACACTGACTACGGCTGGACCTGGGTCTCGTCCGAGCCCTACGGCTGGGCGACCTATCACTACGGCCGGTGGTACTCCGATCCGGACTACGGCTGGAGCTGGGTACCTGGCACCGACTGGGGTCCGTCTTGGGTATCGTGGCAGGAAGGCGGCGGCTACCTGGGTTGGGCGCCGTTGCCGCCGCAGGTCGGCTTCAGCGCCGGCGTCGGGCTGGACTTCGGCAGCTTCAACGTGGGTGTCGGCATCGACCCCGGCTCGTACTGCTTCGTTCCGGAGCGGTCGTTCCTGGCGGTCAACGTGGGTAGTTTCGTCGTGCCGCCCTTCCAAAACGTGACGATCATCCACAACACCACCAACATCACCAACTATCGGGTCGAAGGCGGCCGCGTCTTCAACGGTTCCGTGCCGGTGAATCGCATTCAGCAAGTGACCGGCCAACCGGTACGCCAGCTGCAGCTCGCCAATGCCAGCGATCCCAGGGTGGCGCGGGTGAGCGGCAACACGGTCGGCATGTTCCGCCCGGCCGCGGTCGTCCGGCGCGCCAACGCGCCCGAACCGCCGCAGGTCGCTCCGCGAGCGGTAGCGACGGGCCGCGTCGCGCAGCAACTCGTGCAGCAGCGGCGCGCCGAGGCCGCCCAGTTCCGTCAGGCCGGAGCCCAGCAGGGCGGTGCACGGTCCGCGCAGGCCACCGCCGGCCGTAACGCCGGGCCCGCAGCGCCGGCTCAAAGACAGGCCCAGGCCCAGGTGAGGCGCCAGGGCGCGCCGGCGGGCCGGCAACAGCAGCAGGGCCTGGGACGCCGGCAGGTGACTCCGCCGCCGCAACGGACGCGGGGCGGCGTTCCGCCACGGAACGGTGCTCGAGCGCAGCAGGTCCATGGCTATGTGCCGCCGCCACAGCGCGCCGGACGAGCTCCCGCAGCGCAACGGGCGCCGCAGGGCCAGGTTCGGAACCAGGCGGCTCCCTCCGCACGCAACCGGCAGCAGACCGTGAGCCGCCGGCAGCCGGGCCAGCAGCAGGTCCAGTCCCGGAGCCAGGCGGCGCCGCCGTCCCGGCCTCAGCGGCAGTCGGCGCCGCCCCCGCACCAGCAGCAGGCCATGGCGCAACGCCAGCCGCCGCCGCAGCGTCAGCCCGTAGCCCAGCGCCAGGCCCCACCGCCCCAGCAGCATCAGGCCACGGCGCAGCGTCAGCCGCCGCCGCAGCGGCAGGCCCCGCCGCCCCAGCAGCGGCGCCAGCAGCAGCCGCCCCCGCCGGGAGGTGGCACCCGCTAGAACCTACTTCCCCGGGAGCCAGCCCTCGAGGAGGATGGTTACCCGGGGGAGGTACGCTAGATGGCCCATCGGGGCCGGAGCGGCAAGGCCCCACTCAAATCCTCCCCTTCCAAGCGAGCGGGTGGGTGGGGGCGAACGGTAGGGCCGCGGAGCAAGGTATCCGAGGACGGCGACCGGCGACAGGGCGTAGGTGGCGCGAAGCGGCCCGCCGGTCGCCGCCCGCAGGATAGCCTTGGCTCCGCGTGCCCGGCGGGTGCTTCGCCACAGATCCTTTACCTCCTCCTCCCCCCTCCCTCCTCCACCCTCATCCCTCCACCCCCCCCCCGCCCACCCGCGAGCGCTCTCCCCTGGCCTCCCGCTCGAAACAGTTGTCGAGGTAGTAGTGGCCCCCGCGCAGGAAGGCCCAGATGCTCGCCGCCAGGTAGGCGGGGAGGAACAGCGGGCCCCAGCGCTCTGCCTGGCGCACGTGGACGAGCTCATGGGGCCGCGAGCGGTCCAGGCTGGCACGGTCCCACCCCAGCACCACATGGCCCAGAGTGATCGCCTTTGCCCCGATCGGCGTCGAACGCAGGAGACGGCGCGCGAAGCCGCCCCAAGCCTCGAGCACGCCCTGCGAGCGCGCCACCCGACCGCCGCTCAGCGCCGTCAGCAGAGCCGCCGTCAGCCCGAGCAGCGAGGTTGGCCCCGCCCAGAGATAAACCAGCCAGCGACCAGGCCGCGGTCGTAGCGATGCCGGCGTCGCGGGCGGCCGCGGCGGGGACGGGGTGGCTGATGACATTTGGTGCATCGCGGCGTTAAGGTTATGCTGATCTCACGATAGGCGATCTTCCATGAGGCCAGCGCTCTCCGCCGCACCGCTGCTCGCCGTGCTCACCGTTCTCGGCTCCTCCCTGCCGGCGGCGGAGGCCGAGTGGCTGGTCCTGGTGGGCGGCAAGAAGATCCAGACCGAAGGGCCCTGGAGTCTCAAGGGCGACCTGCTGACCGTCCATGAGACGACGGGGCGGATCCTGACCGTCGGCACCAACACGGTCGATGCCGCCGCATGCCTCAAGTTGAACGGCGGCAGCCTGCGCATCGAGGCCATCGCCGTTGCGCCGCCCCCGGGAGCGCCGGTGTCCAAGCCCGAGATGGCGCCGCCGCCCCCGGCCGGCGCCACGACCACCGTGAAGCCGGCCAAAGGCCATGGTCCGAATACCCAGGCCCCCGCTTCAGCGCCCGCCGCCGGCACCGCGGCGCCCGGGTCAGGGGCCGCTGCGACAGCGGCCGCGCCGGCCGGCATCGATGCCGCCGCGGCAGCCAGGAAGCAGGCCAGGCAGGCCCAGTTGCAGCGCGAGCTGCGCTACAAGCAGATCGTCGACGGCTGCGCGCACATGTTCGTCGTCGATCGGGCCGGCTTCCAGCGCTGCGTCGACGCCCAGACGAAGGCGTCGCCGCCACCGCCGTCGCCACCAGTGCCGCCAACACCGCCAGCGCAGCATTGACGGCCGGCACCGCCCGGGCCGCCGCATCCCGCCTATAATCCCGCCACCGATCTGTTTTGCCGGCGGAGCGCGGCGGGAAGGGCGCGGTACCCCGTTATGCCCAGCGTCTACGACCTGAAACCAGCCTTCCAGGGGCTGCTGCGGCCGGTCTGCCGGGCGCTGGCGCGGGCCGGGGTGACCGCCAATCAGGTGACGGTGGCCGCGGTCCTGCTGTCGGCAGCGGCCGGCGGCTTGATCGTCTGGCAGCCGGCGGCCCGGTGGCCGCTGTTGCTGCTGCCGGCAGTGCTGCTGCTGCGCATGGCGCTCAACGCCCTGGACGGCATGCTGGCGCGCGAGCATGGCATGAAGAGCGCCCTGGGCGGGTTTCTGAACGAGCTCGGCGACGTGGTCTCGGACGCCGTTCTCTACCTGCCGCTCGGCCTGCTGCCGGGTGTCGAGCCGTGGCTGGTGGTGGCGGTCGTGATGCTGGCGGCGCTCACCGAGATGACCGGCGTGGTGGCCGTCCAGATCGGCGCCTCGCGCCGCTATGACGGCCCGATGGGCAAGAGCGACCGCGCCCTGGTCCTGGGCGCCGCCGGGTTGGCGCTCGGGCTCGGCGCACCCGCCGCCCGCTTCATGAACGTGCTGCTGTGGCTGCTCGCGGCGCTGCTCGCCGCGACGGTCGTCCGGCGCGCCCGCGGTGCGTTGGCTGAGATGAAGGTGGCGGCGAGATGAAAGAGGTGGCTGAGATGAAAGAGGTGGCGGGGAGGCGGGGAGGGAGCTGATATGACGGCTTGGGCAGCGCGCGCCGCCGCGGCCGTGCAGCAGGTGTCGCCGGTCGTCGCCTGGGCCCTGGGGGCCATCTTCGGGATGTTGCTGGCCGCGACCATCGCGGTCTGGGCACTCGGCCGGCTGCGGCCCGCGGTCGACTGGACCGAGCTGCGGCAGCGGGTGCGCACCTGGTGGGTGATGGCCGCGGTGTTCGCGCTGGCGATGCTGCTGTCGCGCCGCGTCTCCCTGGCGTTCTTCGCCTTCGTCAGCTTCCTGGCGCTCAAGGAATACCTGTCGCTGACTCCCACCCGGCGCGCCGACCGCAGCGTCCTGTTGTGGGCCTACCTTGCCATACCGGTGCAGTATCTGTGGATCGACATGCGCTGGTACGGGATGTTCATCATCTTCATCCCCGTCTACGCGTTCCTGCTGCTGCCGATGCGGATGGTGCTGATCGGCGAGACCGAGGGGTTCCTGCGCGCCGCCGGCAGCCTGCATTGGGGGCTGATGACGACGGTGTTCAGCATCAGCCACGTCGCCTTCCTGCTGGTCCTGCCGCAGGACCTCAACCCTCACGGCGGCGGACCCGGCCTGGTGCTTTACCTGGTCTTCCTCACGCAGTTCAACGACGTCGCCCAGTACCTGTGGGGACGGACGCTGGGCCGCCACAAGGTGATCCCGAAGGTCAGCCCGGGCAAGACGGTGGAGGGGCTGCTGGGCGGCCTGGTCACGACGCTCGCGCTCGCCTGGCTGCTGGCGCCCTGGCTCACGCCGTTGACCACCGGCGAGGCGCTGCTAGCGGGCGTCCTCATCGGCCTCGGCGGCTTCGTCGGCGACGTGGTGATCTCGGCGCTCAAGCGCGACCTGGGGATCAAGGACAGCGGCACCCTGCTGCCGGGGCACGGCGGCATCCTCGATCGTATCGACAGCCTGAGCTATACCGCGCCGCTGTTCTTTCACTTCTTCTGGTACCAGCACGGGCCGCTCGTCACCCGCCTGTGGGACCGCTGAACGAGACGCACTCCACGCCTCGGCTCTGGGACGAAACCATGACCGAAGCGAACGGGCGGGGGCGTTCCCGGCTGGAACGGGCGCTGCGCTGGCTGTTCTTCTGGCTGGTGGTGCGGCCGGTGGTGCTGATCGGACTGGGGCTCAACGTCCGTCATCGCGAGCGCCTGCCTGCCGCCGGCCCGGCCATCGTGGCCGCCAACCACAACAGCCACCTCGACACGATGGTGCTGATGACCCTGCTGCCCAGCCACCTGCTGGCCAAGGTGCACCCGGTGGCGGCGGCCGACTACTTCCTGCGCACCCGGCTGCTCGCGTGGTTCGCGCTGCGCATCGTCGGCATCATTCCGATCGCACGCCGGCCGGCCACGACAGCGGTCACGGCGGTCGCCGGAGAGCCGCACCCGGCGCCGCCCGCAGGCGCGGAGCAGCGGCCAGACGTCCTGGCCGGAGTGGTGGCAGCCCTCGAACGCGGCGACATCGTGCTCCTGTTCCCCGAGGGCTCGCGCGGCGAGCCCGAGCGCCTCTCCGAGCTCAAGAGCGGCGTCGCCCGGCTCGCCGAACGCTTCCCGGAGGTGCCGGTCATCCCGGTCTTCCTGCACGGGCTGGGCAAGGCGCTGCCGCGCGGCTCGGCGCTGCCCGTGCCTTTCTTCTGCGACGTCTTCGTCGGTGAGCCGGTGCGCTGGCGCGGCGACGGCAAGGCTTTTGTCGAGGACCTGCGGCGCCGGATGCAGGAGCTGGCGGCCGAAGGTCACTTCGCCGCGTGGCTGTGAGACGAAGCTCGAAGCGGCCCGCTGGCCCCGGCACGACACCCGCCCCGCAGGATGCGCTGGCGCACGGACGCACGCCGACGCAGAGTGCCCGGCCTGGGCGTCGCCGCGCCGGCCGGATCAGGGCGGCCAGGCCGCGATCTCCAGGCAGGCGGCGCGGAAGTTGCCCGGAACGGCCTCCGTCCCCAGGTCGTTGCGCTCGCGCTCGATCAGGAGGCGCAGGCGCGTGGTGGTGACCGGCGGAAAAGCGTGCTCGACGTGCACCCGGCGGTTGCCGGTGACCCGCGTGCCCGGCAGGTCGATCCAGGCCCGGCCGTCCCACCATTGCAAGACGTAGTCGGTTGCCAGGTAGCGGCGGGCCGCCGGACCGCGGCTGAGCCAGCCGGGATACGTCGCGACCCGCCCGATCCGCTGCGGCCGGTCCCATTCGACTCCGAACCAGGCAGCGACGGGCGTCGTCGCGTCGGCGCTGCGTGCCGCGTCCCACTCGGAGTTGGCACCCAGCAACCCGTCGTTGAGCCGGTCGAGGAAGCGCACGCCGAGGGCGGAGCCGCCGATCGGCCGCCCGGCCGGCGCCAGGTCGCCGTCGGCGCCGGGCACCGTCCAGGCCTGCGGCAGGTCCGCGCAGCAGCGCTCGATCTGCTCGGCGGTGACGTCGAAGATCGCCCACGAGCCGTGGATCAGGGTCACGGGCTGGAAATGGTCGCGCAGCCATGGACGCCGCAGCACCAGCGTCGAGAGCCCCACCGCCACCCGGCCGGCGATCGGGCCACCGGGCTCGATCCACAGCCGCTCCGGGCTGCGACGCGCATAGACCTCGCGGACATACCCGTTGTCCTGGCCCCAGTCGACGTTGGAGTCCGTGAGCCAGCGATAGCCGTTGCGCTGGCCGCCGATCAGCTCGTTGAAATAGGGGATGTAGCGCGGATGGGAGGCCAGCGACGAGACCGCGGCCCAGGCTGCCAGCAGGCCGGCCGCGATCCCGAAGGGCGATGCCGCCGGCCGCCATGCCGCCGCCCGGCCGGCGAACACGAACAGGAACGGGAACGCCGGCAGCAGGTAGCGCAGACCGATCTGCAGATCGAAGGCGAAGCTCAGATATGCCAGCAGAAACGCCGGCGGCACCAGCAGCCAGGCTTCGGCGCCGGCGACGCGCACCCGCCCGGTCGCCGCCAGCCACGCCGCCAGCGCGAGCAGGGCCAGGGTACCGACCGGCATCTTGATCAGCATGGCGACCAGGTAGTAGTCCCGGAAGCCGTTCGCGCTGAAGCGGCCATGGAGATAGCTGCGGGTGCCGGCCCGGACGTCGCGCGCCACCATGTCCAGCCCGCTCAGGTACGGCAGCGGCACCGGGATCGGGACTTCGCGCAGCAGCGGCATCGCCGCCAGCGCCTGGAACGGCCGGCTGACCGGCGCGTAGTCGGAGAGCCGCGCCAAGGTCTTCTCGCCTGCGAACCCCAGGTTGAGCGCCACCACCGCGCCGGCGAGCAACGCCGCGGCCGGCAGCAGCGCGCCCAGGAAGCGCCGGGAGGCCGCCTGCTCCGCTCGGCCCGGGTGGCCGCCGGTCGCCGACGGATGGCCCGCCGCCTGCCCGGCGTCCCCCGCCCGTTCCGCGCCCGCGGCCGCCGCCTCATCCGCGGTGATCTCGGCCTGTCGCCGGGCACGGCCCAGCTTGGCGCGGATCATCTCGACCAGCAGGATGAGCAGGAAGATCGGGACCAGGAAGAGAGCCGTCACCTTGGTCAGCTGGGCGGCGCCGAAAGCCGCTGCCGCCAGCGCCAGCCGCCCGCCGCCTGGCCGCTGCCGGTAGCGCCAGAAGGCGTAGGTGGCGGCGAACATGCCGAGCGCCGTGGCGAGGTCGGTGGTGACCAGATGCGAGTGGGCAAGGACGTTGGGGCAGGAGGTGTAGAGCAGCAGCGCCAGGATGCCGCCGCCGAATCCGAAGAGCGCCCGCGCCCAGTGCCAGACGAGCCAGCCCAGGACGAGGCCGAGCCCGACCGTCGCCAGCCGCCCGAGCTGGATCCGGCGCTCGCCGCGGGGGGAGGTACCGAGCCGTTCGGCCGCCAGGACCGGCAAGGCGTTGAGCACCGAGACCGGCATCTTCGAGTTGAGCATGACGTAGTCGCGCTCGAAGGTCCCGGCCGTCAGGCCGCGCTCCCCGTAGCTCAGGTGCGCCGGCTCGTCCACCGTCGTGCCGTCCGCCCGGACTGCCGCCACCTCCCGCCAGGCGAACAGCGCCAGGGCGGCGCCCACCAGCAGTGCCTCGAGCCGCGGCCGACGCAGCCACGCCGGCCGGCTGCTCACCAGACCCGGCACATCGTCGCCGGCGCCATCGGCTGGCCGGTCCGGCAGCCGAACGCCTGCCGGAACTCGGGGAGATTCGACACCACGCCATTGGTGCGGAAACGCGGCGGCGAATGCGGATCGACGCCGGCGCGCAGCCGCTCCTCCTGCGGGCGCCGGCTGCTGCACCAGCTCTGGCCGTAGCCGACGAAGAAGCGCTGGTCGGGCGTCAGCCCGTCGATCGGCTGCAGCGGGAGGCCGCTCGTCGCCTCGCGCCAGGCCCGGTAGGCGAGGAGCAGGCCGCCGAGGTCGGCCACGTCCTCGCCCAGGGTGAGCTTGCCGTTGATCTTGACGTCGTCGACGATGGTATAGCGGCCGTACTGCTCCTCGATGCAGTGCGTCCGCGCCTCGAACTCGCGCGCATCCTGAGGCGTCCACCAGTCGCGCAAGTTGCCGCCGTAGTCGAACTGACGGCCCTCGTCGTCGAAGCCGTGGGTGAGCTCGTGGCCGATGGTGCCGCCGGTGTCGCCGAAGTTGGGCGCATCGTCGAGGCGCGGGTCGAAAAGCGGCGGCTGCAGCACGCCGGCGGGGAAGTTGATCTCGTTCTGGAAAGGGTTGTAGTAGGCATTGACCGTGGGCGGCGTCATCCCCCACTCTTGCCGGTCGACCGGCTTGCCGATCTTGGCCAGCTGGCGCCGGCTCTCGAAGAGGGTGGCGCGCGCCACGTTGCCGGCGAAGTCCTGCCGCTCGACGCGCACCGCGCCGTAGTCGCGCCAGTGGTCGGGATAACCGACCTTGTTGGTCATGGCATGCAGCTTGTGCAGGGCCTCGGCGCGGGTCGCCGCAGACATCCAGGGGAGCTGGCGAAGGTCGGCGTCCATCGCCTTCTCGATCTCGTCCACCATCTTCTGGCTGCGCGCCTTCGCGTCGGGACTGAAGGCGCGCTCCACGTACACCCGGCCGAGCGCCTCGCCCAGCTTCTCGTCCACCCACTGCACGCAGCGCCGCCAGCGCGGCGGCAGCTCCTGCCGGCCGCGCAGGAAGCGCTGGTAGAAATCGAAATGGTCGTTCTCGAAGTCGGGCGACAGCTGGGTCGCCCGCGTGTCGACCAGCCGCCACCGCAGGTAGGCGCGCCAGCTCGCCGGGTCGCTGCTTTCGAGCAGCGTCTCGAGACCGCTGAAGAAGCCGGGCTCGGCCACGTTGAGATCGTTGAGATCGCCGAGGTCGCTCGCGGCCCTTGCGTCGGCGCGTCCGGCCGCGGTACCGGGAGCCAGGGGAGCGCCGGGAACGCGGGGAGCGCGGGGAGCGCGGGGAGCGTCGGGGTCGTGCGGGCCTGGTGCCTGCGGCGCTTGCAGCGCCGCGAAGTAGCGGTCCCAGGGGAACTTCGGGACCAGCGCCTGCAGCTGTGCGCGGCTGAACCGGTGATAGACGTTGGCCGGCGTGCGTTCCTCGACGCGGCTGATCGAGGCCCGGGCCAGGCTGGTCTCCAGGGCGAGCACCTGCCGCGCGTCGGCCTCGGCCGCCGCCGGCTGCTCGCCCAGGCGCTGCAGCATGCGCGCGACGTACGCCACGTAGCGGGTGCGAATCTCTGCCGAGCGCGCGTCCGTTGCGAGGTAGTAGTCGCGGTCGGGCAGCCCCAGGCCGCCCTGGGCCACCACCGCGATCACCTGGCTCGAATCCTTGAAGTCTTGATTCGAGCCGACGTCGAAGAGCACGGCGGCGCCGGTCTCGAGCTGTAGCCGGGCGACCACTTCCGCCAACGCCTCGAGCGCCGCCGGGTCGCCCGGCGAGCCGATCGCGCCGATCGCGGCGATCGCCGCGATGGCGTCGAGATCCTCTCGCAGCGGCGCCGCTCCGGCGCGGGCGATGGCGGCCTCGTCCATGCACGAGGCGTAGAGGTCGCCGATCTGGGCCGTCGCCGGATCGCGGGCGGGACCCGCCTGCGAGGCGGTCTCGAGCACTCGCGCGAGAAAGGTCAGGTTCTCGTCGTGCAGCTTCTGGAAGACGCTCCACCCCGCCTGGTCGGGAGGGATCGGGTTGCGCTTCATCCAGCCGCCGCACGAGTAGGCATAGAAGTCCACGCATGGGTCCACCGCGCGGTCCATCGAGGCCGGGTCGAGCACCGGCGAATATGGCAGAGCCGGCGGCGCGGCGCCGTGCAGGCCCGCGGCCGGCGCGGCCGGCGCGGCGGCTGTAGCAGGCGCGGCGGGCGTAGCGGGTCTGGCGCCTGCAGCAGGCGCGGCGGCTGTAGCGGGCGCGGCGGCTGTAGCGGGCGCGGTCGA
>DASZHY010000200.1:0-1537 GCA_035949675.1 Thermoanaerobaculia bacterium
CGAGGAGACCGCGGTGGAAATCGAAGCCGCCCGCCTCGAAGGCGATCGCGCTGCCGCCCGGGAACTGCTCAACGCGCTGCTCGCGCGCCCTGCCAGCGCGCCATTGGCCGAGCCTTTACGGCCCCGGCGCGTGCCCGCCGCAAATCTTTCCACCGCATCCCTAGTGGAACGTGCCCGCGGCGGCAGCCCGGCACTTGCCGCGAGCGGCGCGGAGGTGGATGCGGCGCGAACGCGCACCACCTTGGCCGAGAAAGCCTGGTATCCCGACCTGACAGTCGGGGCCGGACCATTGACTCAGACCAACAACCGTCCGCCGGGGGTCGCCGCCACGGTTGGTCTCAACATCCCGCTGCCCTGGGGCAAGGAGGCCTCAGAGCAACAGGCTGCGACCGCACAGTTGGGTGCGGCCCAGCAACGCTACGAGGCGGCGTTGCTCGAAATCCAGAGTGCTCTCGGCGAAGCGCTCGCGCGGCTCAAAGCGGCACAGAACGCAGATGCCTTGGTTGCCCGCAAAGCCCTTCCGGAGGCACGGGCGGCGCTCAAATCGATCACCGCGGACTACGCACAAGGGCGCGGCGATCTGGCCACTGAACTCGACGCACAGCACCGGGTCCACGACCTCGAACTCAAGCTGCTCCAGTTGAACTTGGACGAACAAACGATGCTCGCCGCGATCGAACGATTGATCGGAGGCGAGCTGTGACCCGCTCGCGGGCAAGCCGCGCGGCTGTCATCCTTGCCGCCGCGGCGTCCGTTTGCCTCTGTTCCGGCCGACAGACGGGGCATGGTTTCGCCCTTTGGGTCCCGGAAGCTATGGCGCAGACAGCACCGGCTTCTGAACCAAACCTGGCGCCGGTCACGCTGACACCGCAGCGGATGCAGAGCATCGGGGTAAAGACCGGCGTCGTAGAGTTTCGCCCGGTCCGCGACGAGATCCGCACCGTCGGAAATATTGAGGCGGACGAAACGCGGCTTTCGGACGTGGAGATCCGCTTCGCAGGCTGGGTGCAGAAGGTATATGCCGACGCAACATACAAACAGGTGCGGCAGGGCCAGCCGCTCCTGACCATCTACAGCCCGGACCTGGTGACGGCCGAGCAGGACTACTTAGTGGCCAAGGAGCTCCTGGCGCAAACCACTGTTCCGGGAGGCGCTGCCGGATCCCACGGATCGCAGTCGCTGTTGGATGCCGCAACCGAGCGGTTGAAGCGGTGGCAGGTCCCCGACCGCGAGATCGCCCGTCTGAAGGAGAGCGGGATGATCAGGCGTGAGATCGAGATCGACTCGCCGGCGTCCGGTTTCATCATCGACCGGAAGGCCTTTCCGAACATGTATGTGCAACCGGGCACGAAGTTGTACTTGGTGGCGGACTTGTCGACCGTCTGGGTCTACGCTCAGATTTTTCAGAGCGACATTGGCCGGGTGAAAGTGGGAGATCCGGCGTCGATCACTGTCGACTCCTATCCTGGAAAGACCTTCCCGGCTCGCGTGAGTTTCATTTGGCCGGAAGTGGATCAGGCCACGCGCCGGGCCCGCG
>DASZHY010000201.1:0-6503 GCA_035949675.1 Thermoanaerobaculia bacterium
CTTGTCGATCTTGTTGATCGCCACCACGATCGGCACGCGCGCGGCGCGGGCGTGGTCGATCGCCTCGATGGTCTGCGGCATGACGCCGTCGTCCGCCGCCACCACCAGCACGACGATGTCGGTCACCCGGGCGCCGCGGGCACGCATCATGGTGAACGCCTCGTGCCCCGGCGTGTCGAGGAAGACCACCTGGCGGCCGTGGACGTCGACGTGATAGGCGCCGATGTGCTGGGTGATGCCGCCGAACTCGCTTTCGGCGACCTTCGAAGAGCGGATGGAGTCGAGCAGCGAGGTCTTGCCGTGGTCGACGTGGCCCATGATGGTCACGACCGGCGCCCGGGGCACCTTGCCCTCGACCGCCGAGGTGCCGACCGCTCCCGGCGCGCCGTCGACCGCCTGACCGAGCTCCTCGTTGAGCTGCACTTCCTCCTCGAACGACACCACCATGGTGTCGACGCCCAGGTCCTTGGCGAGCTGCTGCGCCAGCTCCGGCTCGATCACCTGGTTGATGTTGGCGAGGATGCCGCGATCGAAGAGCGCCTTGATCAGGTCGCGCGCCTTGACTCCCAGCTTCTCGGCGAACTCGCGCAGGGTCATGCCCTCGCCGAGCATCACCGTGCCCTGGGGCGGCGCCTTCTTGAACGTCAGGAGCTTGCCGCCCTCGTCCTCCTTGCGCTGGGCGCGGCGGCGCCGGCGGCCGCCGGTCCCGTCGGCGGTCTCCTCGACGCCGTCGATGTCCTCCTCGATGGTGCCCTTGTAGGCGCTGAGGTCCTCTTCCTCGGGCGAGCGCAGGCCCGGCTTCTTGACGCCCTTGGCCTTCTTCTTGTTCTTGTCCTGCTTGGCCGGCGTCTCGATGACCCGCTCGCCGCGCCGGCGGCCGGCCTCGCCGCTCTCCGCGGCGCCGGCCGGAGCCGGCCGGGCGGCGGCGGCGCCAGGGCTTCCTGGACGGGTGCCCAGCGAGGACAAGCGGCCGGGCGCGGCACTCCCGACGGTGCCGACGCTCCCGCCATGGACCGCGCGGGCGGCGTGGTCGGCGCTGGCGTGGGCGCTGCCGGACGGCCTTCCCGCGGGCGCGGCGTGATGGGCGGCACCATGAGGGGGGCCATAGGGCTGATGGACCGCCGCGCCGCCATGCAGGCCGGGAGAGGCCGCGGACCCGGGTGCAGCGTGCCCGCCAAAGCTCCCGGCGGGATGCGCCGGATGCGCCGCGGTATCAGAGCCATGTGCGGCATGAGAGCCATGTGCGGCATGGGCGGCGTGGGAGCCAGCGGCGCCAGGATGCGGTGCGTGGGCGATGCTCGCCGAAGTCGCCGCGTGCGCCGCCCCTGCTCCCTGGGCCAGTCCGGCGCCGCCGGCCAGGCCGGCGCCTCCGGCTACGCCGGGACCCTGGGCGAGGAAGCCGGCACCGCCCGGAGCGCCCATTCCCGGAGCGCCCGGATAGGGGCCGCCGGGAGCGCCGAGATGCGACGGCCGCTCGCTCGCCGGCAGCGTCTGGATCCGCGGCTCGACTTTCTGGATCAGGGTGCGGGGCCGGTTCGGGCGGAGCGGGTTGGCAGCCGGACGCCGTACGGGCGGCGCCACCGGAACGCGGCGACGCGCCGACGCCGGCGACTCCGGCGCGGCCGGTTCGTCGCGCAGGATGACTTCGCGCGGATGCGGCAACTTCTTGCCCTGCAGGATCGCCGAGATGATGTCGGTGTCGATGTGCGCATCATCGCCTTCGACGCGGACGCCGATGGACTTGAGCTTGAACACCAGGTCCTGGTTGGCGATCCCCATCATCCGAGCGAGATCCTGAACGCGAACTTTTCCCATATCCTTTGCAGCTCCTGTCGATCCCTATCCGCCATGGGGCCGCGGCTTGCCGCCGCCCGCCGATGCCGCCGATACGGCTACTTGCTCTCGCCGCCGCTCTCGCCCTGCCTGCTCTCGCCCTGCGCGCTCTCGTCCGCGCTGGCGCTTGCCGTGCCTGCCACCGCCTCGCCGCTCGCCTGGACCTCCGGGGCGTTTTCCGGCAGCTCGGCGTCTTCCGGCAGCTCGGCGTCTTCCGCCAGCTCCGCTGTCTCAGCCAGCGCCGTCTCCGCCGCCGCCTCCGCCGCGCCGGCATCGCGGGTCGCGCGCTGCGCCTCGCTCTCCTGGAAGGCGCGCGAGAGGGCGGCCATGAAGTCCTCGTCCCCCATCGACGACGACGCTTGAGGCTTGCGGAAGGTGTGGCCGATCTCGGCGTGCTCGGCGGCGCTGCGCTGCGCCGCGGCCTCCGCTGCCAGTGCCTCCTGCTCGCCGGTCCACGCGATCAAGCCGTCGGCCAGCTCCTCGTCGACGCCCGGCACCTCGAGCAGCGCCTCGCGGCCGCGCTCGCGCAAGCTCTCGACGGTCCCGAGGCCCGCGGCCTCGAGGGCCTCGCGCAGCTCCGGGGTGACGCCCGGGGCCTGGCTCAGGTCCGGCGCAGGCGCCGCCTCCGCGTCGGGTCCCAGGGCGGTCTGCAGCATGCGCGCCAGCGCATCGGCCACCTCGTCCTTGACGTCGCTCTCGCTCTTGATGTCGATGCGGGCGTTGATCAGCTCGGAAGCCAGGCGCACGTTCTGGCCGCGCTTGCCGATGGCCAGGGAGAGCTGCTCGTCCTCGACGATGACGTCGAGGTGAGGCACCTCGCCCTGGTGGGTGACCGAGACGCGGGTGATCTTGGCCGGCGCCAAGGCGCTCTGGGCGAAGGTCACCAGGTCGTCGCTGTATTCGATGATGTCGATCTTCTCGCCGCGCAGCTCGCGGATGATCGATTGCACGCGCGAGCCCTTCATGCCGACGCAGGCGCCGACCGGATCGACGTCGCGCTCGCGGCTGTAGACCGCCACCTTGGCCCGCTCGCCGGGAGCGCGCACCGCATTCTTGATCACCACCGTGCCGTCGTAGATCTCGGGCACCTCGGTCTCGAACAGCTTGACCAGCAGGCGCGGATCGGTGCGCGACAGCACGATCTGCGGGCCCTTGGGCTGCTTGTGCACGTCGACGATGACGGCGCGGATCCGCTCGCCCTGGCTGTAGCGCTCGTGGCGGGCCTGCTCGGAGCGCGGCACCACCGCCTCGGTGCGCCCGAGGTCGACGATGATGTCGCCGCGCTCGAAGCGCTTGACGGTGCCGTTGAGCACCTCGCCGACGCGGTCGATGTACTCGTTGTAGATGTTCTCGCGCTCGGCTTCGCGCACCCTCTGATAGAGCACCTGCTTGGCCGACTGAGCGGCGATGCGTCCCAGACCGTCGGTCGGGATCGGCAGGTGGATCTCGTCGCCAACCTGGGCGCCGGCCTTGTGGTCCTGCGCCTCCTCGACGGTCCACTCGGCCAGCGGGTCCTCCACCTCGGTCACCACCTTCTTGACGATGAAGGCTTCGAACCTGCCGGTCTCGCGGTCGAGGCGGGAGCGCACCGGCTCCTTGATGCGGTGCTGCTTCTTGGCCGCGGAGGCCATGGCGTCCTCGAGGGCCGCGATCCAGCGCTCGAGGTCGATGTCTTTCTCGCGCGCGACCTGGCGCAAGATCTCGTTCAAGTTCAGTTCTGCGGTCTGTGCCTGGGCCATGTGTCGGTTCTTCCTATCCTCACGCCGATCGCGGCATTACAGCTCGATCTCCAGCCGGGCCTGGCGGATGTCTTCCAGCTTCAACTCGAGCCGCTCCCCCGAACGGTCGTCGACGAGCGTCAAGGTTCCCTTGGAGACGGGCGCACCCGGCGCGGCGGACGGGGCATGAAACTCGGCCAGACGCGCCACCACGGTGCGGCGGCGGCTGCCGCCCGCGACACCCGCGACGCCGGCGCCAGGGGCAACCCCGGCCGCGCCAGGGGCAACCCCGGCCGCGCCCGCCTCGGCAGGGGCGGATGCCTCGTAGGTGACCCGCGCCAGCCGCCCGAGGAACCGCTGATAGTCGCTCGGCCGGTAAAGTTGCCGGTCGAGGCCGGGCGAGGAGACCTCGAGCAGGTAACGTCCATTGCCGAAGTCCAGCACGTCGAGCAGCGCCGAGGCCTGCTTGGCGACGTGCTCGCAGTCGGTCAGCGTGACGCCACCTGCGGTAGGCGCGCTATGCGCGCTATGGGCGATAGGCGCGCTATGTGCGATAGGCGCGGTCTCGGCCACGTCTGCCGAGTCCGCCGCCGCGGGCTCAGGGAGCGGGACGGGCCGGTCCAGGATGAGGCGCAGCACGCCGCCTTTCCACTCGGCATGGAGCAGCTCGCAGCCGCAAGCCGCGGCGATCTCGGCGATCTCCGCCTCGATTTCCGGCGCCAGCGATGCCAGGGCCCACCTGGTGACGGGCCGAGGCGACCGGTCTGGCCGGTGACCGGCGGCGCGCTCGGCGAGCGGGCCCTCCGCGATGGATTTGCGTGCGCGCATCTGGGTCTCTGAATCTTCCTCCAACAAAAAAAGTGGGCGTGAGGCCCACTTCGTACCAATCCCTTTCGGGATTGGGGCAAGCTCCCGCGGTGGATTGTACGCGATCCCAGCCACCACCGCAAGTTGCTGGACCCGAAGACGTTTGCTTTCCGGTCCGGGCTTCCGAGCAGGATAACAGAACCGGCCTTCGTGCACTTCCCGGGACGGCGGCGGTGCCTTCCAGAGGGGCATCTACCGCGGCAGCGCAGCGTGCCAAGATGGCACTTTTTGGCTTAACCGCTCATCGCCTCTCCCCCTGAAATAATGATGGCAGGTCCCTTGCTTGTTAGGGGTGCTGACGCGCATGAAAGGAGATCGCAGCACCCATGATTACTACCCGCAGTCGCCAAGTCTCGACATTCTTGCTGGTCTTGGGGGCGGTTGTCTTTGGAATGGTACTGGCAGGGGGGTTGGGGATGACGATGCCAGGGATGACTCAGACCTCGGACCCGTCGCTTTCCGCCAGCAAGGCTGCCGAATCCACCGCCGCGGCCACGACCCATGGCCTGCCCAGCTTCGCCGATCTGGCGGAGGCCGTGGATCCGGCTATCGTTTCGATCCAAGCCTCGACCATAGAGAAAGCGCCGCGATCCCGCGGACGCCGTGGCCAGATCCCGGGCCAGGGCGTCGACCCGTTTGAATTCTTCTTCGGTCCGCGCGGCCGCGGCGATCGCGGCGGCCAGGGCGGTCCCGGCGCGCCCGGCGGCCCCGGCGGTCCGGAAGAGGAGAGCGGCCCGCCGCAGCAGCCCGACGACTATCGCTCCGAAGCCGGTGGCAGCGGCTTCGTCATCTCGCCTGACGGTTTGATCATCACCAACAATCACGTCATCGACGGCGCCTCGGAGGTCAAGGTCCATCTTGGCGACCGCGACTACACCGCCCAGGTCAAGGGCTCCGATGCGGCGACCGACCTGGCGCTGCTCAAGATCAATGCCGGCACCAGCCTCAAGTACCTGGAGCTCGGCGACAGCGACCGGGCACGGGTCGGCGACTGGGTGATGGTGGTCGGCAACCCGCTCAACCTCAACAAGACGGTGACCACCGGCGTCATCAGCGCCAAGGGGCGCGCGCTCGGCATCAACGACATCTCGTTCGAGAACTTCCTGCAGACCGACGCGGCGATCAACTTCGGGAACTCCGGCGGCCCGCTGGTGAACCTCCAGGGGCGGGTGGTCGGCATCGCCAGCGCCATCAACTACGGCGCCGAGAACATCGGCTTTGCTGTCCCGGTCAACACGCTCAAGGACATCCTGCCGCAGCTGCGGGAGAAGGGGAAGGTCAGCCGCGGTTATCTCGGCATCAGCATCCAGAACCTCGACTGGCCGCACGCCCAGGCCTTTGGCCTGACTTCGACCGACGGCGCGCTGGTCGGCGACGTGGTCGCCGGCACTCCCGCCGCCACCGCCGGCGTCGAGCACGGCGACATCATCACCGCGGTCGACGGCCGCCACATCAAGACCACCCGCGACCTGATCGACTACGTCTCGGCCAAGGGGCCCCGCGCGACGGTGACCCTGACCGTGCTGCGCAACGGCAAGACCACGGAGCGCGAGGTCAAGCTCAGCGAGCGCCCGACCCTCAACCAGCAGGCGAGCAACGACGAGCGGCAGGACGGCAACAGCGGCATCAACTGGCTCGGCCTGCAGTACCAGGACCTCAGCCAGGGCGTGCGCTCGAGCTACAACCTCCCGAGCAACGTCAGCGGCGTGCTGATCACCGGCGTCGCCGCGACCAGCCCGCTCTACGACCAGGCGGTGCGGCCGGGCAGCATCATCAGCGAGGTCAACGGCCAGCCGGTCCACAACGTGGCCGAGTTCGAGCGCGCCGTGGGCGCCGCCAAGTCGAAGTCATACCTGCGGCTGTACACCCTCCGCTTCGGGCGGCAGGGGCAGTCGCTACCCCCGTTCTTCGCGGTGGTGCAGGTGCCGTAAGCGCCAGTCTCATCGCTTCACATACGGGGGCGGGTCGGGAAACCGGCCCGCCCCTCTTCACGTGGGACCCCCTGCGGCCGGGTCGCGGGCGATGCGCTGACGGTAGTGCCTGGCGACCTTCCAGGCTCGCTGGGGGTAAGGGGCGAGATCGAGC
>DASZHY010000202.1:0-2152 GCA_035949675.1 Thermoanaerobaculia bacterium
AGCACCTCGAAGGTGACGTAGACCTCGCGCTCGCTCGCCTGGCTGTGCTCGATCGCGTTGATGCAGGCCTCGACGACCGCCATCCGGACCTCGTCGATTCTATCCGGACTCATCTTCATCGATTCGGCCACGGCGGTCGCAGTCTTGCTGGCCTCGATCTCGATCTCGGGCACCATCGGCAGCGCCAGCGTGACTTCTCTCAGCACAGCGTCACCAGCCATGTCCGTGCGGTCGCGGGGGGAGGGAGGGAGGCTTCTCAGAACGTCAAATAGAGCTGCAGAGCGTAGATCACGACGGGGTGCACCAGACCGTGGGCCAGCAGCCAGCCGAAGCTGGCCAAGGTCGCCGCGGACAGTAGCACCTTCACCGGCACCTGAGGGACAGCGATGTACTTGCGGACCAGTTCTGGCATCGGATTCTCCTCATCCTCACACCGCTGTCACCGCAAGGCCGCTGCCAGCTCCTGGCGCGATTCCACATCCGGACCTTAAACATCTGCATATCAATGAGTTGCGGCCAGGCGTCGAGAGTGGAGCCGGCATCGCGCCCCAGGGCCTATGGGACAAATTGCCCCAGTCGGCAGCCCCCGCGGCTGTCACCAGGAGGCCCGCAGGCGCTTTCGCCCCGTCAGCACTCGCAATGCGGAAAAAAGTCGCATCGGGGACAAAAAGTCGCAGGGGCCCATCGAGCCCGGACAGGCGCCGCACCGGACCCCGGGCCGGGCCCGCTCCTGTTCTCAGAACCCTTTGCGCTGCAAGGTCTTGCGATCGATGCCCAGGATCCTTGCCGCCTCGCTCTTGTTGCCGCCGGCCAGCTTGAGCACCCGGCCGATGTGCCGCCGCTCCATCCCGACCAGGTCGAGCGGCTCCGGCGACTGCGGCGCCGGCGTGCCCAGGAGCGAGCGCACCAGCTCGGCGTCGATCTCGCGCTCGGCCAGCGACACCGCCCCTTCCACCAGGTGCTGCAGCTCGCGCACGTTGCCCGGGAAGTCGTGGGCGATGATCAGGGCCAGCGCCTCGGAGCGGAACTGCGGCACCGGGATCCCCTCGCTGCGGCAGAACTCCTCGACGAAGGTGCGCACCAGGTGAGGAATGTCCTGGCGCCGCTCGCGCAGCGGCGGCAGCTCCACCTCGACCCCTTTCAACCGGTAGTACAGGTCCTCGCGGAAGCGCCCGGCGGCGACCAGCGCCTCGACGTCCTGATGGGTCGCGGCCACCAGCCGCACGTCGACGGGAATCGGCCGCCTGCCGCCCAGGCGCACCACCTCCCGCTCCTGCAGGGCGCGCAGCAGCTTGACCTGCAGCGAGATCTCGAGGTCGCCGATCTCGTCCAGCAGCAGCGTGCCGTGGTCGGCCACCTCGAACTTGCCCGGCCGGGCCTGCACCCCCGTCGCCACGCCGCCCTCGATGCCGAACAGCTCGCTCTCGAGCAGCGACTCCGGGAGCGCCGCGCAGTTGACGGCGATCAACGATCCCTCGCGTCCCGATTGCAGGTGCAGGAGCTTGGCGATCAGCTCCTTGCCGGTGCCGCTCTCGCCGCGCACCAGGACGTTGACGCCCCGCGGCGCCACCCGCTCGACGATCTCGAGCACCCGGCGCATCGCCGGCGAGTAGGCGACGATGCGGCGGCCCGCCACCTCGTCGGCGAGCCGCCCCTTGAGGGCCTTGTTCTCTTCCTCCAGGCGTTCGCGCTGGGTCTCCAGGCGCTCCACCTGGCGGGCGGCGTCCAGCGCCACGCCGGCCAGGGCGGCCACCGATTCGAGAAAGCGGCGGTCGTCGACGGTGAAGGAGACGTCGGAGTCGCCGCGCACCTCCTTGTCGAGCACCGCCAGATAGCCCAGGTAGACGCCGCGGTAGGCCAGCGGCGTCGCCAGCAGGTGGCGGTACGGGCGCCCGGCGAGGTCGCCGCCGGCGCGCGCCAGCTGGCGCCCCTCGGCCAGCAGCTCGCGCCACAGCGGCGCGGCGAGCAACGCGGCGCCGTCAGGCGCGCGGTCGGCCCAGCCGACCACCGCCACGCCGCGCGCGCCGCCGTAGCTGTCGCGGGTCACCGCCACCGCCGCGGCCGGATCGAGCACGGCGCAGACCCGCCCCAGCAGCTCCTCGACCAGCTCCTGCTCGGCGCGCTGGGCGTGCAGCGCCAGGGCGAGGTCGTA
>DASZHY010000203.1:0-30263 GCA_035949675.1 Thermoanaerobaculia bacterium
CCACCCGCTACGGCAAGCCGATCAAGGTCCGCCACATCCTGCCCATCCTCTCGCAGCCGCAGTAGACCGTCCTGAGCCCGCTTGGATAGCCGAGGTACTGCGCGTCACAGCCGAACCGGCGGTCCGCATTGACGTTCGCGCGGCGCAGCCCATAAGCTCCATCCCGCTTCCCCACGCCGCGCGCTCGAGGACGAGACCGCAGGTCGGCGGTGCGGGCGGCCTTTCAGGGGCGGCGCCACCGGATGAAAGCCAACGAGAAGACTTATGACGCCGTGGTCGTCGGCGGCGGTCCCGCCGGCGCCACCGCGGCGCTGATGCTGGCGCGCGCGGGCCTCGCGGTCAGGCTGCTCGAGCGCGCCCGCTTCCCGCGCTTCCACATCGGCGAGTCCTTCCTGCCCGCCAACCTGCAGCTGATCCGCGAGCTTGGACTGGAGCCGGCGCTGCGCCGGCTGCCGCAGGTGGATAAGAGGGGAGTCGAGTTCGTCGTTGGCCACGGCCGCAGCAACCAGCACTTCCTGTTCGCCGACTGCCTGCTGCGGGAATCCAACGAGACGTTCAACATCGAGCGCGCGCCGTTCGACGCCATGCTGCTCGCCGAGGCGGCCGCGGCCGGCGCCGAGGTGAGCCAGAACACGGCGGTGCGCCGGATCGTGCGCCTAGCCCAGGGAGACGTCGCGGTCGAAGCCGACCATCTGCCAGGGGACGAGGGGCCAACGGCACGAGAGAGCGTCGAGCGCAGCGAGGTCATCTCGGCCCGAGTGCTGATCGACGCCAGCGGTCAGGCGACCCTGGTCGGCAAGCACCTCGGCATCCGGCGCATGCTCCCCGAGCACCGCAAGATCGCCTACTTCCAGCATTTCGAGGGGGTCGAGCGCCGCCCGGGAGCGACGGCCGGCGACCCGACCATGGTGATGTGCGACGAGGGATGGTTCTGGATCATCCCGATCGACGAGCGGCGCGACAGCATCGGCCTGGTGATGGACGTCGACGCCGCCCGTCGCGTCGGGGTGCCCGCGGACCGCATGCTGGAGTGGGGCATCGCGCGCTGTCCCCTGCTGCGCCGCCGCACCGCCGCCGCGGCTTCCCCCCCGACCAATGTCGTCTGCGCCGATTTCAGCTATCGCTGCCGGCCGTATTCCGGCCCCGGGTACTTCCTGGTGGGCGACGCCGCCACCTTTCTCGACCCGATCTTTTCCACCGGCGTCTGCCTCGGCATGATGGCCGGCGTCGAAGCCGCGCGCGGCATCGTCGCCATGCTGCGCGAGGGCGCGTCGCCGCGGCGGGTGCGCCGGAGCTACAACCGTTATCTCGCGGGCAGCTCGACGCCGCTCTTCCGCATGGTGCGGAACTATTACCGGCATTCTTTCCGCGAGCTGTTCTTGAGCGGCAGCGGCCCGCTCGCCGTGCACAATGCGACGCTCTCGGTGCTCGCCGGCTCGGTCTTTCCGCGTCTCGTCTTCCCGCTGCGCTGGCGTCTCGAGCTGTTTTTCCTGATGGTCCGCGCCAACCGTTACCTGCCGCTGGCGCCCCGGCGCGAGCCCTTCTCGCTGTTCAGCGCCGAGGCCGCGGCGACGGCCGCGGGCCTCGCGGCAACCGCCCCCGCCGGGCCGCCGGGCCAGCACGCCGGCGCGGCAGGGTTGGCAGAGCCACCCGCAACGGCCCAGGGGCCGATCGCAGAGACGGTCCCGCCCGCCGGATGACCGTCGCCGCTGCTCCCGGATGACCGCCGCCGGACTTGCCGGCTTCCGCCTGCTGCGGCTCGATACCGCGCCGGCAGCGGCGCCGGCGCCGCAGCCGCCGTTCGCCGTGGCGCAGCTGCTGGTCCCGGCCGGCAGCCCGATCTTCGCCGGCCACTTCCCGGGCCGGCCGCTGCTGCCCGGCATTGCTCATCTAGCCCTGCTGCGCATGGTGCTCCGCGAGCTCGCCGCCCGCGGTGGACTTCCGGGTGCTCACAAACGGGTTCCCGACCTCGCCGCCGACACCGCCATCGCCGAGGTACGCAAGCTCCGCCTGCGGCGGCCGGTTTCTCCCGGCGACCGGCTCGAGCTGCGCCTGACCGCCGTCGCCTCCCCGGTCGATTCCGCCGTCGACGCCGCGGATGTCATCCGCTTCGAGCTGCGGCGGCAGTCGGGAGCTGACCAGCCGGGCGAACTGGCGAGCGAGGGGACCGTGCGCCTCGGAGCCGGCCTGCCGCCGGCCGGGGAGTTGGCGCTGCCGCAGGGCCTCGCGCCCGCCGCCGGCCTGCCGCCGGTTGCCGCCCTGCTCCCGCATGCGCCCCCGGCCCTGCTGCTGACGGCGGTGCTGGCTGCTGGCGCCGGCGGCATCGTCTGCGCTGGCGTCATTCCCCCCACCCACCCACTCGCCGGAGACGGCAGGGCGCCGGGCTTCCTGGCGATCGAGCTGGCCGCCCAGGCTGCCGCCGCCCTCCAGGCACTGGAGCGGCCGCCGGCCGGCGGTCCCCGCATCGGCTACCTGGTAGGCGTGCGCGGCGCGCTTCTGCCCACCGCCCTACCGATCAACCGCATTCTGCGCGTCGCCGCCGTCCCTGCCGGCGGCGCCGCGGCTCTCGCGACCTACGACATGGAAGTCTCAGACGTGGACGGTGGCGCGCGCCTGGCCGCCGGCACGATCAGCACCTTCCTTGCCGAGCCCTAGATGAATCGACACGGCGTTCATGCATGGAGTTGCCAGGCGCAAAGGACACCCAATGAAACAGAAGACTGACCAGGTAGATAGAGAGCCGGCTCGCCATCCTCAGGATTTGGAAAGGCTGTTGGTAGCTAGAGAAAACGCCGGCGACGTCGATGGCATGGTCGACCTGTACGAGGCCGACGCGGTGCTCGCGTGTGAGGACGGGCGGATGGTCGTCGGGAGAGATGCAATTCGCCAGCTTTTTACCGAGATCGTCGCGAGCGGGCGAAAGTTCGAGCACGGAGAGCAGCGTCCGGCGATGATCTGCGGAGACTTGGCGTTGACCTCAACGCGCATGCCGGACGGCGATGTGACCGCCGAGGTCGCGCGGCGGCAGAGTGACGGGACGTGGCGGTGGGCGATCGATCGGTTTTCGATCGGGTAACGACCGCGCATCGGCGCCATAGCGACGATCATCCTTCTTCCCGCAGGCGTCGCAGGTCAGCAAGGTCTCCCCGCAGCCTGAGTTGACCGCGCGGCCGTCTCAGCTCACCGCTTTCCTCACGAGCGCGCCGATCTTCGCCTCTTCGGCGGCGGTCAGCTCCTTTAGCGCGAAGGCGGTCGGCCACATGTGGCCTTCGTCGAGGTTCGCCTTGTCGCTGAAGCCGAGCGTCGCGTACCTCGCCTTGAACTTCTGCCCACTTTGGAAGAAGCAGACGACTTTGCCTTCCTTGGCATACGCGGGCATCCCATACCAGGTTTTCGGCGAGAGGGATGGCGCATTGGCTTTGATGATCGCATGGAGGCGCTCGGCCAGGGCGCGATCCGGCTGCGGTAGCGCGGCGATCTTCGCGAGCACGGCGTTTTCCTCGTCACCCTTGTCCACGCCCCGGCCGCGGCGCGTGTCCGCCCTCAGCTCTTGGAGGTGTTCCCTTATCGCGGCTCGTTCCTCGTCCGTAAATCCCCTGGGCTTCTTTCCGGTCGCGGTGGTGCTCTTGGAGGACTTCTGCGTGGCCTTCTTTGGAGCTTTCATACCGTGTTCCTTTCCAAGCGGGCTCTCAACGCGCACCCCATTTCGCTGCTTCTTTCCCAGGCCTTGCCATGGCACCCTCAGAGGACGGAAAAGTCGCAGGATTTATGGACCTGCCTCCTGGAAAAGCGGTCAGCCCGGCTTCGACGGATTTCTGGCGGCCAGGGCACTTACCTTGGCGATCTCGTCGAAGTGATCGTCGACATGAAGAAGCTCGGCGCGAGCACGGATCGCGCAAGCAGCGATGATGAGATCGGTGGCGGGAACGGTAAGACCGCGGCGCCGCAGGTCGTAGCCGGTGGTCGCCGCCAGGTCGAAGTCTCCGTCATCCAATGCGAGCCGGTGGAAGGCGCCGAAGCTCCCGAGCAACACTCGCCGCTCCCGCTCATCGGCTGCGAACCCGACGACCTCGACGAAGATGATGCCATTGAATGCCAACTCGTCATCGGCGATCGCTGCGGCCACGGCTTCCTGGACCGCGGGCGACCCTCCGCGCCGGTAGTATTCGATCAGCGCCGAGCTGTCGGCGACGATCATCCTTCTTCCCGCAGGCGCCGCAGGTCAGCAAGGCCTCCCCGCATTCTTAGTTGACCTCGCTGCTTCAGAGCCTGCGCCAAGCGGCGGCGCCGCACCGCTTCCTCTAGTGCGCTCCGGATTGCCTCGGCACGAGTCTGGGCGCCAAGAGCCTCCTTCGCCTCCTCCAGCAAGGCATCATCGATCGTGACGGTCATCCGGCTCATGCGCACCTCCCTCTTGCACCAACATCATACACCACCCACGATCACCATCTGGACTCACCAAGACCGGTCGCCACCCCTCTAGGCAAGCTCCAATCGGATCACGCTCGCCGCGAGCAGCTTGGAGGCGGAGCTTCAGCGCCACACCCGGCGGAAGCAGAACCACTGGTGCGGGGCCGAGGCGATGGCCTTCTCGAGCTCGGCCGCGAAGCGGTGCAGGGCCGCGTCGACGCCATCCGGGCGCTCGGGGGTGGGCGCCACCTGGATCGGCGGACGGACCTCGACGCGATAGCGGCGGCGGCCCTCGCGGATGACGAACACCGGCACCAGCGGCACACCCGCGGCGCGGGCCAGGGCGGCCGGACCGACCGGCAGCGGGAAGGGACGGCCGAACAGGGTGACCTTGGCGACCCGCCCGCCGGTCCGCGGCCGGTCTCCCTGCAGGGCGACGATCTCGCCGCGGCGCAGGGCGTCGAGCAGCAGCATGCCGAGCCGCGGGTCCTCGGCGAAATGGGTGTGGTACAGGCCGCCGCCCCGCTTGCGGATGAGCTCGGAGATGTACTCCTGCGCCCGCGGATCGGTCTCGGCCTCGCGCACCACGTGGACCGGCCGCGCCTCGGCGGCGGCGGGGGCCATCGAGCCCACCTCCCAGCTGCCGAGGTGCGCGGTGATCAGGATGAAGCCGCCGCCGCGGCAGAGCTCGTTCCACTGCTCCTCGCCCGCGAGGCGGAGAGCGAACGGTCGGTAGGTCCCCAGCCGCTCGTAGCGCTCGGTCAGGCACCAGGCAAACATCCACATCGTGCGATAGATGCGCAACTGGCGGCGCACCCAGCCGCAGGGCCCGAGCACCGCCTCGAGGTTGTCCGCAATGGCGCCGCGGATCTTGATCAGCGTCAGGAAGAAGAAGGTGGTGAAAGGGGTGATGATCATCCACATCTGCGAGGAGGGCCAGGTCCTTGCTCCCCATCCGTGGATGCGGTACCAGAACACTCCTGTGACGTGAAACGGACCAAGCAGCCGGCGCACCCAGCCGGTTTCCGGCGCGTGCGGCGGCCTCTCCGGCCCTGGCGGCCCGGGTGGCCCGGGCGCGCCGTCCTGTGGCACCGCTGGCCCGGGCCGGGACCTGCCGCCTCGCGGCGCCGCCGCCACGGAAACGTTGCTCATCGCGCGGTCCGTTGCGCCGTCCATCGCGCCATCCGTCGCGCCGTGGCACGCCCGCGCAGCGCCTCGAGCGCCGGCAGCACCATCAGCGTCGCGAGCAGGCAAGCCGTGATGCCGGCCGCGACCAGCACGCCGTCGTGGGCCAGCCCGGGGACCCGGGAGGTGACCAGGCTGCCGAACCCGAGCGCGGTGGTGAAAGTCGCCATCATCATCGCCAGTCCGATGTCCTCGACCGCTCCGGCAAGCCCGCGGTGCGGGTACAGGCGCTGCCAATGCACCGCGTGCGCGCCGAGATTGATGCCGGTGCCGAGCAGCAGCGGCACCGCGAACACCACCAGCAGGTCGAGCGGCCGGCCCAGAGCCCCCCAGATGCCGAAGGTCCACAGGCAGCCCAGGCTCAGCGGCAGGAAGGCGAGCAGCGCGCGCCCGAGGTGGCCATGGAACGATACCAGCACCACCGCCGTCACCAGCGCCAGCGCGATGCCGCTCGAGCGGAGCAGGTCGGCGACCGCCAGCTCCTTGAGCTCGGCGCCCACCCTCGCCGCCGAGGCGAGGGCGGCGCCGGGAGCGGCGCGCGCCAGCTCTTGCTGCAGCGTCGCCGGCAGCGTGGCCACCCCGCGGTGGCCCGGCGGCAGCCGCACGTGCACCGCCGCCGCGGCGCCTCCCGCCGGCACGCCGGGCGCTCCCGGTCCGGTGCGCACCAGCTCTTGCATCCAGCTGGGCCAGGCGGCGGGCGGCGGTGCGCCGAGGTCCTCGCCGCGGGCCAGGCCGCGCAGCGCCGCCAGCGCCGGCGCAAACGGCTCGCGGCGGAAGCCGGCCGCGGTCAGCTCGCGCTCCAGGTCCCCGGCCGCCCGCGCCAGCGGCAACCGCCGCAGCTCGGCCAGGCGCCGCGCCCGCCGGGCGCCCTGCACCAGCCACGCGGCGGGGCTGGTGATCTCGGCGTCCGGCCCGAGCCGGCGCCGCAGCAGCGCGGCAGCCGCCGCCGCGCGGTCGAGCGCCTCGTCCAGGTCGCGCCCGCGGACCACCACCGACAGGGTGTCGACGCCGAGCGAGAAACTCTCGACCAGCTGCCGCTCCGCCGCGGCCGAGGGGGCGTCGGCCGGCCGCAGGGCCCGCAGGTCGGTGGAGAGCGCCGTGCGCGACAGGCCCCAGGCGGCGAAGGCCGACAGCGCCACCGCCGTGCCCACCACGAGCCACGGCCAGCGCACGGCCGCCCGCGCCATGGCGCGCAGACCGGGTGCGCCCCAGCGCGCCCAGAGTCGCGGCGGCGCCGGCGGCCGCCCCGTCTCGCCGGCGGTGCCGGCACCACGGGGAGTGCCGGCGGCCAGCGCCGCGCTCAGCGTGATGGTGGCGAGCAGCGTGGCAACCACTCCCAGCGCCAGCACCTTGCCGATCTCCCGCAGCGGCCGGAAGTGCGCCGCGGCCAGGGCGGCGAGACAGGCGGCGGTGGACAGCGCAGCGGTCATCACCCCTGGACCGGTGTCGCGGAAGGCGCCGGCCAGGGCGTCCGCCCGGCCGTCGCCCGCCAGGCGCAGCTGGCGGTACTGCACTCCGCCGTGAATGCCGTAGTCAACGCCCATGCCCACCAGGGCGGCGACGAAGCCGACCCCGACCACGGTCATCGCCGGCATCGCCAGTCCCACCACGCCCGCGGTCCACAAGATGCCAGCCAGGACCGCCGCCAGAATGGCGCCCGGCAGCAGCAGGCCCTCGAAGCCCGCCAGCAGCACCAGGGCCACTCCCAGGACCGTCGAGACGCCGCTGCGGGCCAGGTCGCCGCGCAAGATGCCCTCGTCCTGGGCAGCGTAGATCGGGCCGCCGACCGCCTGGAAGTCGAGGGGCACCGGCGAGGCCGCCCGCGCCGCCGCGTAGGCGACGTCCAGCCGGGCGAGCAGCGCCCGGCCGCCCGCCGGATCGATCTCGGCCTGCGCCGGCGTCACCAGGACCAGCGCCGCGTCGCCGCGCCGCGACACGAAGGCTCCGGACATGGGGTCCATGGGGATGGCCGCCGAGGCGGCCGCGAGCAGCCCCTCCGAAAGTCCCAGCGGGTCGCTGGCGTAGAGCGGCCCGAGCGCCGAGCCGGCGGGGCTGGCGAGCGTCTCGCGCATGATCTCCACCCGCCGGTGGATCGCCTGCGGCGTCAAGGCCTGCGCCAGCGGGTCGGAGCCGCCGCCGCCGACCGGCGCCGCGCCGTTGCCGCCCGCCGCCGCCGGTCCGCCGCCGCCCGCCGCCGCGGGTCCGCCACCGCCCGGGCCAGCGGCGTCGGCCGCCAGCAGCAGCGGCATGCGGGGCGCCAGGTACCGGTAGAAGAAGGCCTCGTCTTCCTCGGTGCGGCCGCTGCGCGCGTCGGCGACCTCGGAGCTCCGGCGCAGCTCGGCGGCGACCGTCGCGGCGGCGTCTTCGAGCGGGCCTGGGTCGTCGAGCCGCGCCGGCGAGCGCACCAGCACGAATACCTTCTCGAAGCCGCCGAAGGTGTGCAGGAAAACGCGATAGTCGTCGGCCGCCGGCGCGCCGTTGGGCAGCAGCGCCGCGAGGTCGGAGTCGACGTGGATGCGCGCCGCCGGGGCGAGCGCCGCGAGCGACAACGCCAGGCAGGCCGCGAGCACCAGGCGCGGGTGGCGGACGACCGGCGCCGAGAGGAGGCGCGACAGGCTCTTGCGCGGCAACGGCATCCGGTCGCTCGCGCGGGCTCAGGCCGAGGCTCCGGCGTCGACCACCAGGGTCTGGCCGGTGATGCCGGCGGCACCGTCCGACAGCAGGAACCGTACCGCCTCGGCGACCGCGGCGGCGGAGGTGCCGCCGGGCAGGCACTCGCCGGCGCGCAGCGCGGCGACGGCGGCGGCCGGCACGCCGGCCGTCAGGTCGGTGGCCACGAAGCCGGGGACCACCGCGTTGACCCGCACCTGCCGCTTGCCCACCTCCCGCGCCAGGGCGCGGGTGAGGCCGAGAATTCCGGCTTTCGAGGCCGCATAGGCGGCCTGCCCGGCGACGCCGTGCAGCGCCGACAGGGAGGCGACGTTGACGATCGCGCCGCGGCGCCGCACCAGCATGCCGCGCAAGGCGGCGCGACAGCAGCGGAACAGGCCGCCCAGGTTGACGTCCAGCACCGCGTCCCAGTCCTCGTCGCTCATCATCGCCAGCAACCCCTCGCGGCGCTCGCCGGCGTTGTTGACCAGCCCATGCAGCGGTCCCAGCGCCGCCTCCACCTCGGCGATCAGGTCGTCCGGACGGGCGCGGTCGCGCAGGTCGAGGTGGAAGGCTCGGGCGCGGCCGCCGGTGACCGCCTCGACCTCGCGCGCCGCCGCTTCGTTGGCGCGCCAGGTGAAGGCCACGGCGGGCGCGGCGTCGCCGCCGGCGGCCGGCGCCGCGGCCAGCGCCTCGACCACCGCGCGGCCGATGCCGCGGCTGCCGCCGGTTACGAGGACCGTCGCCATCCCAGCGCCTGGAACCGGGCGCGGAGCACGGCGCCGGCAATGCGGCAGCTGTCGACCAGCGGGCGATAGTGGCTGGTGGTCCGGCCGTCGGCGAAGCCGAGCAGCACCGGCACGGTGACCACGCGGAAGCCGGCGCGGGCCGCCCGCACCACCACGGCGCTCTCCGCTTCGAAGCGCGATTCGGGGAATCCCACCGCGGCGAACAGGGCGCGGGAGTAGAGGCGGAACCCGGTCTGGATGTCGACCAGGCGCTGGCCGGCGGCGAAGGAGATCGCACCCGACGACAGGCGGTTGCCCACCCGCCGCAGGCCGCTCATCTGGGAGAAGTACTGGTCCCGCACGCCCAGCACCAGGTCGGCGCCCGCGCTCGCCGCCAGCAGCTTGGGGATCTCTTCCGGCAGGTGCTGGCCGTCCGCGTCGAGCGTCACCACCGCGGCGAAACCACGGCCGAAGAGGTCGCGGAAGGCGGCGGCCAGTGCCGCCCCCTTGCCCTGGTTGGCGGGCAGCGACACCACCCGGGCGCCGGCCTGGCGCGCCGCCGCGGCGGTGCCGTCGGTCGAGCCGTCGTCGACCACCAGCACCTCCAACAGCAGGCGCAGCGCGCCCGCCACCACCGCCCCGACCGAGGGCTCGGCCTGGTAGGCCGGGATGGCGACGGCGACGGCGTCGGCGACGGCGTGCGCAGCGGGCAGGCCCTGGTCGATGGGCCCCCCGGCTGGGTGGCGCGGCGGCTGGCGGTCGTCATCCATGAGCAGGTCCTGATCTCGGCGATCTCGGCGATCTCGGCGATTTCGGTGATTTCGGTGATCTCGGCGATCTCGGTGATCTCAGCAAGGGCGGCGTGCTGCGAGCACTGATGGCAGCTGCATGATCGTATCGGCAAGGCCGCCCGGCCACCAGTGGCAGCCCACGTTGCGCGGGCGCTGCCGACCCCCGTCGCCCGCCGCCCGCGGCGCCATCGTCACGGCCGGCCCAGGACCAGCCAGGCAGCAGCGCCGCCCGCCGCCAGGCTCGACGCCAGCAGCCCCCGCGGCGGCGGCAACGGGGCGCCGTCGTGGGGCGACACGCCGAGCTCCGGATCGGGCTCGCCGAAGCCGGCGGTGGGCGCGGCGGCGACCCCGCCCACGCCGGCGGCGGCCAGCACCACGGCGGCGAGGAAGCCGCCGCCGTACTCGCCGGTCACCCCCTTGGGCGCCAGCACCGGCGGCAGCTCCGCACCGTCCCAGGCCGCCCGCAGGACGCGCGCCTCCAGGCGGTCGCCGGCGCGCGCGCCGGACGCTCCGGAGGCGATGCGGTCGATCGCCTGCATGCCGCGGCGAGCCAGCAGCCGCCGCAGGGCGCGCCCCAGCACCTCGGCGCCGCGTCCCCAGCCGGTCGGCGGCGCCGACGGGTCGAAGGCGCTGCCCCAGCCGCGGACCCGCGCCAGCGGCTCCCGGCCGCCGGCGCCGGCTGCCGCCGCGGTCTCGAGCAGCAACACGGTGGCGCCGTCGCCCGCCACCACCCCGGAGCGGCGGCGGTCGAAGGGGCGCGCGATCTCGCAGGCCTCCTCCGGGGCCTCCCCGCCCGTGGCGGCCCGCGGGCCGTCAGGGTCCGGCGGTCGGCGGGCAGGCGACGATCGCGAGAGCGGACGGGCGAGGGCGCCGAATCGGTCCAGCATGGCGTGCAGCAGCGGCGACATCTCGTCGACGGCACCCACCAGCGCCCGCTCGGCGCGGCCCGCGGCCACCTCGGCGGCGCCGCGGCCCACCGCCAAGAGGGGCCCGGCCTCGCGCTGGCACAGCGTCACGTTGGCGCCGCGGGCGCCGCAGGCGATGGCGATCTGGGCCGCCGGAGCGTTGGCGACGCTCTCGGTGAAGAGATACGGCGAGGCCGACTCCGGACTGTCGAGCAGGATCTGCCGCAGCAGCGCCTCGGAGAACGAAGTGGGACCGAAGGCCGTGGACAGGACCACCGCCGTGCCCGGTCCGGCCAGCAGCTCCGGGCTCAGCCCGGACTCGGCGAGAGCGATGCGGGCCGCCGCGACCGCCAGCCGCGACGGCGGCCCCATGCGCCGCGCCTCGGCCGGCGGCACCCAGGGCGCCAGCGAGGCGCCGGGCGTCAGCAGCGCCCGGCGCGACCCGCCCTGCCGGTGATAGCCGGCGGCGCGATCGACCGCGGTCCCCGGCGGCGGCGCCCCCGCGGCCAGAGCCCGCGCGAGGGCGGCGTGGCCGCAGCCATGGGCACCGGCGGTCCCCAGGGCGGTGATGACCACCTCACGGCTCAAGGGAGGGCGCCTGTCCAGCGCCGGAACACCAGGGCGGCGTTGGAGCCGCCGAAGGCGAGGCTGGTGGAGAGCGCCGCCCGCGCCTCCGGCACGGCCAGCGGCCGGCCGGCCACCAGCAGGGCAGGGCAGGAGCTGTCGATCGGGCCGGCGGCGGGCACCGGGTGCAGCTCGCCGCGCGCCAGGGACAGCACCGTGACCAGGGCCTCGATGGCCCCCGAGCAGCCCAGCAGGTGGCCGACTCCGGCCTTGGTGGCGGTCACCGGGAGGCGTCTCGCCCGCTCGCCGAAGACGCGTTCCAGGGCCCGCCACTCGGCGTCGTCGTTGAGCGGCGTGCCGGTGGCATGGGCGTTCACGAAGTCGATGGCCGCCGCCTCGAGGCCGGCGTCGGCCAGCGCGGCGGCAATCGCCGCCGCCGCCCCGGCGCCTTCGGGCTCCGGCGCGGTCATGTGGAAAGCGTCGCAGGCGCTGCCGGCGCCCGCCACCTCGGCGAGCGGCTCGGCGCCCCGCGCCAGCACGCGCTCGAGCGGCTCGAGCACCAGGACCGCCGCGCCCTCGCCGATCGACATGCCGGCGCGGCTGGCGCGGAACGGCCGGCAGGGCTCCTCGTCGACCGCGCGCAGCGAGTTGAAGCCGGCATAGGTCAGCTGGCAGAGCGAGTCGGCGCCGCCGGCCAGCGCCAGCTCCACGTCGCCGTCGCGCAGCGCCTGAAGCGCCGCGGCGATCGCCAGGGCGCCCGAGGCGCAAGCCGAGGAGACGGTTTCGACCGGCCCGGTGATGCCGAAGGCGCGGGCGATGGCGTCGCCGGGCCCGTTCACCTGTTGCGAGGCGATGGCGTGCAGGGTGCCGCGCCGGCCGGCGAAGAGCTCGGCGACGAAGCGCTCGCTCTCCCACATCCCGCCGGTGCTGCTGCCGAAGAAGACTCCGGCCGCGCCCTCAGGCATGCCGTGCGGCGCCGCGCCCAGTCCTGCCGCCGCCAGCGCCTCGCCCGCCGCCGCCAGCGCGAAGCGGTCCGCGAGGCTGAGCTGGCGGGCGGACTCGCCGCCGCCGCTGCCGCCGCCGGGCGAACGTCGGTCGGCCCCGATGCCCGGCCGAGGCGGCTGCGGTCGGCGCGGCGGCTGCGGCGCGTGCGGCGGCGGCACCTCGGCGGCGAGGTGGGTACGGTGGCGGCTGTGGTCGAAGCGGGAAAAAGGTCTGATGGCCGTGGCACCGGCGCACAGGCCCTGCCAGAGGGCCTCGACGCCCCACCCGAAGCCGCTCACCGCGCCGGCGCCGCTCACCACCACGCGCCGGCCGGCGCGCCCGCCGGCACGGCCGGCCAGCTCGGCCGGGGTCGCCGCCGTCGCCGGCATGGGCATGACAGGATTCAGAGGCGGCCGGCGATGAACCGCGACAGGCTGGCCACCGACGCGAACGCGTCGCGCCCGATCTCGTTGCTCTTGATCTTGATGCCGAACTCCTTCTCGACCGCCACCACCAGCTCGAGGGCGTCCACGGAGTCGAGGCCCAGGCCCTCTCCGAACAGCGGCGCCTCCTCGTCGATCATCTCCGGCCGCAACCCGTCGAGGTGCAGGTTGTCGACGATCAGGCGTTTCACCCGGTCGGCGACGCTGGCCGCGTCCGGCACGGGCCCGGCCTCCTGGGGAGCCGCGGCAGCGGGCAGGGTCGGGGCCTGAGCCTGGGGTTCGGCTTCTAAGCTGCTCATGCGATGCTCATCCCTGGTGTTGCCTGCAGCCGGACGGCCGGGCCGCCGCGGCTGCCGGCCGGCGTCGCTGGCTCCGGTCGGCTCCGCTGGCTCCGCTGGCTCCGCTGATTCGGCCAGCGCCGCCGCAATCCTGCACTTTCGGGCCGGCGCCCTCTTTTGCGGCTGCCGTGTGACGGCCATGCTACCGTGACCGCACGGTGCTGGCAATCCCGGCAGGCGCATCGACGACGGCCGGGCCCCCGGCCCGCCCGGGCCCTGCGGTTCGCGGCAGTCGCGGCCGCCGCGCGGCGGATGTTAGGATCTGCCCTCGAGCGGAGACGAATCGCACCTTGATCCAAGCACCTGCCCGCAGCGCCCCGCGGGGGGATGACAGCGGCCGTGCCAGCTCCCTCAGGCGGCAGCGGCACGATCCGTTGGTTCAGGCCTTCGCGAGGCTGGCCCGGCGCCAGCCGCTGGCGCCCTTGGTGCTTTCCGGCAACCGGCGGGCGACGGTGGCCGACGTCGACTCGCTCGCCCTGGCGGCGCGCCATGGCCTCGAGAGGCACGCTCCTCGCACGGCGAAGGCCGGCTTGCCCCCGGGAGCCCTGGTCGCCGTCGCGGCGCAGAGCGGCCCGGGGTTCCTGGCCTCGCTGCTGGCGGTGCGGCGGGCCGGGGCCGCCGCGGTGCTGCTCGACGGCCAGGCGCCGCCGGCCGAGGCGCTGCGGGTGGCGCGGGCGCTCGGGGCCTCGGCCTTGCTGCGCTGCCTGATCTCGTGGCCGGCCGCCGGCGACGATTGGGAGACCTCGTGGTTGCCCGGCGCCGGCTCGGAGGGGGCCGTCTGCCTGCCCGGCATCGCCGTCGTCAAGCTGACCTCCGGCTCGACCGGCGCGCCGCGCGGCATCGCGACGCCGGCAGCGGCCCTCCTCGCCGACGACGCGGCGCTCGCGCGGACGATGGGGCTCCGCGCCGGCGATACGCTGCTGGCCGCCGTCCCCATGTCGCACTCGTACGGCCTGTCGAGCCTTGCCATACCGGCGCTGGTGCGCGGCACACCGCTGGTGATGCCCGACGACAGCGGGCTCTGCGGACCGTTCGACGCCGCCGAGCGCCTGGGCGCCACCGTGCTGCCGACGGTGCCGCCCTACCTCGACGCCCTGCTGCGCCTGTCGCAGGTCCCGGGGCGGCCGCGCCACCTGCGCCTGGTGATCGCCGCCGGGGCGCCGCTGTCGGCGGCCACCGCCGCCGCCTTCCGGGAGGTCTATGGGCTGCCGGTGCACGTCTTCTATGGCGCCAGCGAGTGCGGCGGCATCTGCTACGACCGCGAGGGCGGCGCGGCCGAGCGCGGCAGCGTCGGCTCGCCGGTCGACGGCGTCGAGATCCAGCTGCTGCCCGGCCCCGGCGCCGCCGAGGGCGGCCACGCCGGCCCCGCCGGTGGCGGCCACGCCGGCGCGGTCGCCGTCCGCTCGGCGGCGGTGGCCGCCGGCTACGTCCCCGATCCCGATCTCCACCTCGCCGGCGGCCGGTTCGTCGCCGGCGATCACGGCACGTGGCGGCAGGGCGAGCTGGTGCTCCTGGGTCGCCACGACGAGATGATCAACATCAAGGGCAAGAAGGTGAACCCCCGGGAGGTCGAGAGCGTCCTGGCGGAGCTTGCCGGCGTCGACGAGGTGGCAGTGTTGGGAGTGCCCATGCCCGACCGCGGCAGCGAGGTGCTGCGCGCGGTGATCGCCTGCCGGCCCGGCCGGCTGACCCGCGACGAGGTGATCGCCTGGTGCCGCGAGCGGCTGGCCGCGCACAAGATCCCGCGCAGCCTGCTGCTGCTGGCCGAGATCCCCCGCACCGCACGCGGCAAGCTCGACCGCGCGGCGCTGCTGTCGGCGCGCTGCAGCGAGCTTGCCGCCGGCGAGCCGCCGCCTGGCGGCCGGAGGGACCGGTAACCTCGGGACTCTCCATGGCACTCGCCGAGTCTCGTAGCGCGCCAGCGCCAGCCCCCGCGGGCGACCCGCCGGCGCCGCGCGCCTGGCGGCCCGCGCCTCTGGTGACCGCCTCGGCGGGCATCCACGCCGCCGCCGCGGTCGCCCTGGCGGCGGCTCCCCATCACTGGCAGATGGCCGCCGCCGCCCTGCTCGGCAATCACGTGCTGCTCGCCGGCGCCGGCCTGTGGCCGAGCTCGCAACTGCTCGGCCCCAACCTCCGCCGCCTGCCCGCCGCCGCCGCGCGGCGCGGCGAGGTGGCCCTGACGTTCGACGACGGCCCGGACCCGCGGGTGACCCCGGCGGTCCTCGAGTGCCTGGCGCGGTACGGCGTCCGCGCCACCTTCTTTTGCATCGGCCGCCTTGCCGAGGCCCACCCGGAGGTGGTGGCCGAAACGGTGCGGCGCGGCCACCGGGTGGAGAACCACTCGTACTCGCACCCGCTCGCCTTCACCTGCTACCCGCCCGCGGCGCTGCGCCGCGAGGTGCGGCGGGGCCAGGAGGCCCTGATGCGGGCCGGCGGCATCCAGCCGCGCTTCTTCCGGCCGCCGGCCGGCTTTCGCAGCCTGCTGCTCGACCGCGAGCTGGCGGCCGCGGGTCTCGACCTCGCCTCCTGGACGCGCCGCGGCTTCGACACCGTGTCGCGCGATCCGCGGCGCGTGGCACGGCGGCTGCTGCACGGAGCCTCCGGCGGCGACGTCCTGCTGCTCCACGACGGCTCGGCGGCGCGCGACCACGGCGGCACGCCCGTGGTGCTCGAAGCGCTGCCGCGGCTGCTCGACACCCTGGCGGCGCGCGGTCTGCGCGCGGTTCCTTTGCCGGCGCCAGGCGGCAATGAGAGGGAAGCGCCGCCAGGCGGCAGCGCGGAGGAGACGCGTTGAGCGTGGTCGTCGAGAGGGCGCCGCGGCGCCGGATGAATGTCAAGCACCGGCTGCGCGAGCTGCTGTATCGGCTGCGGGTCGAGGGCGGCACCCCCGGACAGCAGGCCGCCGCCGTGGCGCTCGGCATGTTCATCGGCTGCACGCCGCTGTATGGTCTGCACCTGCCGCTGTGCTTCCTCTGCGCGCGCTGGCTCGGGCTCAACCGCGTCAAGACCTACATTGCCGCCCACATCAGCACGCCGGTGCTGATGCCCTTCCTGCTGTTCTTCGAGGTCCAGACGGGAAAGCTGGTGCGGGGCAAGCCGCTGCTGTCCATCCGCCCCTCGCAGGTCCCCGAGCGCTGGCATTGGGACGCCGCGCACCTGGCCTTCTGGCACTGGAAGTCCTGGCTCGATCTGCTGGTGGGCAGCCTGGTGCTCGGCATCGTGCTGGCTGCCGTCTGCGCGCTCGTGACCTACCTGCTCCTGCGCCGCGGCCAGCGGCCGCCCGAGGTCGAGGCGCTGATCGAGGCGACCGCCCACCGCTACCTCGACGCCGGCCTGGTCCAGTGCGAGATCGTGCGCGGCAAGCTGCGCCACGACCCGGTCTATTTCGCCCTGCTGCGCGACGGCGCGCTGCCGTGCAGCGGCCGTCTGCTCGACCTCGGCTGCGGCAGGGGCATCGCGCTCGCCCTGCTCACCGCCGCCGCCGACCAGCGCGCGCGCGCCGCCTACCCCGAGGGCTGGCAGCCGCCGCCCGAGCTGCAGCTCTCGGGCATCGACGTGGCCGAAGATGCCGCGCGGGTGGCCAGGGCCGGTCTCAATGGATGCGCGGCCATCGAGACCGCCGATCTGCTCAGCACCCCGCTGCCGCCCGCCGACGCCATCCTGCTCATCGACGTCCTCCATTACCTGCCGCCGGAGGACCAGAGGCGTCTCTTGTCCAGGGTCGCCGGCGCCCTGCCTCCCGGCGGCCTCCTGCTGGTGCGCGAAGCCGATGCCGCCGCCGGCTGGCGCTTCCACGCCATCCGCCTCTCCGAGCGCCTGATGGCCCTCTGCCGCCGCGACTGGCGCCAGTGGCGCCAAGGCTTTCACTACCGCTCCCAGGCCGACTGGATCAGCCTCCTGACCGCCCGCGGCCTCCTGGCCAAGGTCGGCCCCATGGGCATGGGCACCCCCTACGCCAACGTCCTGATCGCCGCCGTCCGGGTGTGAGGGCGAGGGTCGATAGACTCCGCCCGAGTCTCCAGCGTGTACAGGCCGGCGGCGCTCCGGACCCGCCAGCGCGCGGCCGCCAAGCCACGCCAGGCGGGGCAGCGATAGCGCGGGCCGGCTCCTACTTGCACTCATTCCTTCGATAGTCGAATCAGGACGCCGGACCTCGACGCCGGGCACGACCTCGGCCGACGGTCAGGTGACTGGCGTCGAGGCCCTCGGTCAGGTCGGTTTGCAGCCAGCTGCAGAGCTGCCCCTTAGGCGCCCCCACCGCGTCATGTAACGCAGGCCGGCCTGCCTTCGCCTACCTGTGGCGGAGACTCACCCCAATCTGCTGAAAGGATGGCGTCATGAGCCTGTTCAATGCATTCGCGGATGGATCGCATTTCGGCGTGGCAGCGAAAACCCCCGACCAGTTCTTCATTTGCCAAACCGGGGGAGGCTACGTGGGGATGGACAATCCAACCAGCCTGGTCTACTACGACTGGCTCCTCGGCTCCAAACCACAGGAGGTCGTCGACGACAGTCTGGGCGGAGGCAGCCTGTCGTCGGCGCCGGTCGCAATCGCAGCGCCAGTGGCCAGCGGCGTCATCATGGCCGCCCGTGGGATGAATGGCAACATCTATTTTCAGGAAGGCCTGGGCGGCTGGAATCAGCTGCCGGCGGGATCGCTGAGATCCGCTCCGGGAATCTGCCTGGAGAACGGGAACCTGCACGTCTTCGGCCGCGGGGACGACGATCAACTCTGGCACGCGTACAGAGCGCCGAGCGGTGAATGGGTATCCTGGAGGAGCCCAGAAGAGGGCATCCCTCACCTTCCTGTAGGCATCGCCTCGGCTCCGTCGGTAACCTCCCCGGCGCCAGGCCGGATCGACGTGGTCGTCCAAGGGCAAGACAACGCGGTGTGGCATCTCTACTTCGAGCAAGGGTGGTCAGCGTGGGAGTCGCTCGGGGGCATCGTCACCGCCGCTCCGACTTGTTGCTGGTGGTGGGACGCTCCCACGCCCACGTTTCACGTCTTTGCTCGCGGCCAGGACTCCCAGCTTTGGCACAAATATTTTGAATACGTCCAGGGCGAAGGCACCTGGCAAGAGTGGAACAACGACCCACCCGCGCTCCCCGGCAGGGTGATGTCCTCCGCGCCGGTGGCGGTCGTCGCTGCCGCGGATACCGTGGACGTCTTCGCTGGCTCCGCGGGCGCCGAGGTGTGGAAGACGCGATGGATTCCCGGCAGCACGGGGGGCTGGCAGCCCTGGATCTCTCTCATGATCAACAGCGTCGAGTATCCCGATTGACGTACCGCGGATGACTGGTCCGGCCGAAATGTGACCTGGGGCCTGCTGCCGCGTCAGTGGAAGTCCTTGAGCAGGGCTGCCACGGCGACCAGCAGCAGGAACCAGGCTGCCAGCTTTCTGAACCATGGCTCGGCGGCCCGGGCCAGGATCTGCGCCAAGGGGTACAACGCCGCGATCGTGCAGACGCCCGTCAACACGACGGGCCAGCCGGCGAAGCTGCCGTATTCTCCGTCGAGGATCAGGCCGGCGGCGGTGAAGAGGTACAGCAGCAGGAAATAACCGGTGAGCAGGCCCTTGATCGATCTGGTGGACGTTTCGGTCGCCAGGTAATACAGGGCCACGGGCGGACCGCTGAAGCTGGCCCACACGTTCATGGCGCCGCTCAGCAGGCCGGCGGCGAGCAGCTTCGGCCGGCTGGCTGCAGTCGCCAGGCTGGGCCGGACGCAGAGCACCGCCGCCAGCGCCAGCAGCGGAATCAGCGAGACCTTGAAGAGCAGCGCCTGGGGCAGCAGGCGCAGCGCTCCGATGCCCGCGGCGATGCCGAGCAGGGACGCGGCCTGCAGCTGCACGGAATCGCGCAGCCGCAGGTCTCTCCTCAGCTCGATCGCCAGCGGCACGCCGAGGGCGATCTCCAGCACGATGGCGCTCAGCACCGCCTCGCGCGTCGGCAGGAAGAAGCTCGCCAGCGGCACGAAAGTGAGCGAGAAGCCGAAGCCCAGCACGTGCCTCACCGCCAGCGAGACCGCGGCGACGACGGCGGCGAGGACGAGCGTGGTCGGCATGCGATGGCGCCGGCGCGGCGGTTCCCAGGATCTGGCTAGAGCTCGGCCGGCGGAACCCCGGCTAGCCGGGCAGGCCGATGGTGACGCGCAGGTCGGCCGGCCGCAGGTGGCGGCGGGCCGCCGCCTCGCAGGTGCGGCGGTCGAGCGCTCGCAGCTCGGCGATCCGGCGGTAGGGGTCGTCCAGGGGAAGGCCATACTGCTCGGCCTCGATCAGCAGGTCGGCCCACCGACGGGCGGTCTCCCGGCGGAAGGGCTCCCGGCCCAGCAGATAGGACCGGGACTCCTCGAGCTCGCCATCGGTGATGCCCTCGTCGACCAGGCGGGCGATCTCCTCGACCGCTCCCTGCTCGGCCTTCTCGGCGGTGTCGAGAGAGGTGCCGATGTAGGCGACCAGGCGGCCGGGATCTTCGCCCGCGCCGGCGAGGGTCTGGGCGTAGGTGGTGTAGGCCAGCCCTTCGCGCTCCCGGATGCGGGCGGGGATGCGGCCGGTGAGGCCCGCCCCCGAGCCCAGCACCACCGCCAGCAGCTCGAGCGCCGTGTAGTCGGGATGGCGGCGCGGCACGGTCAGGTGACCGATGTAGAGGTGGGCCTGGTCCTCGGATTCGACCTGGACCTGGTGGCGGCGCACCGGCAGCCCGGCCGGGGCCGCGGGCGGCGCGAACGGCTGCCCGCGCGGCGGCAGGTCGGCGAAGAGGCTCTCCAGCCGCCCCTCGACCGCGTCCTCGTCGATCATCCCGGCCACCGCGCCGATGACGCCGCCGGCGAGGGCGGTGCGGTGGAGGGCGGCGCAATCGGCGGCGCTGACCGCGAGCAAGCTGGCGACGCTGCCGTGCACCGGGCGGCAGCGCGGGTGCGGCGTGTAGAGGTGCTCGAGGAAAGCCCACCCGGACTTGACATCCGGCTGGTCGGCCAGCCCCTCGAGCTCCGCCGCCGCTTGCTTGCCCAGCCAGGCGCAACGGTCCTCGGGGAACGACGGCTCGCGCAGCAGCTCGGCCGCCCATTCGAGAGCGAGCTCCCAGTCGGGCGCCAGGGCATCGACGTTGACACCGTGGCCCTCGAAGGCACCGAAGCTCGACAGCTCCATGCCGCGGTTCTCCGCGTCGGCGGCGATGCGCCGCCAGTCGCGCCGGCGCGTCCCTTCCTCGAGCATGCGTCCGGTCAGCAGGCCTTGCCCCGGGATGGATTCCACCCGTGCGCCGGCATTCAGCCACAGACGCACCGCGACCACCGGCGCGCCTTCCACCCGGCGCACGCGGGCCGCGAGACCGGGCCGGCCGGCCGCCGCGACTCGATCCGCTGTCTCCCTCGTCCGCAACCGCTGACCCCTTTCCAAGGTTCGCCGCTCCCCGCTTGCCGCTCGCCGCTCGCCGCCGGGGGGGTGCGCCCTTCCTCGCCGCGCGCCGGGAGCGTTCCCTCAAGCGCGCGGCAGCGACCATCCGAGCACGCTGCCCAGCTCGGGCCGCAGGTAGCGGCCCGCCGCCTCGTGCAGCGCCTCGGGGCTCGCGGCCAGCAGCCGCCGCATCTGCACGTCCAGGTGCTCGGCGTCGAACAGCGCCAGCGCCAAGGCGAGCGAGAGAGCTTGCTGCTCGACGCGCTCGTGGTGCAGCACCCAATCGGCCACCGCCACCTGGCGCGCCCGCTCCACCTCCTCGACTCCCGGCCGGTCGCTCACCAGGTCCGCCAGCAGGCCCAGCAGCTCGCGCTCGACGCGCGCCGGCTCGACGCCGGGCACGACCTCGGCCGCGACCGTCAGGTGGCTGGCGTCTACGCCCTCGGTCAGGTCGGTCTGCAGCCAGCTGCAGAGCTGTCCCTCGTCCACCAGCGCGCGGTACAGCCTGCTGGTGCGGCCGCTGCCGAGCAGCGCCACCAGCAGGCGCAGCACCGCGTGGTCGGGATGGTCGCCCGGCGGCGCCGGCAGCGCAAGCAGCAAGCGCGCCACCTCGCCCTTGTAGCGGCGCAGCCGCGCCATCCTCTGCGGCGAGCCTGCAGGAGGCGCGGGCGCGGGCGGCCTCCCCTCTGGCGAGGTGCCCCGGCGGCGCTCCGCGCCAGGCTCGAGGCCGCCCATGAAGCGCTCGACCTGGGCGAGGACGGCCTCCTCGGCCGTCTGGCCGGCGACCACCAGCACCGCGTTGTCGGGCCGGTAGAAACGGCGCTGGAAGCTTGCCAGGTCCTCGCGGCCGGTGGCCCGCAGCTCGCCGCGGGTGCCGAGGACCGGCCGTCCGTACGGATGGCCGCGGAACAGCCGCGCCTGGACGGCGACCTCGAGCGCATCCCAGGGCTCGCTCTCGTACATGGCGATCTCTTCGCGGATCACCTGCCGCTCGCTGGCCACCTGCCGCGGATCGAGCGTCAGGGCGGCGATGCGGTCGGCCTCGATGGCGAGCGCCTCGGTCCAGCGGTCGGCGGCGAAGCTGAAGTAGTAGGTGGTGGAGTCGTGGCTGGTGAAGGCGTTGTTGGAACCGCCCAGGGCCTGGGTCCGCCGGTCGATCTCGCCGGGTCCGAAGCGGGCGGAGCCCTTGAACATCATGTGCTCGAGGAAGTGGGCGACGCCGCCGTGGCCGGGAGGCTCGTCGCGGGTGCCGGCCCGGAACGAGAGCGCCGTGGTCACCACCGGCGCCTGGTGGTTCTCCACCACGCAGACCGTCAGGCCGTTGGCGAGCCGGGCGAAGCGCCGGACGCCGGGCAGACACGATCCGCCGGGGAACGCCGCGGCCGCGGAGGCCGCGGAGGCCGCAGACGCCGCCGCGGAGGCCGCCGCCGCCACGGACGCGGCCGCCGCCGCAGAGGACGCGGGCGCAGCGCCGGCGTCCGCCCCGGCAACGGCCGGCCCCGGCTCAGCCACGCGCCGCACTAAGGAGTACCCGTCGCGGGCGAGAGGGCGACGTCGACCTTCACGCGCGCCTTGTCCGCTCCCGAGTTGACCTCCACCGCCAGGTCGCGGCGGCCGTAGCCGGGAGCGACCACCGTCACCCGATGGGTCCCGGGCGGCAGGATGAGCCATTCGTCCCCGTGGCCGAAGCGGCCGGTGAACTTCTTCACCGGGCCGGCGGCGTTGCCGTCCACCAGCACCACGGCATTGACGTCGGGCTGGACGCGCAATGCGATCGCCTCACGCACGCGAACGGTCTGCAGGTCCGAGGTCGCGATCTGCGCCGCGGGCAGCGGCTGCAGGTTGACCGTCACCGGCGTCACTCCTCGCGTGTCGCTCGCATCGACGGCGATGCGGTACTCCTTCATCCCCGGACGCTTGATCTTGACCAGGTGCGACCCGGTGCCCGGGAGAGTGAAGGCGCGGCCGCCCTTCTGACCGCTCCACTCCTCCGCCCGCCCGATGACCGCGCCGTCGAGCAGCACGTAGGCATCGGGCGGGTTCACCCGGAACGCCAGCTCGAGCCCGCTGTGCATCACCCGGTCGACGCTCGGCGCCGAGGCGGCCCCGGCGGACCCGGCGGAGGCACCGCCGCCCGACGCCGCCCCGTCGGCGTCCCGCTCCTGGGCGGCCGGCTGGCCGGACCCGGCATCGGCGACGGTGGCCTGCGCCCGGGAAGACTCGCCCGCGGCGCCGCCGCCTCTGGCCGCCGCACCGCCGGCGCCGGCGCCGGCGGCCGAGTCCCCGGCGCCGGCCCGCGGGGCTCTCGCCGCGCGCGTGGCCGGCGGCTCCGCCGCCCGCGAGCCGGAGACGCCGGACCGGCCGCCGGCGGGTGCGGCACCCGTTCCTGCCGCCGTGGTCGCCGCAGTCCGTCCGCCGCCGTCGACACCGCCCGCCGGGGGCGTCTGCTGCCCGGCGGCAGCCGCGGCGCGCGACCCGGACGTCGGGGAGCCGGCGGTGCCCGAGGAGGCCGCGGCCGTGCCCTGGCCGGCGGCGGCGCCACCGGCAGAGCCGCCCGCACCGGCGCTGCCGGCACGGCCGCCCGCAGCGGGGCCGGCAGGCGAGATGGCCGGAGCCTGCCCCGACGCCCGGGTGTCCCGGTTGTCCCTGGTCGCGGGGCTCGCCGGGCCCGGCGGCGCAGCTCCCGCTTGCCCCGGCGCCCGCACCGTCGCCGGCGCGCCTGCCTGGGACGCCGGAGTCGCCGGGCCGGCGGCAGGCGAGGCCGGCACCGCCGGCGTCACCGTCGCCGTGGTGGGCGGCGTGGCGCTCCGTAGGTAATGCTGCCAGAACCAGAAGGCGCCCGCTCCGACCACGCCGCAGAAGAGCACCAGCATCGCTGCCAGCACCAGCCAGACCTGCGCGCCGGAGGAGCGCCGGGCGGAGGGCGCCGCGGTCGCGGCCGCCGCCGGGGTCAGCGGACGGGGCGCCGTTGCCGCCGGTGAAGGTGGCGGCGGCGGCGCCGGCCATTCCGCCCCCGGCGACGGCTGAGGCGCCGGCGCGTCGCTCGCGGGCCGCGACGTCCAGCTGGCGGCCGCCGCCGTGCCGGCGGGCGGCGTGGCGCCTGGCAGGCCGGTCCCGCCCGCGCCGGGCGGCGGCGACCCGTAGGCAGCGGCCGCGCCCTGTGGCAGCCCGTCCGCAGAGGTCTTTTGCGCGGCGCCGACCGAGCGTGACGACATCACCCGGGTGACGTCCAGAGCCGAGTCGGCGGGGACCGCCGGCGCCGCCAGCGTCTCCTCGGGAAGCTCGCGCTCGATCGCAGCCAGCTCCTCGGCCACCAGGCCAGCGGTCGCCAGACGGTCCTCGCGGTCCTTGGCGAGCATGCGGTGGAGCAGTTGGTCGAGGCGCAGCGGCAGCACTCGCAGCTCGGAGATCGCGGGGTCCTTGTGCAGGATCTGGTAGACCAGGGTGGTGATCGTCTCGCCGTCAAACGGCCGCCGTCCGGACAGCAGCTCGTAGAGCACCACCCCGAGCGAGAACACGTCGCTCCGGCCGTCCAGCTCGTCGCCGCGGATCTGCTCGGGCGAGAGGTATTGCGGGCTGCCCATGACCGAGCCCGCCACGGTCAGCTCGGTGTTCTGGCCGGCGACCTTGGCGATGCCGAAGTCCGCCACCTTCACGTGACCGGCGACATCGATGAGGATGTTGCTGGGCTTGATGTCGCGATGGATGATGCCCTGCCGGTGGGCATAGTCCAGGGCGTCGGCGACCTGGCGCACGATCCGCAGGACTTCGCGCAGGCTCGGCGGCTGGCCGGAATCCAGCCGGGTCGCGAGGTCGCAACCCTCCACGAACTCGAATGCCAGGTACAGGACCCCGTCTTCCTCGCCGGTGTCGAACAGCGTCACCACGTTGGGGTGCAGCAGGCGTCCGGCCGCCCTCGCCTCGCGCAGCAGACGCCGCTTGCGGTCCTCGACGTCCTGGGGCCGGCCGCCCGCCAGGCGCACCGTCTTGATCGCCAGGCGGCGCTCGATGTGAGGGTCGTCGGCGAGGTAGACCTCGCCCATCGCCCCGGCGCCGAGGAAGCGGATGATGCGGTAACGGCCGACGCGCCTGCCGCCCTCGAGGGTGCTCACTCGGCCGGATCTCCTCGCCTGGCGCCGGCGGCGCTGCCGAAGTCGGTGGCGTCGAGCAGCGCCCGCGCCTCGTCCAGGCGGTCAGCCGGCACCCGCACCCGCACCTCGCCGAGGCCGCCGAGATTGACCGGCAGCTCCTCGACGTGCAGCGACTCGACCTCGGCCGGAATGCCGTTGCTGCGGAGGAACCCGGCGATCAGGACCGCCTCCTCAGTGCTTTCCACGATCTTGGCGATCCCCCACGCGCGCTCGTCCGGCTTCCCTTCGCCCATCAAAATCTCCTCGAAAGTTGGCATCCCAGGCGTTGACATGATACCTCGGCCCTTAGTGTCCCGAGTCAGAAATTCGCACCATCATTCGCCGGCGCTCCGGCCCCCTGGCGGCGTTGCGCCTCCTCGACATAGCTTCGACTATGCCTACGTCGGCGCGCCTGGCCAGGAGCCCGGATCGCTCGACGACTAATGGTGCGAATTTCTGACTCGGGACACTAACAGGCCGCGGCTCATTAGCCTGCGACGCTCTCGAGGGTGTAGGGGGAAACCTGCCGGCGCGGGTACCAGTGCCGGCTCTGCTCGGCGAACCGCTCGAGCGCCGGCTGCCAGCCATAGGGCGACACCGTCAGCGTGCCGGCGTCGAAGTCGATGCGGTTGCAGGTGTTGAGGTGGCGCTCGCCGCCGCGGCCGCGGCTCGAGGTGGTGGTCCCGGAGTGCACGATGATCACCGGCGCCCCTCCTGCCGGGTAGAACTCCTCGGAGCTGCCGATGTAGGCCTGGTGCTGATGGCCGGCGAGGACGAGGTCCACGCCGGCGGCGGCGAACAGCGCCATCGCCCGGCGGGCGTTGGCAGCCACGCGCCGGCGCCTGAGATTGGGCGGCGGGATCAGGTCGTGATGCGGCACTACCACCTTGAACAGCTGGCGCGGCGCGGCGGCCAGCAGCTCGCCCACCTCCCGCAGCCGGCGCGAGGTGATGCGGCCGCCCTTGATCGTCCAGTTGAAAGCCGTGTTGATGCCGATCACCACCATCTCGTGGTCGCGGTAGACCGGCTCGAGCTCGCGGCTGAAGTGCGAACGGTAAGCGCCGAAGGGGTTCCAGACCCGTTCCCAGACTCGATACATGGGCACGTCGTGATTGCCGGGAACGACCAGGCTCGGCACCGGGATGCGATCGACGAAACGGCGGGCCTGGCGGAACTGCTCCGGCTTGGCCCGCTGGGTCAGGTCTCCGGAGATCACCACCAGGTTGGGGCGCAGCTTCTCGATCAGCGCCAGCAAGCCTTCGGCGACGTGCGGCAGGTGAGGCGGTCCGAAGTGGACGTCGGAGCAGTGGAGGAGAATGGGCACGGTGGCGCCGGCGAGGTCCGGGACCGCGAGGGCGTGCGCTAGGACGAAACTGCTCTCAGGTCTCGAGCTCCTGGCCCAGCAGGGAGCTGACGTTCTTGGCCACCTCCGCGGCGGCGAAGCTCGAGACCGCGGCGACGATCGCGGGCCCGTGCGCGCGCCCTACCAGGAAGCCGCCCAGCGCCGCCACCGCCAGCGCCGGCACCGGATAGGAGCGCACCAGCTCCTTCCAGTCCAGGCCGTCGGGCAGCACGGTGTCGACCAGATCGTTCACGACCGCTTCGGCCTTCGACGAGAAGCTTTCTGGCATCGCCTGCTCTCCTCAGGTCACCTGGCTTCCAACCGCCTGCGGCCGTGGAAAGGCCCTTCGGCCCCGCCCCGGCTCCGGCCGCCGGGGGCCGCATCGGGGCCGACCTCGAACCAGCCCCCGGGAACGCAAGGGGGGAAGTATACCGGCGGCGGGGCCTTGACGGGGGTCGGCGGGGGGCGGGGTCGGCGGGGCCGCCGCCCCCCCCCCGCCGAGGAGGAGCGAGATCCTAGTCCTCGTCGCTGTCCCGCCGCCGCACCACCAGCCCGATCAGGAACCCGACGCCGGCGGCGATCAGCACTGCCTTGCCCGGGTTCTCACGCACGTACTCGCCGGCGTCGCGCCCGATGCGCTTGACCTCGGAGCGCGTGCGCTTGTAGGTCTTCTGCACCTTGTTGGCGGTGTCCCGATAGGTGTCGCGGGCTGCATCGGCGCCCTTGCGGACCTCCTTCCCCGCTCGCTCGGCGCCGCGGCGCAGGTCCTTCGAGACCTGCTTGTACCGGTGCTGCACGTCGTCGCTCAGGCGCGAGAACTTCTCCCGCGCCGCCGCGACACTCTCGGCCACTGCCTCCGCTGCCTTTTCGGCACTCTCACCCAAGCCAGTATCGGCCATGATTGCCTCCGTGGGATCTGCTGCTCAAGACGTTGATGCAGGACTCTGTCACGCGGCACGGCCGGCGGCACGTCCCGTTAGCACCGGTTGTAGCAGGATTCGTGCCGCACCGCGACTTGCAGCCGGTGGCGATGGGTGGGGATGGGTGGCGATGGGTAGCGATAGGCTAAACTTCGGCCCTCCGTCCGCAGCATGCCGCCGCCGGGGGGCTGCCAGTGGCGAGCCCGGCTCGGCGGCCTCCGCGGGCGGGCAGCTCCAGGCGCCGACCATGGACGACCGCGAGATCCCAGCGAGCAAGGCAGGACCCGAGCCTCGGCGCCTGGCGTTCCACCGCCAGCTCGGACACTTCTTCGCGTTCACGCTGCGCCAGGGCTCCGAGGATTCCATCTTCCTGACCGCCTCGGCCCTCGCCTTCGTCACCATCCTGTCGCTGGTGCCGCTCCTCGCGGCCCTCTCCTTCGTCGGCGCGCGGGTGTTCAGCCAGTACCCCGAAAAGAGTCTCGAGGTCTTCATCCAGGTGCTCCCGTACTCGGAGAAGACCCTGACCGACAAGCTGCGGGAGTTCCTGGACCAGGCCGAAACCATGCACGGCGTCGGCCTTGCGGCGTTGTTCGGAACGACCCTTCTCGCCTTCGCCACCATCGAGGAGACCTTCAACAAGATCTGGCACGTCTCCCGGCGCCGGTCCTTCCGCCACCGGCTGCTGACCTTCTTCCTGCTGCTGTTCTGGGGACCGCTGCTGATCGGCGTCACCTTTTCCAGCCTCATCCTCCTGCGCCAGACGCCGGCGATGCGCGAGCTGGTGCGCGGCTCGGTCCTGTTGCACCTCACACCGTTCCTGGCCACCGTCGTCGGCCTGACGCTGCTCAACTGGCTGGTGCCCTCCACCCGGGTGCGCTTCCGCAATGCCCTGGTCGGCGGTCTCTTCGGCGCCATCCTGCTCGAGGTCCTGCGCCAGTCGTTCGGCTACTACGTCGAGTTCTTTCGCGGCGTCAGCACCGTCTACGGCAGCTCGGCGTTCGTGTTGCTGTTCATGATCTCCATCGAGCTCACCTGGACGATCGTGCTGCTCGGCAGCGAGGCCGCGTACACCGCCCAGCACTTCGCGCTGCTGAGCCGCGGGCTGCACACCCATCCGGCGATCGCGTCCAGGTGGGTGGGCCTCGCCGCCGTCGCCTTCCTGGCCGCCGAGGGGCGCGCCGCGGAGGGCGAGCCGCCGCTGACGAGCGAGCAGCTTGCCGCCCACCTCAGCCTGGCCGCGCCCAACCTCGAGCGCACGCTGCACCCGTTGCTGGCCAAGGGGTTGTTGCGCGAGACGCCGGGCCGCGGCTACGTCCTGGGGCGCGATCCCGCAACGCTGCGCGTCGAAGAGGTCTTCGAGGCTTACGACCATCGCGCCCGACGTAGCATCGAGCACGTCGGCGCCGAGCTCCGCGAGCGCCTCGATCGCTGGGTGGACATCCTCACCGGCGCTCGTGCCGACTGCCTCGGCGCCATGACCGTCGCCGAGCTGCTCGCCGCCCGCGCCCCTGCCGCCGCGGCCGGCGGCGCCGGGGAAAGCGCGGGCCCGGCAGGCGGCGCCGCAACAACCGCAGATCCGGCCGGCGGCGCCGATACAACCGCAGACCCGGCCGGTGCTGCCGCGGACCCGGCCCGCGCTGCCGCCGCCGACGCCGCACCCGCCGGCGCCACGCCTGCCGAGCAGCGCGACGGCGAGGCCCGGGTCGCTGGTCCGCCGCGGGTCCGGTGAAGGCAGGAGAGACGGGAACCCGGCGCCGCTCCGCCGCCCCGGGCGTGTGCTACACTGCGCGCCCAAGCCGGCCAAGCCAGTCTTCACAGTGCTCCCTGTCCGCGTAGCCCTGTTCGCAGCCGCCGAGGCTCCACGCGCGGCGGTGCCTTGCGAGCCGGTGCGGGCCTGGCTGTCGACGGTGAAAAAACGCAGGAGGGCGAGCCCCGCCGATGCCACGCCCCCAGCAGGTAGTGGCCCGCTCGGTTAATTCGTATGCCGATCGCGCCGCAATCCGCGTTCCTGGCAAGGCGTCGCCGACGCAGGCATAGTTGAACTTATGTCGAGGAGGCGGAACGCAGCCAGGGACGCGGAGGGCAAGCGAGTGGTATGCGAATTAACCGAGCGGGACACTAGTGTCCCGTCTCTGAATAAAGTGGCATAAGTCGTCGATCCGGATTGTTTGCTCTAATGGGAGGTAGAGCATGCGAACCGGAAGACCGAAGGCTGCCCTGACGCTCTTGGCTGCTGAGCGCGAAATGCTTGAGTCGATGACTCATCGGGCTCGTACCCAGCCGCATCTGGCGCGGCGCGCGCGCATTGTCTTGGCCTGCGCCAGCGGGCTGGACAACAAGACCGTGGCGAGGAAGCTGCGGCTTAACGAGAAGACGGTCTGCAAGTGGCGGCAGCGCTTCATTGCGGCGCGCTGCGACGGTCTTCTCGACGAGCCGCGGCCGGGGGCGCAGCGTACCATCAGCGACCTCCAAGTCGAAGACGTCATCGTGCGGACGTTGGAGACCAAACCTCCTGGTGCTACCCACTGGAGCGTGCGTCAGATGGCCGCGGCGAGCGGTCTTTCGCGCAGCACGATCAACCGCATCTGGCGAGCGTTCGGTCTGCAACCGCATCGCAGCGAAGCCTTCAAGCTCTCGCCCGATCCTTTGCTCATCGACAAGGTGCGCGACATCGTTGGCCTCTACGTCAACCCGCCCGAGCACGCGCTGGTGCTCTGTGTGGATGAAAAGTCGCAAATCCAGGCCTTGGATCGTACCCAACCACTGCTGCCGATGCGGCCCGGGCAAGTCGAGCGGCGCTCCCATGACTACAAGCGACACGGCACGACCTCGCTGTTCGCTGCCCTCGACGTGAAGAGCGGGGAGGTGCTGGGCGAGACTCGTCGGCGGCATCGCTCGCTCGAGTTCCGCAAATTTCTCGACCTCATCGAGGCCAATGTAGAGCCCGACCAAGAAGTGCACCTCATCATGGACAACTACGGCACGCACAAGACCGCTCTCATCCGCAACTGGTTCGCCAAACGGCCGCACTTCCATGTGCATTTCACTCCCACCTACGGCTCATGGCTCAACCTCATCGAGCGCTGGTTTGCTGAGCTAACCAACAAACAGATTCGGCGCGGCGCCCACCGCAGCGTTCTCGCCCTCGAACAAGCCATCCGAGAATTCATCGACGCCCACAACGCAGCACCGAAGCCGTTCGTCTGGACCAAAACCGCTGACGAAATCCTCGCCAGCATGGCGCGGTTCGCACGACGCACCCTCGAAGTTAATGCACGCACTACTTAACGTACGAACCAATGAGACAGGACACTAGAGGGCCACGGCGTAAGCCTCTCCGAGCGCAGGACCACTACCAGAACGGACACTCTGAGCAGCTCGACTTGCGGCCGCTGAAAGTGGATCAAGTGTCGTTCCACCCTCTGAGGCTGCGGCTAGCGCCTCGCTCGCAACCCCGCCCACCACGCCAGTGAATACAGA
>DASZHY010000204.1:0-4345 GCA_035949675.1 Thermoanaerobaculia bacterium
CAGCGCGCACGAGGGCTCGGCGCAGATGCCGACGACCTGCTCGGGTCCGACGCCCAGGCCCCGCAGCGTCCGCGCCAGCCGGTTCGCCCGCGCCTCGAGCTCGCGGTAGGTGAGCGTCAGCGGTCCCCGGCCGCCCGGGCCGGCCGCCTGGCCGGCCACCAGCGCCACCACGTCCGGGTCGCGCGCCGCTTGGCGCTCGAAGGGAGTGTGCACCAGGTCGTCGCCGGCTTCCCGGGCCGTGCCTGCCGCGGCTCCGACCAGCAACGAGTGTCGCGACTGGCGACCATCGGAGCCGCGACCGCCCGTCGCCAATCGCGGCACTTCTTGCTGGTCGCTCCATTCCACCAGCAGCTGATGGCGCTCGGCCGCCGCGAGCAGCGGCAGCGCCGCCAGCCGGGCGGCCGCTCCCGGCCCGCCCGTCCCTGCGCTTGCCATTCCCGCCAGCAGGTTGCGCCAGTGACTGCCGAGCCGCTCGACGGTCGCCGCGTCGAGGAGGTCGGTGCGCCACGTCCAGCTGCAGCTCAGCCCACCGGCCGCCGTCTTCGCCACCGCCAGCGACAGGTCGAACTTGGCGGTGCCGCTGTAGGGTTCGAGCACCTCCACCGCCACGCCCGGCAGCGCCAGTGGCGGCGGCGCGGCATGGATCGCCAGCACCGTCTGGAAGAAGGGACTCTCCGCCGGCCCACGCGACGCCCCGAGCTCGCCGACCAGCTTGTCGAACGGCACGTCCTGATGCGCATAGGCGCCCAGCGCCGTCTGCCGCACCCGGCCCAGCAGCTCGCCGACGTCCGGATCGCCTCCCAGGTCGACGCGCAGCACCAGCGTGTTGACGAAAAGGCCGACGAGGTTTTCGGTCTCCAGCCGGCCGCGGTTGGCGACGACCGTGCCGACCGCCAGGTCGGTCTGGCCGCTGTAGCGCGACAGCAGCGCATCGAACGCCGCCAGCAGGGTCATGAACAGCGTCGCGCCGTGGCGCGGTCCCAGCGCCGCCAGCTCGCCGGCCAGCGCCGGCGGCAGCGCCTGCGTGCGCCGCGCGCCGCGCGCGCTCGCCACCGCCAGGCGCGGCCGGTCCAGCGGCAGCTCGAGATGCGGCGGCATGCCGCGCGCGCCCGCCAGCTGCTCGCGCCAGAACGCCAGCTCCGCCGCCAGGGTCTCGCCGGAGAGCCACTCCCGCTGCCACCGGGCGAAATCCGCATACTGGATCGGCAGGGCCGGCAGCGACGGGGGCGCCGCCGGCGCCACCCGCGCCGCGTAGCCGGCCGCCAGCTCGCGCGCCAGCACCTCGAGCGACCAGCCGTCGCTGACGATGTGATGGGTCGTCAGCAGCAGCACGTGCTCGTCCGGCTCGTCTCGCGAGCGCCGCCCGCGCCGCACGCTTGGCCCGCGCCGCACGCCGGCGGGCGCCAGCCGCAGCAGCGCGGTTCGCAGCAGCGGCCCGGCGCCGAGGTCGAACGGCCGGCGCGCCTCCGCCGCCACCAGGCGCTCCGCCAGCGCCGTCCGCCGCCTGCCCGGCAGTCGCCCGAGATCCACCACCGGCAACTCCCGCTCCGGCGCCACCTCCACGTCGGCCACCGCCACCACGCCGCTCCCCGGCGCCGCAAACCGCGTGCGCAGCACCTCGTGGCGCCGGCGGATCTCCGCGAGGCTGCCTGCCAGCGCCGCCACGTCCAGGCGTCCCCTGAGCCGCAGCGCCCGCGGCTCGTTGTAGGCCGGGCTGCCCGGCTCCAGCTGCTCGAGGAACCAGAGCCGCTCCTGCGCAAACGACGGTGTGGCCGCCAGCGCCTTCCCGGCCTCTCGCGGCAGCCGCCGGATCGGCGCCGGTTGCGGCCGCCCGCCACGGCCCAGCTCCTCCACCTCCCGCGCGAGGTCCTCGAGCCGCGACAGCTGCAGCAGCCGCGGCAGCGACAGCTCGACGCCCAGCAGCTCGCGCAGACGCGCCGCCACCCGCACCGCCAGCAGCGAGTGACCGCCGAGCCGGAAGAAGTCGTCCGCCGCACCCACCTGCTCGCCGGCGATCCCCAGCAGCTCGGACCACATCCCCGCCAGCAGCTCCTCGGTCGGCGTGCGCGGCGCGATGCGCCTGCCGCCGTCAGCCTCTCCCGCCCGCCGCGCGGCCGGGGCCGGCAACGCCTTGCGGTCCACCTTGCCGGCGGGCGACAGCGGCAGCCGCTCGAGGGCCACGAAGTCCGCCGGCACCATGTACTCCGGCAAACGCCGCCGCAGCCATTGCCGCAGCCCCGCCGTCCATGCGTCGTCCATCCCCGCGGCGCCGCCAGGCGGGGCTGCGGCCGGCCCGGCCCGCGGCTCCGGCTCGCCGGTCCGCGGCACCAGGTAGGCGACCAGCCGCCGGCCGGTCCCCTCTCCCAGCGCCGTCACCACCGCCTGGCCTACCGCGGGGTGCTGTCGCAGCGCCGACTCGATCTCGCCCAGCTCGATGCGGAAACCCCGCACCTTGACCTGATGGTCGATCCGTCCCAGGAACTCCAGATCGCCGTCCGGCCGATGCCGCACGAGGTCACCGGTGCGGTACAACCTCTGCCCCCGGGCCGGCCTCCCGCCGCGTTCCGGCCCGCTCCCGCCCCACGGGTCCGGCACGAACCGCTCGGCGGTCAGCTCCGGCCGACCCCAGTACCCCCGCGCCAGCCCCTCGCCGCCGATCGCCAGCTCGCCGGCGGCGCCCACCGGCACCGGCAGGAGCCCCGGGTCGACCACGTAGAAGCGCGTGTTGGCGATCGGCCGGCCAAGCCCCACCACGCCGCTCGCCGCCGCGTTCGCCGCCGCCGGCTCCGCAACCCGCCGGACCGCCGACCACACCGCCGTCTCGGTCGGACCGTAGACGTTCCACAGCTCGACCCCCCGCGCCACCAGCGCCGCCGCCAGCTCCCGCGGCAGCGCTTCGCCGCCGCACAGCGCCTTGAACCTCGGCGCCTCGAGCCGCCAGCCGGGCCGGCCCCGCTCGCCGGGCCGCTCGCGCCTCTCCACCCGGCCCGCATCCGGCTGCGGCGGCCAGCCCGCATCCAGCAGCAGCCGCCAGGTCGCCGGCGTCGCCTGCATCGCCGTGACTCCGGAGGCCGCCAGCCGCGCCGCCAGGCGGCCGCCGTCGGCGCCCTCCTCGCTGCCCACCACCTCCACCCGCCCGCCCACCGCCAGCGGCAGGTAGATCTCGAGCCCCGCGATGTCGAAGGTCAGCGTGGTCAGCGCCGGCACGACGTCGCCCGCGGCGAGACCCGGCCGCTCGGCCATCGCCCGCAGGAAGTTCACCACCGCCCGGTGCGGCAGGCCCACGCCCTTCGGCTGGCCCGTCGAGCCCGAGGTATAGATGACGTAGGCCAGGTTCTCCGGCCCACCCGCGGCCGTCGCATCGTCCAGCGGCGCCCCGTCCTCGGCCGCGATCCATTCCCGCTCCCGATCGAGGCAGACGGCAAACGCGCCGCCGGCACCGCCCTCGCCGCCCAGCCGCTCCAGCCAGCGTTCTTCGGTCACCAGCACCGCCGGCGCGCTGTCGCCCAGCACCAGCCCCAGCCGCGCCGCCGGATGGCCCGGGTCGAGCGGCACGTAGGCGCCGCCCGCCTTGAGGATGGCGAGCAGCGCCACCACCATCTCCGGCGTCCGCTCGACGCACAGCCCCACCCGCACTTCCGGACCCACTCCCAGCCGCCGCAGGTAGCGCGCCAGCCGGTTCGCCCGCGCCTCCAGCTCGCCATAGGTCAGCGTCAAGCCCTGCCCGGCCACCGCCGGCGCCTGCGGCCGCCGCGCCGCCTGCCATTCGAACAGCTCGTGCACCCGCGCCGCCGCGGCCGGCAGCCACCCCGCAACTGTCATGTCGGCCGCGTCGTTCCATTCCACCAGCAGCTGGTGCCGCTCGCCGGCGCCGAGCAACGGCAGCTCCCGGACGCTCGGCCGCCGTTGTCCCAGCCCGTCTTCGCCGCCGCCCCCGCCGGCGCCGGCGCATCCTGCGCCGATGCCGGCGACGGCAGCGGCCAGGGTGCCCAGCTGCCCGAGCATCCGCTCCGCCGTCACCCCGTCGAACAGGTCGCTGTTGTACTGCAGCGCGACGGCCAGCTCGCCGTCGAGCTCGGCGGCCAGCAGGCTCAGATCGAACTGGGCGCTGCGCCGGTCCAGCCGCACCGATGCGAGCACCGGCCCCTCCGCGCCGCCCAGCGCGATCTCCGCCCCGGCCTCGCCGAGCGCAAAGCCGCCCAGGCCCCGCTCGCGCTCGTGGCGCTCCCGGTACAGCGCGAACATCGCCTGGAAGATCGGCGAGCGGCTGGCGTCCCTCGCTTCGCCCGGACGCTCGGCGAGCAGCGCGAACGGGTAGTCCTGATGGGCGAACGCCGCGAGCGCC
>DASZHY010000205.1:0-33520 GCA_035949675.1 Thermoanaerobaculia bacterium
CGAGTGCAGGAAGACGTTCTCGATGCGCCCCGCCTCGGTCTCGACGTTGCGCGGCACGCCCAGGTCGACCACCAGCAGCGCGCGGCTGGGTCGCTCGCCCATCGCCTCGGCGAGCTGCCGCCGTGTCAGCACCGGTTCGTCGGCGCCCGTCGAGGCGATCACCAGGTCGGCGTCGCGGATGGCCGTGAGGCGCTCCGCGAACGGCAGCGCCACCGCCTGCGGGAACAGTTCCTGGAACTGCCGCGCCCGCTCGGGAGAGCGGTTGGCGACGGTCAGCTCGCGGGCGCCGCGCTCGGCCAGGTTGCGCGCCACCGCCCGGGCGATCTCGCCGGCCCCGATCAGCAGCACGCGGCAGTCGTCCAGGTCGCGGAAGATGTTGCGCGCCAGCTCGATCACCGCGTAGCCGAGCGACACCGCGCCGGCCGAGATCGCCGTCTCCTGACGCGCGCGCCTCCCGGCCACCAGCGCGCTGCGCAGCAGCCGACGCAGCACCGGCCCCGCCGCACCGACGGCCTCGGCAAGCGCCGCCGCCTGCTTGACCTGGCCAAGGATCTCGTGCTCGCCCAGCACCATCGATTCGAGGCCGCAGGCAACGCCCAGCAGGTGGCGGGCGGCGCCGTGGTTGCGCTTGACGTAGAGCAGGCCGGGACGCTCGACCTCCGGCGCCCGGGCCAAGAACACCAGCTCGAGGGCGGCGCGGTAGGCCTCTTGCTCGTCGCGCGGCTGCAGCACGACCTCGGTGCGGTTGCAGGTCGACAGCAGCATCGCCTCGGCGATCGCGGAGCGTGCCAGCAGGTGCACCAGCATCTTCTCGGCCTCCTCCTGGCCGAGGGCGACGCGCTCGCGCAGCTCGATCGGCACGGTGTGGAAGTCGATGCCCAGCAGCAGGATGCTGGGGCCGGCCGCATGGGTCGGGCGACCGGGATCGGTCTGGCGCTGCTCGGCGGTCGGATCGGGGGCGTCGGCCATGGCGCTAAGACGTAATTGTTGACCGAAGCGAAGGGGAGGGGGCGTCCCCTTCCCCCCCGGAGGGGTGGGAAGGGGATCGAGGGGTTGCGGGGGGAGACCCGATAGACGCTTCGAGTAGTCCTCGAACGATTGCTGCTGGCACCTGTTTCATGGCACGGGATCGCCGGAGGCGTTGGAAACTAGAAAGCATGGAAGCCGCTGAAGAAAAGATTCACCGCCACCAGCGAGAACAGGATGGTCGCCAGGCCGGCCAGGCTGGCCAGGGCCGTCTGGCGCCCCTGCCAGCGGCGTAGCCGCCGCAGCAGCAGTGCCGACCCGTAGATGGCCCAGGTGATCAGGGTGGCCAGGATCTTCGGGTCGTGGAGCCAGTCGCTCGGATAGAGCCTTTGCGCCCAGAAGGCGCCGGTCACCACCGCGCCGGTGAGCGATACGAACCCGGCGGTCAAGGCCACCAGCATCATCCGCTCGAGCACGGCCAGCGGCGGCAGCTTGCCGTAGAACGTCGAGAAGCGGCCGGCCTTGAGGTCGCGGTAGAGCTGCAAGAACAGGAAGGCGTAGGCCGCCGCCACCGCGAACGCCGCGTACCCGAGCAACGCCAGCGACACGTGGACGGCGAAGATCGGGTCGTGGAAGATCGCCCGGTCCGGCGTCTCGGGCCGCGCGAAGACCGACGCCAGCAGTTGGAAGAAGAAGACCAGGGCCACCAGCCAGAAGCCCGTGCTCCGCTCGCGGCCGCGCCATTCGACGAACGCATAGACCACCGCCACCGCGAAGGCGATCAGCGACAGCGCCTGCGACTCGGTGGCCGCCGGGAACTGCCGCCATTGGGCGGCCAGACCCAGGAGGGTGGCTAGATGGAGCAGGATGACCGCGCGCAACGCCGGCGCCGCGGCGCGTTGCGCCCGCGCCTCGGCGGCGAAGAAAACGAAGCCGTAGGCGACCGCCACCAGCAGGTAAGCCAGTGGTAAAACGATGTTGGCGGATCGGAGAAGGATCTGCAAAAGGCTGGCCTTCGCGCGCTGCCGGTGCCCTGGCCGGTCATGCTAGCATCTTCTTGCCGGGCGTCCCACCATCTGCTACTGTCCCGCCCCGGCTGCGCTTGGCTCCGAACATCACCTGGGGCTCCCCTCCTGTCGATGACTGAGCGATCGCAATTCTCGGCGCCTTCTCCTTCTCGAAGAGAGCTTCATGGCCAACGTCATCATCGTGGGGATGCAATGGGGGGACGAGGGGAAGGGTAAGATCGTCGATCTCCTCTGCCCGGCCTTCGACGGGGTAGTGCGCTACCAGGGCGGCCACAACGCCGGCCACACGGTCAAGTTCGGCGACCGCCACTTCTCGCTGCGGCTGATCCCCTCCGGCATCCTGCATGCCGGCATGGCCTGCTTCATGGGCAACGGCATGGTGATCGCTCCCGACGCCTTCCTCGAGGAGCTCGGCCAGCTCGCCGCTTCCGGCGTGGAGTTCGCCGGCCGCCTCTTCGTCTCCAACCGCGCGCACGTGCTGTTCCCCTTGCACGCCGCCCTCGACCGGGCGCGCGAGGAAGCCAGGGGCGGCAACCGCATCGGCACCACGTCGCGCGGCATCGGCCCCGCCTACGCCAGCAAGGCGTCGCGCTACGGCCTGCGCACCTGCGACCTGGCGGCGCCGGACCTCGCGGACCGGCTGTCGATCCTGCGCCAGCGTGCCGAGGCGGAGCTCGCGGCGCTCGGCGCCCAGCCGCTGGCGGCCCTAGGGGCGGACGTCGGCGTCGAGCAGTGCCGCGCCTGGGCCGAGCGCCTCGAGCCGCATCTGCGCGACACCGAGCAGCTGCTCAACGCCTGGATCGCCGCCGACCGCGCACTGCTCTTCGAGGGCGCCCAGGGAACCCTGCTGGACCTCGACCACGGGACCTATCCGTACGTCACCAGCTCCAACTCCACGGCCGGCGGCGCCTGCACCGGCACCGGCGTGCCGCCGACCAGCATCGACGGCGCCATCGGCGTGCTCAAGGCCTACACCACCCGCGTCGGCGGCGGCCCCTTCCCCTGTGAGCTGACCGATGCCCGCGGCGAGTTCCTGCGCCAGCGCGGCAACGAGTACGGCACCGTCACCGGCCGGCCCCGCCGCTGCGGCTGGCTCGACACGGTCGTCGCCCGCTACGCCCAGTTGCTCAACGGCATCGACACCGTCGCCCTCACCAAGCTCGACGTCCTCGACGACTTCGACGAGGTCCCGGTCTGCGTCGGCTACCGCCGCGACGGCAAGGTGCTGCGCGACCTGCCTCCCGACCTCCATAGCCTGGAGAGCGCCGAGCCCGTCCTGCGCATCTTCAAGGGCTGGAAACGCCCGACGGCCGGCATCCTCGACGAGGCCGACTTGCCGCCCGCCGCCCGCGACTACATCGACTTCATCGAGCAGGAGCTCGAAGCCCCGGTCACCCTGGTCTCGACCGGCCCCCGCCGCGAAGAGACGCTGCTGCGCGACCATCCGGCCCTCCACCGCTTGACCTCCGGCCACCTCGGCCGGGTGCTCGAGCAGCGGCAGGTTTCCGGGTAGGAGGCACCGGTGACGGCGATGGGGCGTTACGACTTCCTGGTCGAAACCTACGCCACCGAGCGGATCAAGACCCTGAGCGTCTGGTCCCACTTCGCCGATTCCGAGCTCTCCTTCCGGCCCGAGCCGCGCGCGCGGACGCCGCGCGAGCACATGGTCCACCAGTGCGCGGGCGAGGACCTGTGGATGCGCACCATGCTGGGCATCGATCTCGGCGAGCCCCCCCTGCCGCCCGAGGAGACCCGTCTTGCCTTCTTGCGGCGGTACGCCGGCGCCTCCGAGAGCCGGCTGCGGCAGCTCGCCGCCAAGCCCGAATCCTGGTTCGAGGAGTCGACGCGTTTCTTTGACGTCGAACGCTCGCGTGCCTGGGTCCTCGTTCGCCGTATCGCTCACACCGCCCACCATCGCGGCCAGCTCACCGCCTACCTTCGCCTCCTCGGCCACGACCTCTTCTCGACCTACGGTCCCACCGCCGACACCGGCGGCCTCTTCCAGAACCAGGCCCAGGTCATCTACCGCCACCCGACCGTCGACCAGCTGCTGGAAGCCGCGGCCGCCGGAGTCGAGCCTCCGCCCCTGCCGGGGCCCGGTCCCAAGAGCCCGACCGAGCGGCCCGGCTGACGAGCTCAGCTGATCCGAGACGCTATGACGCCGGCGCCAGTGAAGCCCACCGTGCCGCTCGCCGCCCTCGAGGCGCTCGACATTCGGGTCGGCACCATCCAGGCGGTCGAGGACGTCCCCGGGTCTCACAAGCTGGTGCGCCTGCGGGTGAGCTTCGGTGATCACCAGCGGACCATCCTCGCCGCCATCAAGCAGGAGCGCGCCGATCCCCGCGAGCTCGAGGGCCGCCAAGCGCTGTTCGTCGTCAACCTCGAGCCCAGGAACATGATGGGGGAGCGCTCGGAGGGCATGCTCTTCGACCTCGGCTACGCCGACGGCATCACCCCGGCCCTGGCCGTCCCCGAACGTCCCGTTCCCGACGGCAGCCGCGCCGGTTAGCAGCGTTTTCGCCATGAATGCTCGAGCCGCGCGCGGCGGATGCCGCGGCGCGGTCTCCTCAAGTCGGCGTCCTGGCCGGCGAGCGCACGTGCTCGGGGCGGACGCCGACGCCGATCACCCGCGGTGGAATGCGCCTGAGCCACGGCCAGCGGTTGAACAGCCGCAGCGGCCATGGCGCGGTCAAGGGTTTCTCTTCGGCAAGCACCCGGTTGAGGACGCGCTCCTGGATGATCACCTGGACCGACTGGGTGACGCGCGTCGGGAAGATGCGCCGGCGCTGCACGGCTGCGAGATGCCGCCCGGCAAGCCGGCCGTCGAGCAGCGGTTGCGCCAGGAGGTTCGCGGCCGCCACGGCGTCCTGAATGGCCAGGTTGATCCCGACGCCGCCGATCGGCGACATGGCATGCGCGGCGTCGCCGATGCACAGCAGGCCCGGCTTCCACCAGCGCTTCAGGCGATCCACCTTGACACTCAGCAACCTGACGTCGTTCCAATCTTTGAGCTCCGGCAGCCGGTCGCGCAGGAATGGCGCAACTCTCGCGACGTCGCCGCGAAAGCCCTCGATGCCGCGGGCTTGGATCTCGCCGAAGAGCCCCTTGCGGATCACGTAACCGCACTGCCAGTAGCTGCCGCGGTCGATCATCACCAGCATCCGGCCGAAATTCAGGCGGCCGAGGCTCTGGGGCGGGTCCTCCTGCCGCCTGGAGAGACGCATCCACAGGACGTCGATCGGCGCTCCGAGGTCCTGGACCGCGAGGCCGGCCCGCGCCCGCACCGTCGAGTGGCGTCCATCCGCGGCGACGACGAGGTCGGCCGCCACCCGCAGCTCGCGCCGCGGCGACGCGGCCAGCACGCCGGCAACGCGGCCGTTCTCTTCGATCAGGTCTTTGACCTCGGTTTCCATTTGCAGCTGGAAGGTCGGATAGCGGCGGCCCTGCGCGGCGAGGAAATCGAGGAAATCCCACTGCGGCATGAGCGCCAGGAAGCGGCAACGAGTCGAGAGGTGGGAGAAGTCGGCGAGCTTGATCTCGGTGTCGCCGATCTGCCCGTGGATCTCCCGCAGCTCCTGGTGCGGGATCTCGAGCAGCGAATCGAGGAGGCCCAGCTCGGCCATCACGTCGAGCGTCGAAGGGTGCACGGTATCGCCGCGGAAGTCGCGCAGGAAGTCCGGGTGTTTTTCCAGGACCAGGGTTTCGATGCCGGCGCGAGCCAGCAAGTACCCGAGCATCACCCCGGCAGGCCCGCCGCCGGCGATGCAGCACCGTACGCGCATCGACTCTCCGGCCGCGGTCATCGGATCTTCAGCGTGGCGTGCCGCAGAGCCTGGAGCATCAAGTGGGAGCGCGATGATGGCTGAGGTATTTCATCCCGGTGTCGCACATGACGGTGACGACGGTCGCGTGCGGTTCCAGCCGCTCGGCGAGCCGCAAGGCGGCGACGACGTTGGCGCCGGTGGAGGTTCCCGCAAAGAGCCCTTCCTCCCGGGCCAGCCGCATGGTCATGGCCACGGACTCCTCCGTGGACACCCGTTCGATCTCGTCGGCGGCGTCTTCCCGCCAGAGCGGCACCACGAACCCCGCACCGATTCCATCGATCTTGTGACCGCCCGACGGGCCGCCCGACAGGACCGGGGATTCGGCAGGCTCGACGGCGACGACTCTTATCTTTTCATTGTGGCGACGTAAGGCTTCGCCGTTGCCCCGCAGGGAGGCGGCGGTGCCCACGCACTGGACGAAGCCATCGATCTGTCCCGCGGTTTGCGTCCAGATTTCCTCCGCCATCTGGTGGTAAGCCGTGATCTGGTCGCTGTTGTTCAGCTGATCGGTCCAGAAGCCGCCGGTGTTTGCCACGATGACGCGGGCAGCTTCGATCATGTCCCGAGTGAGCTTCTCCGTCATGCGCCCGCTCTCGCTCTCGATGATTTGCAGCGTGGCCCCCATGATTCGCATGTGATCGAGCTTTTCTCGCGCGAAGGCATCCGAAGAAACGACATGCAGAGGATAACCCCTCACCGCGCAGACCAGGGACAGGGACACCCCGGTGCTGCCGCCGGTATATTCGACGACAGGACGACCCGGGGTCAGGCGCCCATCCGCCTCCGCGGCTGCGATCATGGTCATCGCCATCCGGTCCTTCATGCTGCCCGTGGGGTTCTCGTTCTCGAGTTTCAAAAGGATGCGCGAGCCGTTTCCGGGCACGATGTTGCGCAACGCCAACAAGGAGGTGTTGCCGATGCAATGCAGGATGTCCCGCGGTAATGGCGGCAAGGCGTTCATGATGCCCGTCCCCCTTTTCGTCGCCTTCATCATCCGGATGACCTGCCGACCACTCACGATTCGCCGGCGCCGCCTCCCGGCAGCAGGCCGTGGCGGCCCAGGAAGGCGCGGATCAGCGGCCACTGCCGCGGGCAATCGTTGTGTCCGCAGGGCAGCAGGTGCAGCTCGGCCTGGCGGGCTGCCGCCGCGAGCGCCCGGCTGTGGCTGGCTGGCGTGACGTCGTCGTGGCTGCCGTGCAGGAGCAGGAGCGGCCCACGATACCGCCGCAGGACGGCCTGGTTGTCGAACGGATCGCGGACCAGGAAGGCGGGCGCCCCGTAACCTCGAGCGTACGCCCGTACACTCGTGAAGGCCGATTCCAGGATCAGGCCGGACACCGGGCGCCGCGCCGCCAGCTGGCAGGCCGCGCCGCCGCCGACCGACCGGCCATACGCCACGATCCGGCCCGGGTCGATCCCCGGCTGGGCTCTGGCCCAGTCATAGGCTGCCAGCATCGTCTGCGTGATCGTCGCCTCCGCGGGGTGGCCGTGCGAACGCCCGTAGCCAGGGTATTCGACCAGCAGGACGGCGACGCCCCAGCTTCGCGGCGGGTCGAACTCCGCCGGCCAGTGGTCGATCAGCTCGCCGTTGCCGTGGCTGAAGATCAGCAGCGAGCTCGCTGCTGCCGGCCGGGCCGTTGCCGGGAGGAACCAGGCTTCGGTGCGTCCGCCGGCGGTTGCGAGCCAGAGCTGCGCCGCATCGGCCGGACGCGCCGGCGCTCCGGAGGCGGGCGGCGCCGGGAAGAGCAACGCCCGCTGGGTCAGGAAGAGCAGCGCCCAGTAGGCGGCGAAGAGCGCCGCGACGGCCAGACCGAGAATCACCAGCGGCTTCGACAAGTGGTTCCTCACCCACAACCCTGACGGGTCTTGGCGCAGATCGAACGCAGTTCCTCGGTGCCAAGCCCGCGAACGTCGCCGCGTGCGAGCGCGGCAAAGGAGCCGCTTATCCGATCGCCTCGCGCAGCGCTCCGGTCGCTGCATTCGCCGCGAAGGCGAACGAGGCTCCTACCAGGGAGAGGCTCAGCGGCCCCATGGCGGCGAGCCATGACGGCAGGGGGCCGGCCACGGCCGCCAACGCCGGCAGGACCGCGCCGATCGCCGCCCAGGTGATCGCCGCCGTCCAGTCGAGCGTGGGCGGGAGCTCCATGCCTTTGATCACGGAGACACGGAGATCAGCCAGCAGCGCCGCGGGCGCGGGCTCGAGCAGTAGATGCGGCAACGTCGCGAGGTCTTCGGCAGCCTGCGCCCACACCAGACGGCAGCCGGCACACTCCTGCTGGTGCACCGAGACATCCGTTGGCAGGGGACCACGTCCAGCCATGGCGTGGCGGCAGTCCTCGTCGTACAGCCGGTCGCAAAAGTCCCTGCAGCTCAGCACAGGTCCCTCAGGTGGTTGCGCAGCGTCTGGCGGCCGCGGTGGAGGTGGGTCTTGACCGTCCCCTCGGGCATTCTGAGGATGCGGGCGATTGCCATCACGGGCATCTCACCCAGGTAGTATGCCACGAGCACCGATCGCGCCGGCTCGGCCAGACGGTCGAGCGCACCACGCACGCGCTGCCGGCGTTGAGACAGGTTGGCGTCGTTCTCCGGAGACGAGGACGCCGGTTGCGCGGGCAACGGAAAACCGGGATCCGAGGGAGCTCCGACCGCGACGTCGCGCCGGGCCCGCGAGCGACGATGGTCGACGATGCGCCGGAGAGCCACCGTGGAGATCCAGGTCGAGAGCCGCGACTCGCCGCGGAAGCCAGGGAGCGCCTGGAAGACCCGCCAGAAGACCTCCTGGCTGACATCTTGGGCCTCCGCATCGGGCAGCCCGGCGCGGAGGCAGAGCGACCAGACGAGCGAGGAGAAGCGGCGCACGAGCTCATGCTGCGCGGCGACGTCACCCGCCGCGCAGCTGCGCGCGAGCTCTCGCTCCCGAGTCCTCTCGGATTCCGGATCACCTGCGGCCTCGCCCGCCATCTATTAGGGATCAGTCGGCGCTCGCCACCGGCTTGGCGCCCGGGCCGCTGCGGCGCAGCAGGTCGATGTAGGCCAGGTGCAGCTCCTCGTCGAGGGCCTGCTGGCGTTCCCATACGCGCTTGCCGCCGGTGAGCCACTGTGCCAGGAGGGCCAGGCCGATCAGTCCCGGGATCAAGCCCCAGGACCAGGCAGCTCCACTCTGCCACAGGGCAACGGACAGGCCGATGCCAATCGGAATCAGGAGCAGAGCCCCGGCGCGCGAGCTCATCCGCTGCCGCTGACGCGGACCTTCGATCAACGGCAATTCCACTCCCTTCTCGATCGCGGCCAGGCGCTCGCGGCTGAGCCGCTCCCGCTTGCGATTTTGCGCCTTGAGAGCCAGAACCAAGATCAGGACCGGCAGCACGAACCCGAAAAGAGCAGCGTACATGAATCCAACGAGATCGCCGACTATGCCTCCGAGGGAGCCCATCTGACACCTCCTGGCGCCATTCACTGGCGCTTCCAACCCAATGAGTCGGTCCGCGGCCGTCGGAGGTTTCAGAGGGGCCGCCGGCGAGGCAAGGACCCGCGGCGAGAGATGAGGGGCTAGCGCTCCGGGCGAGCCCGCTCGCGGCCGCGCACGGCGGCGAAGCGCGGCTGCTCGGCGGCGGCACGCATGCGTGCGGCGCGTTCGCGGAGCTGCCGCTCGTGCGCCGTCGTGCTGGCCGCGGCGTCCGCGGCCGCCGCGGCGTGCGCCGGCGCCAGCAGCCGCGCCATGGCCGCCACCGTCGGCGCGCGAAACAGCTCCACCAGCGGCAGGTCACGGCCGAAGCGCCCGCGCAGCCCGTCCTGGACCCGGATCAGCGCCAGCGAGTGGCCGCCGAGGTCGAAGAAGTTCTGGTCGATGCCGATTTGCTCGGCTCCCAGGGCCCGCCGCCAGACCTCGGCGACGGCCCGCTCGAGGTCGTCGCGCGGCGGCAGGAAGTCGGCGCCGGGCTCGCTGGGCACCCCCGGGGCCCCGGCGAGGGCGGCGCGATCGAGCTTGCCGTTGGCGGTCAGCGGCAGCCGCGGCAGGAACACGAAGGCCGCCGGCACCATGTACTCGGGCAGGGCTCGCCGCAGGAACGACTGCAGCTCGCCGGCCCGCGGCGCGGGCTCTTGGCGCGCCACCACGTAGCCGACCACCCGCGGCTCGCCGGGACGCGGCTCTTCGACCGCCACCGCCGCGGCCGAGAGGCAGGGATGCCCGGCGAGCGCCGCCTCGATCTCGCCCAGCTCGATGCGGTAGCCGCGGATCTTGTGCTGCTCGTCGCCCCGGCCGAGGTACTCGAGCTCGCCGTCGGCGCGGCGGCGCGCCAGGTCGCCGGTTCGGTAGAGACGAGCGCCGGACGCGGCGCTCGCCGGGTGCGGCAGGAAGCGCTCGGCGGTGATCTCCGGCCGCCGGTGATAGCCGCGCGCCAGCAGGCCGCCGCCGATGTACAGCTCGGCGGTCACGCCGAGCGGCACCGGCGCCAGCGCGGGAGTGAGCAGGTGCAGCTCGGTGTCCGCGATGACGCGGCCGATCGGCACCTCGCGCAGGCGGGCCATGTCGCAGCTGGTCAGCTCGCCGACCGTGGAGATGATCGTCGACTCGGTCAGGCCGAAGGTGTTGACGAGACGCGGGCGCCCTGCCGCACGCTGCTGCCAGGCCGTGAGGCGCTCGGGCAGGGCCCGCTCGCCGGCGATCACCGCCAGGCGCAGCGACGGCGGCAGCGCCGGCGCCCGGCTCGCATCGCTCCCCGGCAGGGCGGCCGCGATCTCGTGCCACCAGGCCGTGGGGAGGCTGAGCATGGTCAGCTGCCAGGCGTCGCAGGCCGCCAGGAAAGCCGGGATCGACGCCAGCATCGCATCGTCGCGCAGCACCAGCTCGGCGCCGCGCGTCAGGCAGGGCACGATCTCCTCGATGCTGATGTCGAAGCTGGTGGAGCAGAACTGCAAGACGCGGTCCGCGGGCTCGACGCCGTAGGACTCGATCGCCGTGTCCACGTAGCTGGCCAGGGAGCCGTGCTCGATCATCACCCCCTTGGGCCGCCCGGTCGAGCCCGAGGTGTAGATGATGTAAGCGAGGTTGCCGGGCAGCAGCCGAGCTTCCGGCAACCGCGAATCGTCCGCGGGCTCGCCGCCCCCGCGCTCGGCCAGCAGCAGCGACGTCCCCTGGGGCAGGCCGGGCGCGAGGTCCGCTGCCAGCTCCGCGCGGGTGATGAGCACGGCCGCTCGCGAGTCCGCGAGCATGAAGGCCAGCCGCTCCTTGGGATAGACGGGGTCGAGCGGCACGTAGGCGCCGCCCGCCTTCCAGATCCCGAGCATCGCCACGATCAGGTCGGGGGAGCGGTCGAGGGCGACCGCCACCGGTGTCTCGGGGCGCACGCCGAGGGCCGCCAGGCGCCGGGCGAGGCGGTTGGCGCCGCGGTCGAGCTCGCCGTAGGAGAGCGTGTGCCCGCCGCCGGAAACGGCCGGCGCACCAGGGCGCTCGGCGGCCACGGCCGCGATGCGGCGATGGATGAACGGCTGGCGCGGCGCCGCGCGGGCGGTGTCGTTGGCCTCGATCAGCAGCTGGTGCCGCTCCGCCGCGTCGAGCATGGGCAGGCCGGAGATGGCGCAGCCGGGCGCCGCCGCCGCGCCACCCAGCAGGGCGGCGAAGTGCCGCAGCAGGCGCGCGGCGGTCGCGCGGTCGAAGAGGTCCAGGCTGTGCTCGAGCAGGCAGTCCATGCGGTCCGGGCGCTCGCCGGCATAAAGCGCGAGGTCGAACTTGGCCGTGCCCGGGTCGACGGCGAGAGGAGTGAGGCGGACGCCGGGCAGCGCCAGCTCCGGGCGATCGGTGCCTTCCAGCGCGAAGACGACCTGGTAGAAGGGGTTATAGCCGAGGTTGCGCTCCGGCCGCAGCTCCTCGATCAGCAGCTCGAAGGGGATCTCGCGGGCGTAAGCCGCGAGCGCCCGGTCGCGGCATCCGGCCAGCAGGCCGCGGAAAGGAGGATCGCCGGCGGCATCGAGGCGCAGGACCAGGTTGTTGGCGAAGTAGCCAATCAGCGGCTCGACCTCGGGCAGCGGCCGGCTGGCGGTGGGCGTGCCGACCACCAGGTCGTCCTGGCCGGTGAGCCGGCGCAGCAGCGCCGCAAACGCCGCCAGCAGCACCATGAACAGGCTCGCGCTCTCGCGGCGGCCGAGCTCGCGGAGCCGCTCCACCGCCGCGCCGTCGAGGTGCAGCTGGCGGCTCGCGCCGCTGGCGGTGCGCAGCGCGGGGCGCGGGCGGTCGAGCGGCAGCTCGACGGTCGCCGGCGCCCCTTGCAGGCAGGCGCGCCACCAGGCGAGCGGCTCCGCCAGGGACTCGCGGGCGGCGTGGGCGCGCTGCCAGACGGCATAGTCGGCATACTGGATGGCGAGCGGCGCCACACCCGGCACCGGCTCGGGGGCCGGCAGGCCTTGCCGTGCCGCCGGCGCGGCGGCGGCAACGCGGCGCGCGGCGCCATAGAAGGCGGCGAGCTCCGCGAGCATGAGGGTCAGCGACTCGCCGTCCGCGGCAACATGGTGCATGCTGAGGAGCAGCGCATGCTCGGCCGTCTCCTGCCCGCCGGCTTGCAGTCGCAGCAGGGTCGTCCGCAGCAGCTGGCCGCGCTCGAGGTCGAAGGGCCGCCGGGCGTCCTCGCGCGCCAGGCGCAGCGCCTCGCCGTGACGCCGCCCGGCAGCCAGGCGGCAGAGGTCGACGAGCGGCAGCGGCGGCGGCAGGGCGCGGGCGATCACCTGCACCGGCTGCCCATCCTCCACCTGGAAGGTGGTGCGGAGCGCCTCGTGCCGCGCCACGATAGCCGCGAAGGCGCGGCGCAGGGCGGCGGCATCGAGGTCGCCTGCCGCCAGCAGCGGGGTGGAGAGGTTGTAGATCGGGCTGTCGGGGTCCAAGCGCGACAGCACCCAGAGGCGTTGCTGCGCGAGCGACAGGGGCAGCGGCCGATCGCGCGGCGCCCGGGCGATGGCAGCGGCCGGAGCGGGGGACGGGGTCAGGGACTGCGTGCCGGCTGCGGCGGACCCGCCGCCGGCGCGCAGGAGCTGCTCGAGGGCGGCGCCCTGGCGGGCGATGGTTTGCTCCTCGAACAGAGCACGCAGCGACAGGTCGAGCCCGAAGACCGTGCGAATGCGCGACCGCAGCTGCATCGACTTGAGCGAGTTGCCGCCCAGGGCGAAGAAGTTGTCGTCGATCCCCACGCTCGGCAGCCGCAGCAGCTCGCGCCAGATCTCGACCAGGGCTCTCTCGGTGCCGGTGCGAGGGGGGACGGCGGCCGGGCTCTCGCCTGCTCGCGGCGCGTGGCGCGGCGCCGGTGCCGGCGCCGGCAGCGCCTTGCGGTCCAGCTTGCCGTTGGGAGTGCGCGGCAGCGCCGCCAGCACCACCCAGTCGTCGGGCCACATGGAGCGCGGCAGCTGGCTGCGCAGCCACTCTTCCACCGCGGCAGGCGACAGCGGCACCGCCGCGGTGGCGGCGGCCGTCGCGAGCGGCCCGCCGGGCCGCACGGCATAGAGCATGTGCACGAGATCGGCGGGCTCGCCCGCCGGGATCAGCTCTTCCACCGCGACCTCGAAGCCGTGTGCCGTGAGCAGCGGCTCGATCCGCTCGAGGAGGTCGACGCCGTGGATTTCGGCGGCGATCTGGCGGATGCGTCCCCAGTCCTCCTCGGCCAGCCCCTCGAGCACCAGGAGCTCGCTCTTCTCGACGTCGAGCTTGAGCAGATCGACGGTGGCGATGGCCTCCTCGCGCAGGATTGCCGAGAGCGAGCGCAGGCGGCAGCGGTGGGTTTCCCCGCGCAGGCAGGCGCGCACCAGGTCGTCGATCTCCTGCTCCGGCGGCAGCGTCTCGCCCGAGGCCTCGAGCCAGCGGCGGACGATGCCGGCGGTCACGGCTTCGTCGCTGCCGGCGAAACGTCCGGAGAGGCCCGCCATGCGCGGATAGAAGGTGAAGTCGGCCTCCTCCTCGCGATCGGAGAGGCCGAGGTGGAAGACCCGCGCCTCGGGAGCATGGAGCGCCGCGTTGGCGCGCAGCGCCTGGTAGATCGGCGCGATGGGCTCGAAGGCGTAGACGCGAGCGCCGGCGACGCGCGAGTGGACGAAGAGAGTGAACAGGCCGATGTTGGCGCCGACGTCCAGCACCACCGCCCCCGGACCGAGCGCGACGCCGTGACGCAGGTAGATCTCCTGGTCGAACACCTCGTGGTACATGGCGCGGGTGACGGCGTCGGCGAGCTGCGCCACGACCAGGCCGTTGGGCAGCTGATGCCGCGAATGACCGTCGAGGATGCGCGCCAGCTCGGCCTCGGTGGTGCGCCTGCCGGGGCCTTCTCCCGCTGCCGCCGCCGCGGGCACCAGGTCCGCGGCAGGCACCGCGGGCACCAGGCCCGCGGCAGGCACCGCGGGGACCAGGCCCGCGGCAGGCACCGCGGGCACCAAATAAGCAACGAGGCGCGGCTCGCCCTGAGACGAGTCCCCGCGCACCGCCGCCGCGGCTTCACGCACCGCCGGATGGCCGGCCAGCACGGCCTCGATCTCGCCCAGCTCGATGCGCTGGCCGCGCAGCTTCACCTGCTGATCGAGGCGGCCGAGGAAGACGATGCGGCCGTCGTCGAGCCGGCGCCCCAGGTCGCCGGTGCGGTAGAGCCGGGCTCCCGGCCGCCCCGCGAAGGGGTCGGGAAGGAAGCGCTCGGCGGTGAGCGCCGGCCGCTGCCAGTAGCCGCGGGCGACCCCGGCGCCGCCGATCGCCAGCTCTCCGGGCTGCCCGATCGGCACCGGGCGCAGCCGCGGGTCGAGGAGATGGATCGCCGAATTGGCGAGCGGCCGGCCGAGGGTGACGGCGTCGCCCGGGGAGATGCGGGCGCAGGCCGACCAGACCGTGGTCTCGGTGGGCCCATACATGTTGAGCAGCTCGCCGCCGAGCTGGGCGCCGAGCCGCGCGGCCAGCGGCTGCGGCAGTGCCTCGCCGCCGACCAGCAGGCGCTCGAGGCGGGCGAGGGCGGCCGGCGCCGCCGGCTCGAGGGAGAAGCCGATGGCTGCCGAGGGCGTGCACTGCAGGTGCGAGACCGCGTGCTGCAGCACCTGCTCGGGGATCGAGCCGTCGCCCGGCTGGCACCGCTCGCGGGCGTCGGCCAGCAGCTCCAGGCTCGCGAGCACCCGGTCCTCGGCGATCCCGAAGTCGATGAGGCAGGCGATCTCGTCGACGCCCATCCCCTTCCAGCCGTCGAGCTTCGGCAGGCAGGACTCTGGGGTGCCGAACAGGCCGCTGCCCTCGAAGTAGCGGTCGAAGGCGCGGTCCAGCAGCGCCAGCCGCTGGTCGCCGTCGAGCGCCTCGAGGTCCTCCTTCGGCACCAGCCCGCGCAGCAGGTCGAGAGAGCTTGCGAGGTAAGCCATGAGCGGACCGCGCACCGCCGCGCGCACCTCCTCGACGTCCTCTCCCAGGAAGGTGTGCAGCATCAAGGTGACGTGGCCGCCGCCCGCATGCCCGGCGGCGCGCCAGGCCTGGCGATAGGCGGCGATCTTCTCCGTCAGCTCGCGAGCGCTCTGCCCCAGCAGATGGGTGAGCAGGCCGGCTCCCAGCGTCCCCGCCAACCGGAAGGTCTCGGCGCTGCCGGCGGCGGTCACCCAGCAGGGCAGCTCGGGCTGGATGGGGCGGGGAAGGATGCGGACCTCCGACTCGCGGCCCGAGCCGTCGCGGCAGGCGACCGCCTCGCCGCGCCAGAGCCGCCGCACGACGTCGATGTGGCGCACCATCAGCTCCCGGCGGCTGGCGTAGGCCTCGGGTGCGAGAGCGAAATCGGCGGGGTTCCAGCCGGATGCGAAGGAGACGCCGGCGCGGCCGCCGGAGAGGTTGTCGACCACCGCCCACTCCTCGGCCACCCGGATCGGGTTGTGGAGCGGCAGCACGACGCTGCCGGCGCGGATCGCCACCCGCTCGGTGACGGCGGCGATCGCCGCGCCGGTCACCGACGGATTGGGATAGAGGCCGCCGAAGGCGTGGAAGTGTCGCTCGGGGGTCCAGACGGCGGTGAAGCCGCGGCGGTCGGCGAGCTTCGCGCCCTCGAGCAGCAGGCGGTACCGCGAACCTGCGGGACGGTCCGCTCCGCTCGTGCCGCTCGCGTCGCTCGCCTGGCTCGCCTGGCTCGCAAAATAGAACAGGCTGAGCTCGAGCGGGCGATCGGCATGGGCCAGCGGCGCGGCGGCGGCGCCGATCGCGGCGCCCGCGGGCAGGACGCCGGCGGGCTCGGCGCGCTGGATCACCACGGTCGCACCGCGGCCGAGCGTCCACAGCAGCTCGAGCACCGAGATGTCGAAGGAGATGCTGGTCACCGCCAGCCAACGGCCCGGGGCGCCGCCGGCGCACTGGTCCATGGCGGCGAAGAAGCTCGTGACGTTGCGATGGGTGATCATCACCCCCTTGGGACGGCCGGTCGAGCCCGAGGTGTAGATGACATAGGCGAGGGAATCGGGCGTGACGGCGGCGCGCAAGGGGCCCGCGCCGCGGCTGTCGATCGCCGTGCGCTCGGCGTCGATCCGCACCAGCGGCACGGGGAGCCCGGCGAAGAGCCCGGCGCCCGCCCGGTCGCTGACCACCACCGCCAGGCCGGCGTCCCGGACGGTGAAGCCGAGCCGTTCACGCGGGTAGTCGGGGTCGAGCGGCACGTAGGCGCCCCCCGCCTTGAGCACCGCGAGCAGGGCGACGACCATCTCCACCGAACGCTGCAGGCAGACCCCGGCCCGCGTGTCGGGGCCCACGCCGCGCGCCCGCAGATGCCGCGCCAGGCGGTTGGCCGCGGCGTCGAGCTCGCGCCAGGTCAGTCGGTGCTGACCGCAGACGATCGCCAGCGCCGAAGGGGTGCGCCCGGCCTGCGCCGCGATCTGCTGATGGACGGTGGCCGCCGGCTCCAGGGAGTCTGCCGCTTGCTGGTCGGCCGCGGCTGTGCCTGTCGCCTGTCGCGGCTCTCCTCCCTGCTCATTCCACTCGACGAGCAGCTGGTGGAGCTCGGCGCCGCCGAGCATCGGCAGGTCGGCCGGCGCCCTGTCCGGCCCTGCGGCCAGGGCCTCGAGCAGGGTCTCGTAATGCTGCAGCAGACGGGCCGCGGAGCTGGCGTCGAAGAGATCCGTGGCGTACTCGAGCTCGCCCGTCAGGCCGCCGTTCTCCTCCCACAAGAGCAGGAACAGGTCGAGCCGCGCCGCGCCGCTGTCCGCCGCCAGCCGCTCGACGGCCAGGCCGGTCCCCGGAAGGTCGGCGGCGAGCGGCGCGTTCTGCAGGCTGAAGAGAGTCTGCACCAGCGGGTTGCGGGCGAGGTCGCGCTCGGGATTGAGCTCTGACACCAGCGCCTCGAACGGCATTTCCTGATGGGCGTAGGCGTCGAGCGCGGCGTCCCGCAGCTGGGCGAGCAGGTCGCTGCAGCTCGCTGCCGCGCAGGCGGCGCGCAGGACCAGGGTGTTGGCGAACAGCCCGATGAGAGCTTCGAGCTCGGTGCGGCCACGGTTGGCGACGATGGTGCCGGTCGCGACGTCGTCCTGCCCCGAGGCGCGATGGAGCAGCAGCTCCCAGGCCGTCAGCAGCGCCACGAACAGGGTGACGCCCTCGCGCCGGCTGAGAGCCTGCACCGCCGCCAGCAGCCGGGGCGCCAGGCGGACGGCGCGGCGGGTGCCGCGGAAGCTCGCGACCGCCGGCCGCGGCCGGTCCGCGGGCAGCTCCAGGGCCGGCAGGCCGGCGAGGCGGTGCCGCCAGAAGGCGAGCTGGCGCTCGAGGGCCTCGCCGGTCAGCCGTTCACGCTGCCAGAGAGCGAAGTCGGCATACTGCACGGTCAGCTCGGGCAGGCCGCCGTCGGCCGCCGCGGCATAGTGCGCCCCGAGCTCCCGCAGCAGGACGCCCAGCGACCAGGCGTCGGCGATGACGTGATGGCAACAGAGGGCCAGCACGTGCTCGGCGTCGCCCAGGCGCAGCAGCTGGGCGCGCAGCAGCGGGGCGCGGCCGAGGGCGAAGGGGCGCCGCGCCAGGGAGTCGACCCGGCGCCGGGCTTCGGCCTTGCGCGCCGTCTCCGGCAGGCGCCGGAGATCGAGCCGCGGCAGGCGCACCACGGCGTCGGCGGCGATCACCTGGCGGGGGACGCCGTCGAGGATTACGAGGCTGGTGCGCAGGGTCTCGTGGCGGCCCGCGGTCCGCGCCAGCGCGTGCGCCAGGAGATCGGCGCGCAAGGGGCCGCGCAGTCGCAGCGCCGCTGGAATGTTGTAGGCGGCGCTGGCCGGTTGCAGCTGGTCGAGAAACCACAGCCGCTCCTGGGCGAACGACAGCGGCGGCGGGCCCGCGCCGGGCGGCCGCGGGCGGATGCGCGCCACCGCCTCGCCGAGCCTCCCCGCGAGGCGCAGCGGGGCGAGCAGCGCTGCCTGCTGCGCCACCGTCGGCCCGGCGAACAGGCTGCGCACCGGCAGCTCGACTCCGCAGGCGTCGCGCACGCGGGCGAGCACCTGCATCGCCTTGAGCGAGTGGCCGCCCAGCGCGAAGAAGTCGTCCTCGACCCCGATCCGCTCGCGGCCGAGCACCGCCGCCCAGATCGCCGCCAGCTCGGCTTCCAGCGGCGTTCTCGGCGGCACGCCGGCCGCGGCCCGCGGCGGTTCCGGGGCGATCGCCGCCAGCGCCCGCCGATCCACCTTGCCGCTGGCCGTGCGCGGCAGCTCCGCAAGCGCCACGAAGGCGGACGGCACCATCACCTCGGGGAGGTTGCGGCGCAGCGCCTCGCGCACCGGCGCCGGGTCGAAGCGGTCGGCTGACGGCGCGACGTAGGCGACCAGCGTCTGGGGGGTCCGGTCGCCCGGCCCGCCCTCGCGCGCGAGAACCGCCGCCTGGCGCACCTCCGGGCAGGCGGCGAGCGCGGCCTCGACCTCGCCCAGCTCGATACGATAGCCGCGGATCTTGACCTGCTGGTCGCGGCGGCCGAGCAGCTCGAGGTCGCCGTGCGGCCGGCGGCGTGCCAGGTCGCCGGTGCGGTAGATCCTCGCTCCCGGCGGCTCGCCGGGAACGCCGCCGGGCGGGGCGGGGACGAAGCACTCCGCCGTCAGATCGGGCCGGCCGAAATAACCGCGCGCCAGGCTCGCCCCGCCCAGACAGACCTCGCCGGCCACGCCCACCGGCACCGGGCGCAGCTCGGCGTCGAGCAGGTGGGCGCGCGTGTTGGCGATGGGCCAGCCGAGGGTCGGCTCGCCGGCGCCCGCGAGGTCCTGCTCCACCCAGGTCGCGTAGGTGGTGGCCTCGGACGGGCCGTAGAGATTGATCACCCGGCAGCCCGGGCTGGCCGCCGCGACGGCCTTGACCAGCTCCCGCCGCAGCGGCTCGCCCGCCAGGTTGACGGTGACCACCGAGGCGGGCAGCCGGCCGCCGCGGGCAAGCTCGGTCATCGCCGACGGGACGGTGTTGATCAGCCGCACCTCGCCGGCGCCGGGGAGCGCCGGCAGGGCGAGGACGTTCTCGGCCAGGATCACGCGGCCGCCCAGGCAGAGCGGCACGAAGAGCTCGAAAACCGAGAGGTCGAAGCCGATCGAGGTCGCCGCCAAGACGCCGCTCAGCTCGGCCTCCGAGAAGGCCCCGGCCGCCCATGCCACCAGGGCCACCGCGCTGCGGTGCTCGATCGCCACGCCCTTGGGCCGGCCCGTCGAGCCCGAGGTGTAGATGAGATAGGCCAGGTTCTCGGGCAGCGCCTCGCCACGGCCCGCGCCGCCGGTCGCCGCGGCTGCGGGTCCGGTCGCCGCGGCGGCGTGTCCGGTCGACGTGGCGGCGGGTCCGGTCGGCGCGGCGGCGGGTCCGGTCGCCGGTCCGGGCCCCTGCTCCGGTGCGGCAGCGGCTTCGTGCGCGGCATCGAGCGGCAGCGTGTGCATTCCGGCCGCCGCGATCTCTTGCAGGTCCGGCAGCTCCCGCAGCCGGCGGCTCTCGGCGAGCAGCACGGCGGCCCGGGCGTCGCGGATCATCCAGGCGAGCCGCTCGGGCGGATAGGCGGGATCGATGGGCACGTAAGCGCCGCCCGCGCGCCAGACCCCGAGCAGCGCCATGACCAGCTCGCCGCGGCGGCCGGCGCACACCGCCACCCGCGTCTCCGGTCCGACCCCCGCGGCGCGCAGACGCGCGGCAAGCAGCTCGGTCCGGCGATCCAGCTCTCCGTAGGTCCACCGCCGGCAGCCGTCCACCAGCGCCACCGCGTCGGGGATGCGCGCCGCCTGGGCGGCGAACAGGCCGTGCACGCAGGCCTCCGGCGGCAGGGCGGCGGCGGTGTCGTTCCAGGTTGCGAGCTGGGCGACCTCGACCGCGCTGAGCAGCGGCAGCTCGGCGATGGGACGCTCTGGTTGCGCGGCCATCGCGGCGAGCAGGGCCGTGAGGTGGCGCAGCACCCGCTCGCCCGTCCCGCGGTCGAAGAGATCGGCGGCAAGCTGCAGCGCCAGGGTGCACTCGCCGGTGCCCTCGGCCAATGCGGTGAGCGTGATCTCGAAGGGAGCGCGCCCCGAGCCGAAGGCCAGCGGCTCCAGCCACAGGCCGGCCCACGGCAAGCGCGCGCCGCCATCGCCGAGCGAGAGGGCGGCGACCGCGCTTGCCGCCTCTCCCGAGGTGCGCGGCAGCACCAGGAGCGCCTGGAACAAGGCCGGATGTCCGGCGTCGCGCCTGGGCTGCAGGCGCTCGGCGAGCACGGCGAACGGCAGGTCCCGGTGCGCGAGGGCGGCGAGGGCGGTGGCCCGCGACCGCGCCAGCAGCGCCGCCGCCGTCGGCGCGCCGCCCAGGTCGGTGCGCAGCACGACGGGGTTCACGTAGTAGCCCACCGCGTCGCGGTCGTCCGGCGAGCCGGTGCGCAGGGAGACGGGCGTGCCGACCAGCACGTCGCGCTGACCGGTATAGCGATGCAGCAGCGCCTGGAAGCCGGCGAGCAGCAGCGCGAAGAAGGTGGCGCCGGAGCGCCCGGCCCAGCCATGGAGACGGCCGGCCTCGTCGCTGCTCAGGCGCAGCAGATGGGCGATCACCTCGGCCCGCGGCTGGGCCGGTCGCGGGCGATCGGACGGCAGGGCCTCGACCGGCAGCTCGCCGGCCAGCTGCTGCCGCCAGTAGCGCCAGAGGGCGTCGCCGCGCGGCCCGGCAAGCAGCGCCTGCTCGGCGCGCACCAGTGCGCCGTAGGCCCCGGCCGGCGGCGCCGCGAGCCGGGCGGGAGTGCCGGCATGCGCCGCGAGGTAGAGCTCGCCGAGCTCGCGGAGCATCACCGCCAGGGAGTCGAAGTCGGCAACCAGATGGTGGACGGCGACGAGGAGGAGGTGGCTGCCGTCGCGCAGCGGCCACAGCCGCACGCGCAGCAAGGGTCCGCGCTCGAGGTCGAACGGTTGCCAGGCGGCGGTCTCGACGATTGCCGGGAGCGCCGGCGGCGCTTCGCTCCGCCAGTCGAGCGGCAGGTCGGCATGGACCAGCCTCGTCAGCTCGCCCCGGCGCTCCGCGAAGGTGGTGCGCAGGGCAGGGTGGCGCTCGACCAGGCCGGCGAACGCGCGGCGCAGGGCGTCAGGGTCCAGTCCGCCGTCCAGCCGCGCCGCGGCGGCGAGATTGTAGGCGGCGCTGTCCGGCGCCAGGCGCTCGACGAACCAGAGCGCCCGCTGCCCGTGCGACGGGGGGTGCTCGCCGGCCTCGTCGCCAGGCCGATCGCCGGCGGCGTCGACGAGCCGGCCGCCCGGGCCGGCCCCGGACTCGGCGGCGGCGAGCTTGCCGTCGACCGTGGCGGCCAGCTCCGCGAGGGTGGCGCCCTCGAGCAGCGCCGCCAGCGGCAGCGCCACGCCGGTGTGGGCCTCGACCGCGGCGCACAGCTCGACGGCGGCGAGCGAGTCGAGACCCGAGGCGGTGAGCGGCCGGGCAGGATCGAGGGCGCTGCCGCCGGTGCGCAGCGCCTTCGCCGCCTCGCGCACCAGCAGATCCAGCGAGGCCGGCGCGCGCTCGGCCTGGTGGGCGGCGCCGGCGGCGCCCACCTCGCCGGTCACGTCACCTCGGGCTGCCGGGTGAAGCTATTCCGGTAGAGCTCCTGGAAGAACCGCAGGTAGAAAGCCGGATACGTCTCGGTCTCGGTCCCGGGCAGCATGCGGTGCAGCTCCGGGAAGCGGTCGTTGGGCACTCCCGGCAGCCAGTGGTGCTCGATGTGGAAGTTGTTGCCGTTGGTGAACCAGGAGCCGAAGACGCTGGCCTTGATGGTGCGAGTGTTGGCCAGGACGTCCAACGTGCCATGGTCGCGGCCCCAGTGCTCGGGCAGCTCGATCAGGGCGTGCGCCGGCACGGCGATCAGCAGCGGCAGCAGCCACACCACGAGGAAGAGAGGAGTCGCGAAGGCCGCCGTAACGCCGCCCATGATCAGCAAGAAAACCGCCATCAGCCGATACTCGGTGCGGATCTGCAGCGCCACCTCGCGCTTGATGTCAGGCTTGACGCGGCCGATCACGGAGCCGCAGATGAAGCGTGCGACGTCGCGATAGTGACGGAGCATCAACAGGTGGGCGAGCAGCGGGCCGAGCGAGGTCAAGCGATCGTAGCCGTAGTTGAAGAACTCTCTGTCGTCCTTCGTCCCCAGCAGCCGGTGGTGGCGCAGATGGCTGTACTGGTAGTCGGAGACCGAGACCAGCATCGGCAGCCCCAGCAGGAAGCCGACCCAGCGATTGAAGAAGCGGCTGGGAAACGCCGTGTTGTGCAAGGCCTGGTGCTGCAGCTCGACGCCGTGCGCGTAGATCAAGCCGAGGCCGCAGACCGCCAGCCAAGGAATGATGCCGCGCGTTCGCAACGCGATCAGGATGAACAGCGCCACCAGGCCGAGATAGAGCAGGACCCGCCAGACGAACGGGGCCGCCCGCACCCGCGAGAACTCGGTCAGCTGCATTCCTTCGAGTGGCTTCCCCACAGAGAGCATGCTCGCCTCCTTCACTATCGGTTGGCGCGCCAGCGCTGCCGAACTCTCCGATCATAATACTGAACTTGTTAAGTGTAGCTTAATAGAAGTAGGGGGTATGAGCACCGCGGCCATTGATCGATTCTTTCGCCGCCGTGGACATGCGCCGCGCTCGGCGCTCGGCGCCCAATAGCCGCAGGGGCTATTCTAGCTAATTATTGAGAGACTCAAACGCTTATGCTATAAGGCGACCTGTTGCGAATCGGGGTGACCCGAGCGGAGGACGTCATGGGATCGAACGTGATCGATGGCCGCGCGGACGAGACGAAGAGCGGCCCGCCCGCGCCGCAGTCGAAGCCGCCGCGGCCGGCGGCCAGGAAGCGGCGCCCGGCGTCGCCGGCGTCGGCGCCGGGCCCATCGGCGCCGCCGGCAGTCGCCGTCCCGCCCCGCGGCCGGCTCGCCGCGGGCGACCTCAGCGCGCAGTCGGCGCGCCTCACCGCGGCGCTCGCCGTGGCGCTCAGCGAGCAGGACCTCCCTGCCTTCTATCGGGTTTTCCGCGGCACCGAGCTGCCGCTGCTCGGCCTCACCTACGGCACCCACGGGCGGGACTGGCGCGGCATCTACGCCGCCTGCTTCGAGGTGCTGCGCAATCTCGGGAGCGTCTCGCCGGCGGTAGGCCTGGCCGTTTACAACCATTACGCCGTGACCTGTTCGCTGGCCACCTTCCCGCTCGCGGACCGCCCGACGCTGGCGGCGCGCCGCGACGCGCTGGTCAAGGCGATCGTCGACGGCCGCTGGCTGGTCGCCAACACCACCACCAGGGTCCACGTCGGCAAGGTCACGAGCTACGGCGCCACCGCCCGCCGCGACGGCAGCAACTATCGGCTCAGCGGATCGGCGGCCTACCTGTCGCTGGCCACCGCGAGCGAGATCGTGATCGCCTTCGTGCAGATCGAGGGCGAGGGCTTCGCGGTCTTCGTCAGCCGGCTGCGCGACAACCCGCAGATCGAGGTCGGTCCGTACCTGTTCCCGAACTCGATGATCGATTCCGACACGCGCCGCGTGACCTTCCGCGACACGCTGGTCAGCGAAGAGAACATGCTGATGATCGACCGCAACATCGCCATGTGGCAGACGGCCTGGCACCAGGCGCTGTTCGCCGTGCCCTTCCTGGGCGGCGCCGCGCGCGCTCTCGACGAGCTGCGGAAGTTCCTGCGCTCCGTCCGCGCCCCCAACGACAAGCCCCTGGCCGAGCTGGACGGGATGATCGCCGACGCCGGCCGCATGGCCATCCGCTATCGCGGCGCCTGCGCGATCGCGCACCAAGCGGGGCAGGCCCTCGAAGCGCTCATCGGCCGGCCGGCCAAGACCGAGAGCTACGTCGAGGCTTTCAATCTCGCCTGCGCGGCCAAGCAGATCGGCACCCGCTGTGCCGAGGACCTGGTCACCGAGGTGCGGCGCATCATCGGGGCGCGCGCCTTCACCGGCGGCCAGCCGATGGAGCGCATCTCGCAAGAAACCATGTTCGCGCCGCTGGGCGGCGAGCCCAATGCCTACATCGAACGCGAGTATGGGCGGCTGGTGCTCGGCGAGGAGAGGTTCCTGAGTCATCCGTGGTAGCCGGGACGGCTTCTGCGCCATGGCCCGGCGCACGAGGAGAAGCTGGCATGAGCACGATCCTGGGGTTCTGCGGCGGTCCCAACGCCGTCTACGAGCAGGCATACGAGATCATCCTCGGCAACATCCACGACTCCGCCGCGGTGCTGCTCGCCGACGGCGAGGTGGCTGCCGCCATCGAGCAGGAGCGGCTCGATCGCATCAAGCACTCGAACAAGGCGCCGCTCGAGGCCATCCGCTGGTGCCTCGAGGCGGGCGGCCTCGCGCTCGGCGACGTCGATCATGTCGCCTTCTTCGGCGAGCGCGCCTTCTGGGACCGCACGCTCGCCGATTACTTCCTGCGGACCCCGGAGCAGCGGCTGGTGGCGGATGCCCCGACCCTGCTGCGGCAGCTGCTCGAGCGCGGCCTGGGCGGCAAGCTGCGTCCCGGCGAGCCGGCCTTCGTCGGCCATCACCTGGCACATGCAGTCAGCGCCGCGGCCCTCTCGGGCTTCGACGACAGCCTGGTCCTGGTGATCGACGCCCAGGGCGACGACAGCTCGGGCCTGGTGCTCACCGCGCGCGGCACCGACCTGGCGCCGCTGCGCCGCCTGCCGGTCGCGCAGTCGCTGGGCTACTTCTACCTCGACGTGATCGCGCACCTCGGCTTCTACCTGTCCGAGGAATACAAGGTCATGGGGCTCGCCCCCTACGGCGACCCGTCGCGCTTCCGCGGCCTCTTCCGCTCCTTCTTCAGCCTGCTGCCGGACGGCGAGTACGCCTTGAGCCTGGAGCGGACCCGGCTGTTCGCATGCTGCCCGCCGCGCCGGCCGTGGGAGCCGATCCAGCAGGTGCACAAGGACCTGGCGGCGGCCCTGCAGGAGGCGCTCGAGGAGCTGGTCTTTCACCTGCTGCGCCACTTCCGCGAGGCCACCGGCCTGGGACGCCTGTGCATGGCCGGAGGCGTCGCCCACAACTGCACGCTCAACGGCAAGATCCTCGCCTCGGGCCTGTTTTCCGAGGTGTTCGTGCAGCCTGCCGCGCACGATGCCGGCTGCGCCCTGGGCGCGGCGCTCTTCGTCCACCATCAGAACGGCGGCGACCGGCGGCCGCGCGAGCTGCGCCATGTCTACTGGGGGCGCGACCTGGGCGACGCCGCCGAGATCGAGCGCCAGCTCGCCCCGTGGCGGCCGCTCATCGCCTATGAGCGGGTGGCCGATCCGGCCGGCACCGCGGCACAGCTGCTGGCCCAGGGCGAGGTGCTCGGCTGGGCGCAGGGACGCTCGGAGTTCGGGCCGCGCGCGCTCGGCAATCGCAGCATCCTCGCCGATCCGCGACCGGCCGCCAACAAGGAGCGGATCAACGCGATGGTGAAAAAGCGCGAGGCGTTCCGCCCCTTCGCCCCGGCGGTGATCGAGGAGCGGGCAGGCGAGTTCTTCGAGCTGCCGCCGGGTACGGTCCGGCTGCCGTTCATGGTCTTCACCGTGCCGGTGAAGCCTGACCAGCGCCAACTGCTCGGCGCGGTGACGCACGTCGACGGCAGCGCCCGCATCCAGACGGTCGAGCGCGCCGCCAACCCGCGCTTCTGGGAGCTGCTGGACCGCTTCGGCAAGCTCACCGGCGTGCCCATGCTGCTCAACACTTCGTTCAACAACAACGCCGAGCCGATCGTCGATTCGGTGGCGGACGCGGTCGTCTGTTTCCTGACCACCGGCCTCGATGCGCTGATCGCCGGCGACTTCCTGGTGCGCCGCGGCGACGGCGGCCCCGGCGGCGCGCCGGGCTACCTCGGGCTCGTGCCGTCGCTGCCGCGCTTCGTCGAGCTGCGCCGGCGCCGCAGCTTCTCACCGCCGCACGGCTGGACGGACCGCTGGGATTGCCGGCGCAACTTCCGCGCCGGCGCGCACGGGCTGTCGGCGCCGCTCTTCGAGCTGCTGACGCGCTGCGATGGCCGCCGGACCCTGGGCGAGCTGCTGCCGCAAGCCGGACGCGAGGCGCTGCTGGCCAGCGTGCGCGACCTCTGGGCCGCCCGCCTGATCGAGCTGCGGCCCGCGGCCCCGGAGGGCCAGCCGCTCAGCGCGCAGCCGCGTCCGAGCGCCGCCGCGGTCAGGCCGGCCGCCCGTGCGCCGGGACGCGGATGAGCCGTTAGCGACAGCGGCGCGGCAAGCCATGCGCCCTCGCCGCCGGCAGCAGGCGGCGGGGGTATGAGGCGATTTTATATTAAGCATACCTCTAATAGGTATATACAAAGAAAAGCACTGAGCAGTACGATACGGCCCTCGGCCGCGAGGCATCGAGCTGACGCTGCACACAGCAGAAAGAAGGATTTGCCAGGGCCCGCAACGCTGTAAGGACGCAGATGGACAGCCCGTCGAGCACCATCGGCAACGGCATCGCGATCGTCGGCATGGCGGGGCGGTTCCCGGGCGCCGGCGACATCGAACGCTTCTGGGAAAACCTCGCTGCCGGAGTCGAATCGATCACGTTTTTCACCGCCGCAGAGCTGCTGGCGGCCGGCGTCGACCCCGAGCGCGTCGCCGATCCCGCCTTCGTCCCGGCGCGGGCCGTCGTCGCCGGCGGCGAGCTGTTCGACGCCGCGCTGTTCGGTTTCACGCCCCGTGAGGCCGAGGTGATCGATCCCCAGCACCGCCTGCTCCTCGAATGCGCCTGGGAGGCGCTCGAGCGAGCGGGCTATGCGCCGCACCGTTTCGCCGGCCCGATCGGCGTCTTCGCGGGAGCGGGCATCAACACCTATCTGCTCGCCAACCTCCAGCACAACGCGCCGGTGATGGCGGCGGTGGGCTCCTACCAGGCGATGCTGGCGAGCGGCGCCGACTTCCTGGCGACCCGCCTCTCTTACAAGCTCGGCCTGCGCGGCCCGAGCCTGACCGTGCAGACCGCCTGCTCGACCTCGCTCGTCGCGATCCATCTCGCCGTGCAGAGCCTGCTCAGCAACGAGTGCGACCTGGCGCTCGCCGGCGGCGTGCGGCTGCTGGTGCCGCGCGCGGGGGGCCACACCTATGAGCAGGGCGGCATCTTCTCGCCGGACGGGCACTGCCGTCCCTTCGACGCGGCGGCGGCCGGCACCGTCGACGGGGAGGGCGTCGGCCTGGTGGTCCTCAAGCGTCTGGCCGAGGCGGTTGCCGACGGCGACACCATTGCCGCGGTGATCCTGGGCTCGGCGATCAACAACGACGGCTCGGGAAAGCTGGGCTACACGGCGCCCAGCGTCGACGGCCAGGCGGACGTGGTGGCCGTCGCCCAGGCCCTGGCGGGGATCGACGCGGCCGCGGTCGGCATGGTCGAGGCCCACGGCACCGGGACGCAGCTCGGCGATCCGATCGAGGTCGCCGCACTCGCCCGGGTGTTTGCAGGGGTGGCGCCCGGGCGCTGCGCCTTGACCTCGGTCAAGAGCAACATCGGACACCTCGACGCGGCTGCCGGCATCGCCGCGGTGATCAAGGCGGCGCTGGCGATCGAGCGCGGCGTGATCCCGCCGTCCCTCCACTTCGAGCGGCCCAACCCGCAGCTCGATCTCGCCGCCAGCGCGTTCTACGTGCCGGTCGCGGCGACCGCGTGGCCGGAGCCAGGTCCGCGCCGCGCCGGCGTCAGCTCGTTCGGCGTCGGCGGCACCAACGCGCACCTGGTGCTGGGGCAGGCGCCTCAGGCGGCACCGGCGAGCCCGTCGCGGCCGCAGCAGCTGCTGGTGCTCTCGGCCCGCACTCCCGGGGCCCTCGAGCAGATGACGCACCGGCTTGCGGATCACCTCGGGCGGCACCCCGGGCTGGAGCTCGCGGACGTGGCCCATACCCTGGCGGTGGGAAGGTGCGAGCTCGACCATCGTCGCTCGGTCGTCGCCGCGAGCACGGCGGATGCCGCCCAGGTCCTCGGCGCCCTCGACCCGAAGCGGGTGCTGACGCGCGTCCGCGACGCCGGCTCGCGCCAGGTCTTCTTCCTCTTCCCCGGCCAGGGCTCGCAACACCCCGGCATGGGGGCCGAGCTCTACGCGAGCGAACCGCTGTTCCGCGGCGAGGTGGATCGCGGGGCGGAGCTGCTGCGGCCCCGGCTGGGGCTCGACCTGCGGGAGGTGATCTATCCGGCGGCAGGCCACGCCGGAGCGGCCGCCGCGCGGCTCGAGCAGACGGCGCTCGCCCAGCCGGCCCTGTTCGTCGTCGAGCATGCCCTGGCCCGGCTCTGGACGTCGTGGGGCATCCGCCCGCAGGCGATGCTGGGTCACAGCGTCGGCGAGTACGTCGCCGCCTGCCTGGCCGGGGTCTTCTCGTTCGAGGACGCCCTGTGGCTGGTGGCCGAGCGCGGGCGCCTGATGCAGGAGATGCCGGGTGGGGCGATGCTGGCGGTGCCGCTGCCCGAGGCGGACCTGCAGCCCCTGCCGGCCGGCCTGTCGCTGGCAGCGGTGAACGGCCCCGCGATGTGCGTGGTGTCGGGAGAGAGCGGCGAGATCGCGGAGCTGGCCGCGCGGCTCTTGGAGCGCGGGCTCGAAACGCGGCGCCTCCACACCTCGCACGCCTTTCACTCGGCGGCCATGGAGCCGGTCCTGCCGCCCTTCGCCGCGGCCTTCGCGGACCTCCGCCTCCGCCCCCCGGCGATCCCCTTCGTCTCGAACCTGACCGGGACGTGGATCCGGCCCGAGGAAGCCACGTCGCCGCGCTACTGGGTCCGGCACCTGCGCGAGACGGTCCGGCTGTCGGCGAGTCTCGAGGCGCTCTTCGCGCGGCCCTCGGCCGTGTTCCTGGAAGTGGGGCCCGGGCAGGCGCTCACCACCCTGGTCCGCCAGCACCCCCGGCGGCCGAGCGGGCCTGCAGTGCTCGCCAGCTTGCCGGCGGCCGCGGTGACCGCAGCGGCCGCCGCGACCGCGGCCGGCCCGGCGGCGCTCCTGCGCGCCCTGGGGCAGCTCTGGCTGGCGGGCGCCGAGGTCGATTGGGCGGGGTTCTATGCATCCGAGCGCCGCCGGCGCCTGCCGCTGCCGACCTATCCGTTCGATCGCCAGCGCTATTGGGTGGAGCCGGACGCGCCCGCACCGGGGGTGCGCGGGCACGCCGCGAGCAGCAGGCCAGCGGCGGCGGGGGCGGCAGGGGATCTCGCGAGCTGGTTCTGGGCGCCGCTCTGGCACCAGGCGCTGCCGCCAGCCGAGAGCCCTCCGCCCGCCGGCGAGGCCGCGGAGAGCTGGCTGCTCTTCGCCGACGAGGCGGGTCTGGGAGAGGGCCTCGCCGCGCGGCTCCGGGAGCGCGGCCAGGCGGTGACGGTGGTCCGCGCGGGAGACCGGTTCGCGGAGAGCCCGGCGGGAGACTTCGCGCTCCGCCCCGGCGAGGCGGCGGACTACGGCGCCTTGCTCGATCGGCTCTCCCGGCGCGGCCGGTCCCCGGCGCGCATCGTCCATCTGTGGAGCGCCGGCGCCGCGCGCGCGGCCGACGAAGAGCTAACGCGGGGCTTCCACAGCCTCTGGCTCCTCGCCCGCGCCCTGGGCGACGGCCGCCCGGCGGGGCATCAGGCTCCCCTCCATCAGGCTCCCCTCCATCAGCCTCCCCTCCACCTCGGCGTCGTCACGACCGGCGTGCGGCGGGTCACGGGCGGCGACCGGCTGGTGCCCGTGCGGGCGACCTTGCTCGGCCCGGCGGCCGTCCTGCCCCAGGAATATCCCGGCATCACCTGTGCCGTGATCGACGTCGAGCTCCTGCCCGCGGGCAGCCGGCAGGAGCGCCGGCTGCTCGACCTGCTGCTGGCGGAGCTGGCCAGCCCGGCGGCCGAGGCCGTCGCCTATCGCGGCACGGACCGCTGGCTGCAGGTCTTCGAGCCGCTGCCGCTGCCGCCGCCGCGGGTGCCGCTGCCGCTGCGCGAGGGCGGGACCTATCTCATCACCGGCGGCCTGGGCGGCGTCGGCCTCGAGCTCGCCGGCTTCCTGGTCCGCCAGGCGAGGGTGAAGCTGGTGCTGACCGGCCGGTCGAGCGTCCCGGAGCGGGAGAGCTGGCCGGCGCTGGCCCGCGGCGGCGACCGCATGGCGCGGCTCTGCCGGCGGCTGTGCGAGCTCGAGGCGGCAGGCGGCAAGGTCTACCTCGCGGCCGCCGACGTCGCCGACGCGGCGGCGATGCGGCGGCTGCTCGCCGAGGTGCGGCAACGCTACGGGCGCATCGACGGGGTGATCCATGCCGCGGGAGTGCCAGGAGGCGGGTTGATGCAGCTGCGCACCCGCGAGCAGGCGGCGGCGGTGCTGGCGCCCAAGGTCTTCGGGACGCAGGTCCTGGCCGAGCTGCTTGCCGAGGAGCCGCCCGACTTCCTGGCGCTCTGCTCGTCGCTCAACGCGCTGGCCGGCGGCCCCGGCCAGTTCGACTACGCCGCCGCCAACGCCTTCCTCGACGCCTTCGCCCAGGCCGCGTCCGGCGAAATGCCGGTGGTCGCGATCAACTGGGACGCCTGGCGCGGCGTGGGCATGAGCCAGGCCGGGCGCCGCCAGACCGAGGCAGGCGAGCCGGAGGCCCAGGACCTCCATGACCTGGAGAGCATGAGCCTCGAGCCGTTCGCTCATCCGCTGCTCCGCGAGCGGGGCGTGGCCGGCGACAGCACCGGGGTCTTCGTGGCCCGCCTGTCGCCGAGCGAGACCTGGGTCCTGGACGAGCACCGGCTGGGCGGTTACCCGCTGGTGCCGGGCACCGCCTATCTCGAGATGGCGGGCGCGGCGTACCGCGGCCTGGCCGGGACGGACGGCGCGATCGAGCTCCGCGACGTGCAGTTCGTGACGCCGCTGCAGGTCGACGACGGCGAGACCCGCGAGCTGCAGGTGGTGCTGCACGCCAACGGCAACGGGTTCCACAGCTTCTCGGCGCGCAGCCGCAGCGGCGATGGCTGGCAGCAGCACGTCACCGGCGAGGTGGGCAGGGCGACCGACGAGGAGCCGCTGCGCCTCGACGTGTCGTCGTTCGCCGGCTGGTCGGAAGAGGTGCTCGGCGAGGACTACCGGGAGGACCTCAAGCAGTCCGGCCTCGGTCCGCGCTGGGAGGGACTGAGGAAGATCTACCGGCGAGACGACGAGCTGGTCGGCGTCGTCGAGCTGGCGCCCGAGTTCGCCGGCGACGTCCTGGACTTCGCCCTCCACCCGGCGATGCTCGACGCGGCGACCAGCTTCGCCGAGCGCTTCGTGCCGGGCGCCGCCGGCCACTACTACCTGCCGCTCGCCTACAAGCGCCTGCGCATGCTGGGTCCGCTGCCGCCGCGGATCTACAGCCATACCCGCCTGCGCGCCCAGGAAGCGCAGGAGATCCTCTCCTTCGACCTCGCCATGGTCGACGAGACGGGGCTCGAGCGGGTCCGGATCGAGAGCTTCACGCTCAAGCGGGTGGACGTCGGCGCGACCCTCCGCGCCCGGACGGCGCGCGTCGCCCCGAAGGCGACGGCGGCCGCGGCGATGGCGGCCGCGGCCGCGGCGGCGAGCATGCCGCCGGAGCTGGCCGTGGAGGCGTTCGGCCGGATCCTCGCCGGCAACCGGCTGCCGCAGGTCGCGGTCTCGGTGCAGCCGCTGCCCGAGGTCCTGGCGCGGGCGCGCGCCACGACCGCCGAACAGCTCGCCGAGGCGCTGGGCGCGGCGGCCGGCGGGCACCCGCGGCCGGATCTCGAGACCGCCTACGTCGCACCGCGAGGCGAGCTCGAAGCGCGCATCGCGGCCATCTGGAGCAACCTCCTGGGCATCGACCGCATCGGCGTCTTCGACGACTTCTTCGAGCTGGGCGGGCACTCCCTCCTGGGCACCCGGCTGATGTCCCGGGTCCGCGAGGCGCTGGGCGTCGAGGTGCCGCTGGGCAAGCTGTTCGAGGCCGCCACGGTGGCCGATCTGGCCGCCGTCGTCGAGCGGCTGCGGCAGGGGCAGGAGCCGGCTGCCGCCGGGCAGGCGGCGCCGCGGCGGGTCTCGCGGCGGGCGGCGAGCGGCCCGGCGCTGCTCTCCTTCGCGCAGCAGCGGCTGTGGTTCCTCGAGCAGCTGCAGCCAGGGTCGACCGGCTACAACCTGCCGCTGGGCATCCGCATCTCGGGCCGGCTCCACGGCGCCACCCTGGCGGCTGCCCTGCGCGAGGTGCTGCGCCGGCACGAGGCCCTGCGCACGGTGTTCCGGGCCACCGCCGGCGATCCGGTGCAGGTGGTCCTGCCGCTCGCGCAGCTCCGCCTGCCGCGGCTCGACCTGGCGGCGCTCCCTGCCGCGGTTGCCGAGCGCGAGGCCCGCCGGGTGTTCGTGGAGCACGACGTCGAGGTGCCGTTCGACCTCGTCGACGGGCCGCTCTTCCGGCCCCGGCTGCTGCGGCTCGCCCAAGGGGACCACATCCTGCTGCTGACCACCCATCACATCGTCAGCGACGCCTGGTCGCACGCGGTGCTGATGCGCGAGCTGGTCACGCTCTACGAGGCCTTCGGGTCCGGCCGCCGCTCGCCGCTCCCCGAGCTGCCGATCCAGTACGCCGACTTCGCCGCGTGGGAACGCGGCCGGCTGTCGGCGACCGGGCCGGAGGCGGAGGAGAGCGCCTACTCGCGGCGGCTGCGCAGCGCCCCTGCGATCCTCGAGCTGCCGGCCGACCATCTCCGCCCGGCGGTGCAGTCCGCGAGGGGGGCGAGCGCCTATTTCCGGATCGGTCCCGGTCTCGCCGGACAGATCGCCGCGCTGAGCCGCCAGCAGGGGGCGACCCGGTTCATGACCCTGCTCGCCTCCTGGGCGGTCTGGCTCGGGCGGGCCGCGCGGCAGGACGACCTGACGATCGGCACGCCGGTCGCGGGACGCAACCAGCCGGAGACCGAGGACCTGATCGGGTTCTTCGTCAACAGCCTGGCGCTGCGGCTCGACCTCGCCGGCGATCCGACCTTCGCCGCGCTGCAGGCGCGCGTCCGCGAGGTGGCGCTCGAGGCCTACGCGCAGGCGGATCTGCCTTTCGAGCGGCTCGTCTCCCGGCTGCGGCCGCAGCGGTTCCTCTCGCACAATCCCCTGTTCCAGGTGATGTTCGCCCTGCAGAACGTGCCGCTCGAGCGCCTGAGCGTCGCCGGGCTCACGCTCGAGCCGCTCGAGCTCCCGGAGCCCACCGCCCAGTTCGATCTGGGGTTGACGCTCACCGAGGTGGAGGACCGCCTGGACGGGCATCTCCGCTGGAGCGCCGACCTCTTCGACCCGCCCACCACTCACCGCATGATCGGGCACCTGCAGAACCTGCTGGCGGCCGCCGCCGCCGATCCCGGCTTGCCGATCTCGCGG
>DASZHY010000206.1:0-2268 GCA_035949675.1 Thermoanaerobaculia bacterium
GCCCTCGAGCGCGCCCACGAGGCGCTGTTCTACGTCGGCCTGGGAGAGGCGCGCTACCGGCCGGTGGACAGCTACTCGCTGGGGATGAAGCAGCTGGCCAAGCTCGCCCAGGCGCTCGCCCACGGCCCGCGCCTGCTGTTCCTGGACGAGCCCACCAACGGTCTCGATCCGCCGGCCCGCCGCCGCATGCTCGAGCTGATCCGCAACATCCGCGACGGCGGCGAGGCGCGGGTGATCCTGTCGTCACACCTGCTGCGCGACGTCGAGGTGTGCTGCGACGAGGTGCTGGTGCTGAAGGCCGGCCGGGTGGCGGTCTACGCGAACCTCGAGGAGGAGCGCCGCGCCAACCGCCGCCTGCTCGAGCTGGACGTGCGCACCGCGGCCGGCACCCCGGCCGGACCGGCCTTCGCGGAGCTGGCGGCGGCGCTCGGCTGCGAGTGCGCGCCGGGCGCCCAGAAGCGCCTGAAGCTGGTGCTCCCCGACGGCGTCGAGGCGCGCGACATGTTCCAGCTGGCCGCCGGCGCGGGGTTGCAGATCCGTCGCCTGGACTACAAGCGCGATTCGCTCGAGGACATCTTCCTCAAGGCCATGGAAGGAGACGCCGATGGCGGTGTATGAGCGCAGCTACCGCCGCTACGACGGTCCGCTGACCACCCGGCGGCAGCGCTTCCTGGTGGTGCCCCGCTATGCGCTGGCCGACGTCATGCGCGGCCGCGCCTTCGTGATGTTCTACCTGCTCTGTTTCTTCCCGCCCTTCGCCGGCCTGATCATGATCTACCTGCGCCACAACCTGTCGGCGCTGAAGGTGCTCGGGTTGCCGCTCGAGCGGCTGCGCCAGGCGCTCCCCATCGACGCCGGCTTCTTCTCGCAGGGCCTGTCGCTGCAGGCGGTCTTCGCCTTCCTGATGGTGGTCGCGGTGGCGCCGGCGCTGGTGGCGCCCGACCTGCGCAACAACGGGCTGGCGCTGTACCTGTCGCGCCCGTTCTCGCGCGCCGAATACATGCTGGGCAAGCTCGCGGTGCTGGCGCTGCTGATCTCGACGATCACCTGGGTCCCCGGCATCCTGCTGTTCCTGCTGCAGGGCTACCTCGAGGGCGGCGGCTGGTTCGGCGCACAGGCGCGGGTGCTCGGCGCGCTCTTCGCCGGCAGCTGGGTGCTGATCATCGCGTACTCGCTGCTGGCCCTGGCGGTCTCGGCGTGGGTGAAATGGAAGCCGGTGGCGAGGATCGCGCTGGTCATCCTGTTCTTCGTCACCAATGCTTTCGGCCACATCATGGAGATGGCGCTCGGCACCTGGTGGAGCGAGATGATCAGCTTCCGCCAGGTGATCGAGACGGTGTCGGCCGGCCTCTTCGGCCTGCCGCCCCAGACCGGCATGCCGGTCTGGGCCGCCTGGGTGTCGCTCGTCGCCGGCTCGCTGCTCTGCCTGGCGCTGCTCGCCCGCCGGGTGCGGGCCTACGAGGTGGTGCGGTGAGTCCCGCGGGCGGCGGCCCGGCCGCGGCGGGCGTCGCGGGCGCGGACGACCGGATCGTCTTCGACAACGTCTCCAAGTTCTACGGCGACGTGCTGGGGGTCAACCGCGTGCGGCTGTCGATCCCGCCCGGCATCACCGGCCTGGTGGGGCCCAACGGCTCGGGCAAGACCACGTTGATGAACCTGATGGTCGGGCTGCTGCGCCCGAGCCGCGGCACGGTGCGGGTGCTCGGCATGTCCACCGATCGGCCGGAAGAACTCTTCCGCCGCGTCGGCTACGCCACCCAGTACGACGCCTTTCCACCCGGCCTGACCGGCTATCAGCTCGTCGAATCGCTGCTGCGGGTGCACGGCCTTGACCCGCGCCAAGCCGGCGCCCTGGCCTGGCAGGCGCTCGAGCGCGTCGGCATGGTCGAGGCGGCCGGCCGCAAGGTGGCGGCGTACAGCAAGGGGATGCGGCAGCGGGTCAAGCTGGCGCAGGCGATCGCCCACCGGCCCTCGGTGCTGGTGCTCGACGAGCCGCTCAACGGCCTCGATCCGATGGCGCGCGCCGAGCTGATCGCGATGCTGCGCGAGCTCGCCGCGGCCGGCCTCTACGTCATCGTCTCGAGCCACATCCTGCACGAGGTCGACCTCATCTCCGACCAGGTGGTGATGCTCAACGGCGGCTACGTGGTCGCCGAGGGCGACATCGTCGAGGTGCGCGACGAGATGGAGGTGCAGCACCCCGCCCAGGTGCTGATCCGCTGCGACCGGCCGGAGCTGCTGGCGGCGCGGGCCTTCGCGCAGGACCAC
>DASZHY010000207.1:0-37765 GCA_035949675.1 Thermoanaerobaculia bacterium
TGCGGGCGCCGAGCCGCGCCAATAGAGTCGACGCCGGCCAGCTCGACCGCTCGAGGCTCTGATTTCGGACATGACAGGGACATGACAGCAAGACAGCTTGCAACCGCGACGATGGGCCGCCTCGCCGCGGCCATCGCGGCCGTCAGAGCCATCGCGGCCGTCAGAGCCATCGCGGCCGTCAGAGCCAGCGCGGCCATCACAGCCGTCGCGGCAATCGCCGCCAGCCTGGGCGCCGCCCCGGCCATGGCCGCCGCCGGTCCCGCCGCCGCCCCCGCTCCTGCCCCTCCCGCTGCGCGGGTTGCGCCGCGGGTCGATCCGCGCGAAAGCCATCTCGGCGACCTGCTGATGCTGACCCACGGCGGCCAGAACGCCGAGGCCTACTGGTCTCCCGACGGGCGGCAACTGATCTTTCAGTCGACCCGGCCGCCGTTCGCATGCGACCAGATCTTCCGCATGCCCGCCGACGGCAGCGGCGAGGCGACCCTGGTTTCGACCGGCAAGGGGCGCACCACCTGCGCCTACTTCGTGCCCGACGGCGAGCGCGTGCTGTTCTCGTCCACCCATGCCGCGGGGGAGGCGTGTCCGCCACCGGCCGATCGTTCCCACGGCTACGTGTGGGCGGTGTATCCGACCTACGACATCTGGACCGCGCGGCCGGACGGCTCGGACCTCCGCCGGCTGACCGACAACCACGCCTACAACGCCGAGACCACGGTCTGCGCGCGCGACGGGTCCCTGATCTTCACCTCGGACCGAGACGGCGATCTGGATCTCTACCGCATGGACGCCGACGGCAGCCACGTCCTGCGGCTGACCTCGACGCCGGGTTACGACGGCGGCGCTTACTTTTCGCCGGATTGCAAGAAGATCGTCTGGCGCGCCTCCCGCCCCCAGGGAGCCGAGCTCGAGGACTACCGGCGCCTGCTGGCACAGGGCCTGGTGCGGCCGGGCAAGCTCGAGATCTGGACGGCCAACGCCGACGGCAGCGACGCCCGCCAGCTGACCTATCTCGACGCCGCCTCGTTCGCCCCTTCCTTCTTCCCCTCCGGCGATCGGGTGATCTTCTCCTCCAATTACGGCGACCCGCAGGGGCGGGAGTTCGAGCTGTGGGCGGTGAACCTCGACGGCACCGGCCTCGAGCGCATCACCTGGTCGCCTGGTTTCGACGGCTTCCCAATGTTCTCGCCCGACGGCACCCGCCTGGCGTTCTCCTCCAACCGCGGCCAGAGCCGGCCGCACGAGACCAACGTCTTCGTGGCGCGCTGGGTGGAGCGGTCGGTCGCCGCGGCCGGCGCCGTCTCGACGCCACCGTCAACCGCCCCTGCCGGCGCCGCCGGGCCGGACGGCGTGCTGGTTGCCGCGCTGCCAGCCGACACGCTCATCGCCTCCCGCTTCAGGGAAGAGGTAGGCTGGCTGGCCGATCCCGCCCGCGAGGGCCGCGGCATCGGCAGCGCCGGCCTCGACGCCGCGGCGCGATGGCTGGCCGAACGCTTCCGCGAGCTCGGCGCCGCTCCGGCGGGCGGCGCGCCGGACAGTCCTGCCTATTTCCAGCCCTTCGACGTTGTGGTGGCCATCGACGTCGGGGCCGCGACCGCGGTTGCCATCGACGGCGCGGCGCTGCCGCGCGCGAGCTTCCAGCCCGCCGGCTTCTCGGCGTCGACGGCCGGCACCGCCGGTACGGCCGGTCCCGCGGCGGCGAGCGCCGAGGTGGTGGCCGCCGGCTACGGCATCACCGCTCCCGATCTCGGCGTCGACGACTACCGCGGCATCGACGCGCGCGGCAAGATCGTGGCGGTGCGCCGCTTCACTCCGGGCGAGGGTCCACTGGCGGCGCCCGAGGCGGCGCGCCGCTTCGGCGACTTGCGCCGCAAGGCCTATGCCGCGCGCGAGCACGGCGCGCTCGGCCTGATCGTGGTCGACCTGCCGGCCGGCGGCTCCCCGGCCGCTGCTGCCGGATCTCCGCCGCCGGCAGCGGCGTCCGGGCCGTCTTCGGCACCCCCCGCCGACGCGCCGCTGCCCGCTCCCGAGGTGGATGCGGCGGCCGGGGCCGGCGACGCCGGCATCCCGGTGGTCTTGGTGACGCGCGACGCGGGCGCGCGGCTCTTCGCCGCGGCGGGCGGGCCGCACCGGGCCGCGCTGGCCGTCGAGCTCACCCGCCGCACCCGGCCGGCAGCCAACGTCGTGGGCGTGCTGCGCGCCGGCGCGGCGGACCGCCTGCCTGGCGCGGTGGTGGTGGGCGCGCATTACGACCATCTCGGGCTGGGCGGGCACGGTTCGCTGGCGCCTGACGCCCGCGTGCCCCACCTCGGCGCCGACGACAACGCTTCGGGGACCGCGGCCCTGCTCGAGGTGGGCCGCATCCTGGCGGCGGAGCGCGCCAGCCTGCGGCGCGACGTCTACCTGGTAGCCTTTTCCGGCGAAGAAGAGGGAACGCTGGGCTCGACCGCTTTCACCCGCCATCCGCCGGACGGGCTGCGCCTGGCCGGCGTCGTCGCGATGCTCAACATGGACATGGTCGGCCGCCTGCGCAACAACCAGCTCAGCGTGCTGGGAGGCGAGACGGCCGCCGAGTGGCGGCAGCTGGTGCCGGCGGCTTGCGCGCGCGAGCTGCTTGGCTGCACCCTGGGCGGCGACGGCTACGGCCCCTCCGACCACAGCCCGTTCTATGCCGCGGGCCTGCCGGTGCTGCACTTCTTCACCGGCGCCCACGAGGACTATCACCGGCCGAGCGACACCGCCGACAAGATCAATGCCATCGGCGGCGCGCGCGTCGCCATGCTGGTGGCCGACCTGGCGCGCGAGGTGGCGGCGCAGCCGGCGCGCCTCACCTACAAGGCCGCGCCGGCGCCGGCCCCGGCGGGAGACGTGCGCTCCTACGGCGCCTCGCTGGGCACGGTGCCCGACTACGCCGGCGACGGCCGGCCCGGAGTGCTGGTCGGCGGCGTCCGCCCGCAAGGGGCCGCGGAGCAGGCCGGCATCCGGCGCGGCGACCTGCTGATCGAGCTTGCCGGCACGCCCATCCGCGACATCTACGACTTCATGTATGTGCTGCAGCGCTCGCACCCTGGCGACACCGTCAAGGCGGTGGTGGACCGCGGCGGCCAGCGCCTCGAGCTCACCGTCACTTTCGGCGCTAGCCAGCGGCCGCGATAATCTCCGGCAGCTCCGGCAGCTCCGGCAGCTCCGGCGGCTCCGGCGGCGAAGCCGCCCCCCTGCCGGCGAGAGGTGCGGCCGGCGCGGCGGCCCGTCCGCCCCGCCGGCGCCGCTGCGCTATACTGTTGCCAGGCAACGAAGGACACCTACAGAGAGACGCCATGCTCCCGGGCCGGCCGGTCCCGCTCCCGGTGCAGCCCCCACCACGCACCTTGCCTCCGACTGCACGCTCCCTCACCGCGGCATTCGTGCCGAACCGTCCGGTCTCGCCCACCACCATGGGCCTCCTGGTGGGGGTCCAGGTCGCGGTTGCCCTGGGCATCTGGTGGACCTCGCCGCTACGCCTGTTGCCGCGCCCCGACGAGGTGGCCCGGGCGTTCCGGACGTTGTGGATGGAGGAAGGCCTGGGGCGGGAGCTATGGGCGAGCCTTGCCACCAACCTGCAGGCGCTGGGGATCGCCATGGTCATCTCGCTGGGGCTCAGCTATCTGACCGTGCTGCCTTTCTTCCGGCCGCTGGCGGCCGCGGTGTCCAAGGGACGCTTTCTCGCCTTCGTCGGCTTCCCGCTGCTCTTCACCCTGGTGTTCGCCAACCCGCACTGGATCAAGGTGGCGCTGCTGGTGCTGGCGATGACCGTGTTCTTCGTCACCTCGATGGCGTCGGTGATCCTGGAGATCCCGCGCGAGCGGCTGGAGCACGCGCGCACCTTGCGGATGGGCGAATGGCGGGTGGTGGGGGAGGTGATCGTGCTGGGCACCGCCGACAAGGCGCTCGAGGTGACGCGCCAGAACGCCGCCATCGGCTGGATGATGCTCACCATGGTCGAGGGTTTCTATCGCGGCGAGGGCGGCATCGGCGCGCTGCTGCTCAACCAGAACAAGCACTTCCTGCTCGCCGGCGTGTTTGCGATCCAGCTCACCATCCTGACGGTCGGGCTGCTGCAGGACTACGGCATCGGCGTCCTGGGACGCGCGCTGTTCCCGTGGGCTGGCCTGATCGTGGATAGGCGATGAGCGTGCCCGACGAGCGCCGCGGGCCCGCCGCGTACGAGCTGCGCTCGACGGTGCTGGCGGCGCACGGCATCTCCCTCCGCCTGGGCGGCGCGCCGATCCTACGCGACGTCGATCTCGAGGTGCGCGACGTGGTGCGTCCCGGCACCTGCACCGGCCAGGTGGTCGCGCTGCTCGGTCCCTCCGGAGTTGGCAAGACCACGCTGTTCCGCGTGCTTGCCGGGCTGCAGCACCCGGACTCCGGCACCGTCCTGATCGGCAGCCCGGGGGTGCCGGTCGAGCGCGGCATGGTAGGCGTCGTGGCGCAGAACTATCCGCTGTTCGCGCACCGCTCGGTGCTCGGCAACCTGGTGGTGGCAGGGCGGCGCGCCGGCCAATCGCGGCAGCAGGCGCGGGCCAGGGCGACTGAGATGCTCAGCCGCTTCGACCTGCTGGATCGCGCCAGCTTGTACCCGGCACAGCTGTCCGGCGGGCAGCGCCAGCGCGTCGCCATCGCGCAGCAGTTCATGTGCAGCGAGCATTTCCTGCTGCTCGACGAGCCTTTCTCCGGCCTGGACCCGATCGCCGTCGAGAAAGTGGCGGAGATGCTGGTCGAGGTCGCCAACCTCGACGAGCTCAATACCGTCATCGTCGTCACCCACGACATCAACGCCGCCCTCGAGGTGGCCGACGTCGTCTGGCTGCTCGGGCGCGACCGCGATCCGGCCGGCGCGGCGGTGCCCGGCGCGCGCATCCAGGAAACCTACGACTTGATGGAGTGCGGCCTCGCCTGGCACAAGGGGATCGGCAGCTCGCCGCGGCTGCTCGAGATGGCGGCCAAGATCCGCGCCCGCTTCGCGCTGCTCTGAGCCGGCCGGGAACCACGCAATGAGCCTGGACCCGAAGACGGTGTTCAAGAAAGCCGCGGCCCGCGCCGCGATCTCGACCGGCAACGTGATGTCCGGCGCCGGTGCGCTGGTGGCTTCGGCGGCGATCTGGAACCCGCTGCCGCTGGTGCTCTGGGGGCTGGGCTCCGCCGCCTGGGTGCTGTTCGCCTCGACCTCGCCCAGGTTCACCCGGCGCGTGCTCGACGACGAGCGCCGCGCCGCCGAGGCGGCCGCGGACCGGGAGCGCCAGGCGCTCCACGCCAAGATCGAGTCGGTCCTCTCCCGGCCCTGGTTCGCGGCCTGGCTGCGGGCCGGCCTGCTGCCGGACTACCTGCAGATTTTCGCGCGCCTGGTGGCGGTGCGCGATCGGGTGGCGCAGACCCTGGCCGAGCGGCACGACGACTTCCTGGCCAGCCTCGGCCTGCAGCAGCAGCTGACCCAGCTGGTCGGCGCCTACCTGCAGTTCGTGCAGGCGCGCCTCACCGTGCTGCAGCTGCTGGCCGACTTCCGGCCCGCGGCGGCGCCAGCGGCACCGGCGGCGCCTGCGGTCGCGGCGCCACCGCCGCACCGCCGCGGCTTCGCGGCAGACGCGCCGGGTGCGCCGGCGCAGGCTGGCGCGGTGCCGCGAGCGGCCGGCGCCGGCGGGCGTGCGCCGGCGCCGCCGATCCCGGACGTGGCGGCGCTGATCGCCGACCTCGATCAGCGCATCGCGGAACTGCATGAGCTGGCGGCGCGCGAGCCCGCGACCGCCAAGACCCGCGGGTGGCACATCGGCATTCTGCAAAAGCAACAGGAGCTGCTGCGCGACTGCGCCGGCCGCGACCAGCAGCTGGTTGCGCAGCTGACGGCAGTGCCGGATGCCTTCGACGTCATCGCCGGCCGCATCAGCGCCGCGCAGTTCGACCCCACGGAGCTCGCCGCCTATGCCGGCGGCGTGGTCGAGCAGGTCGAAGAGACGGAGAAGTTCGTGCAGGCCATGGGACCGGCGATGAGCGAGATGCTGCGGCCGGCCGGGAGCGCCGCCGCCGGCGGCGGCTCCCAGCCCGCCGGCACGGGCACTGCCGCCTCGACCTGACTGCCTAAGAGGACATACGCGTTCATCACCCGACTCGCCTGAGGCTCAGGCGGAGGAATCGAAAGATGAAAATCACACCGATCGGCAAGCTGGTGATCTTCCTGGCGCTGCTGGCTGCCGCATTCTTCAGCGTCCGCCGCTTCGCTCCCGACCTCTTGGACCGCCTGGTGCCGGGCGCGCAGGTTCGCGCTTCCCAGGTTCCTTCCGGCGCCAACCTGCCGAGCGTGACGCCGGTGTCGAACGCCGGCGGCGCGGCGGCGCGGCCGGTGACGCTCCCCGGCAGCGATCCCGGCTGCCGCGAGCTGCCCGAGGTGCGCTTCCTGGTCTGGGCCTGGAACGCCCAGATGGGAATGATGTTCGCCAACGGCGGACCGCAAGCCACCGCCGGCAGCCTGATGTGCCAGCAGAAGGTCAACCTGCGGCTGGTGCGCGAAGACGATACCGGCAAGATGCAGGAGGCCCTCGTCGCCTTCGCCAACGACCTCAAGAACGGCAACCCCAACCCCACCAAGGGTGCGCACTTCGTCGCCATCATGGGCGACGGCGCCGCGTCGTTCTTCAAAGGGGTCAATGACACCTTGGGGCGCCTGGGACCTGAGTACACCGCCAAGGTGGTCGGAGTGACCGGGTACTCGCACGGCGAGGACAAATTGATGGGGCCCGCCGAGTGGAAGACCAGCCCGCTCGCCTCGCGCGGCTCGCTGGTCGCCGGCGTGATCCGCGACGGCGACTGGAACATCGCGCAGAAATGGCTGGGAGACAACGGCCTGTGCAACAACCCCGACGAGAAGACCTACGACCCGGGGTGCATGAACTGGGTCGCCGCCTCCGACTACGTCGACGCCGCCGAGAAATACATCGCCAACTTCTGCGAGGAACGGCCGGTGGTCAGCGCCGGCCACAAGACCGGAGAGCGGCGGCGGGTCTGCGTCAACGGCGTGGTCACCTGGACGCCGGGCGACGTCAGCGTCGCGCAGAAGCGCGGCGGCCTGGTGTCGATCGTCTCGACCCACGAGTACAGCTCGCAGATGCCGGCGGTGGTGATCGGCATCGACAAATGGATGAAAGACAACCGGCCCGAGGTGGAGGGGATGCTCGCCGCGCTCATGGAGGGCGGCGACCAGGTCAAGGCCAGCGCCGAAGCGCTGCGGCGGGCGTCGGAGGTGAGCGCCAAGGTCTACCACGAGGCCGGAGCCGGCCCCGAATACTGGGAGAAGTATTACAAGGGAACCGTCGAGCGCGACCGCCAGGGCATCATGGTCGACCTCGGCGGCTCGTCGGTCAACAACCTGGCCGACACTCTCCTCACCTTCGGCCTGGTCCCGGGCTCCTCCAACCTGGTGGCGACGACCTACAAGGTCTTCGGCGACATCGCCTCGCGCCAGTACCCCGATCTGCTGCCGACCTATCCCCCGGCCGACCAGATCATCGACACGTCCTATGTCCAGGCGATCGCCGCCCGGTCCGCGCCGCAAGCTCCGGCCGAGGCGCCGCGCTTCACCGCCTCGGCCCCGGTCGGCCGGGTGGTCAGCAGCCGCTCGTGGCACATCACCTTCGACACCGGCAAGGCGACCTTCTCCGGCGGCGCCCATGCCGACCTCGAGCAGCTGCTGCGCGATCTGCTGGTCGCCGGCGCCACCGTGGTGGAGGTCCACGGCCACACCGACAACGTCGGCGACCCGCGCAAGAACATGCAGCTCTCCGAGGAGCGCTCCTTCGCGGTCAAGCAGTGGCTCGAGCAGCGCTCGCCGGTGAACTTCCCCGAGGGCCGCATCCGGATCTTCGCCCACGGCCAGGAGAATCCCCTGGCCCCCAATTCGACAGCGGAGGGCAGAGCGAAGAACCGCCGCGTCGACATCGTGCTGGGCACGACCTGAAGTCGCCCCTGGCGCCTGACGCCGCCCGCGCCGCCCGGGGTCGGCCGAAGACCTCGCCGCACCCGGGCCGTCAGGCGCTACGGGATGAGCAGCACCTTGCCGGTGGTCTGGCGGCCCTCGAGGGCGCGGTGGGCCTCGGCGGCGTCGCGCAGGGGGAGCTCGGCGCCGATGCGGAGCTGGAGCTTGCCGGCGGCGAGCCAGCCGAAGAGGTCGCCGGCGCGGGTGGTGAGCTCGTCCCGGGTGGCGATGTAGTGGAACAGGGTGGGGCGGGTGAGGAAGAGCGAGCCGTGGGCGGCGAGCCGGCCCGGATCGATCGGCGGCACCGCGCCGCTCGACTGACCGAAGAGCGCCATCAGGCCGCGCGGCACCAGGCAGGCCAGGCTCTTGTCGAAGGTGGTGCGGCCGACGCCGTCGTATACCACCTGTACGCCGCGGCCCGCGGTGGCGCGCTTGACCTCGGCTTCGAAGTCCTGCCGGGTGTACAGGATCACCTCGTCGGCGCCGCACTCGCGGGCGAGCTGCGCTTTCTCCTCGGTCGAGACGGTGGCAAAGACGTGAGCGCCGCGCAGCTTGGCAATCTGGCACAGCAGCTGGCCGACGCCGCCGGCGCAGGCGTGGACCAGGCAGGAATCGCCCGGCCGCAGCGGCCAGGTCGTACAGGCGAGGTAGTGGGCGGTCATCCCCTGCAGCATCACCGCCGCGCCCTGGCGCGTGCTCACGCCCTCGGGCAGCTTGACCAGCCGTGCCGCTGGCACGGAGGCCAGCTCCGCGTAGGAGCCCTGCACGCCGCAGTAGGCGACGCGGTCGCCGACCGCCGACTCGGTCACGCCGTCGCCCACCGCGGTCACCGTCCCGGCCGCCTCCTGGCCGAGGGTGAACGGGGGCGGCGTCGGTAGCTTGTAGAAGCCGGTGCGGTGGTAGACGTCGATGAAGTTGAGCCCCGCGGCCTCGATCCGCACCACCGCCTGCCCGGGTCCGGGCCGCGGGTCGTCCACCTCTTCGTAGACCAGCGCCTCCGGCCCGCCAACCTGATGCACCCGCACTGCCTTCATCGCTCACCTCCCCTGGCGGCGGCCTGGCGCCGGCCGATCGGCGGAGAGGTCCCGCCCTCCCGCCGCCGGCTGGATTATCCCATGGCGGGAAGGGCGGCATGCCGGGGGCCTGGTTGCCCTGCGGGGTAGCGGCGTTGGGCGCCTCGGGTCTCCACCGTGACCTGCCTTTTCGTTGGCGGAGGAATCGAGGACTGCCCCGGGGCTAGAGTCACGGTGGAGACCCGAGGCGCCCAACGCCGCTACCACCCTCTCGGTTTGCGAGGCCCTTGGGGACCCCGCTAAGACCCCTTGGCTACCTCGGCCTGACCCTGGGATGGGCGCGACCGTTCGGGTCGAGGCCGCCGCCGATGTCGGGGGACGAATCTGAGACGTTTTTGCGCACCGAGGCGCGGCCGTTCGGATCGAGGCCACCACCGATATCGCGGGAGGAATCTTTTGCTGCGGCGTGCGTGCGAGCTGGGGCCGGCCAGACCTGGTTGACGAAGCGGTAGAGCCAGTCGAGCGACCAGGAATTGGCGCTGAACGACGCTCCGTTGCCTAGCCGAGCAGCCGGCGACAGGCCCGACAGGCCGGAGGCGTGCAGTGAAGCGGGAACTGCGAGCGCAGCAACGAGAAGAGTGGCCGCCAGCAAGCGTGCGGGGTGGGCCATGTACGGCTCCTTTCATGGCGGTTGCGCGTCGGCAGCCACAATGGCCGCGAGCGAGCCGCCTAGAAGACCAGGTGCATCAATTAGGCAATTAGTTGTCAGAAACAGAAAACAAGTGCCGTCACAGGTGAGGACGGCGTGGAGGGAGCGCTGCGTCCAGATAGCTCTTTGCCTGGAAGCCTTGTACCGAGCGGTCTCGGCAGCATTCACCCCGGCTCGGCCGACTCGCGCCGGGCCATCGAACTGCGGGGCCTTTCACGTTCGAGTAGAGAAGCCAGCTGACGGGCGAGCTCGACGGTCAGCCGCTCCTCCTCGCACGCATGCTGGAAGAGAAGCAGGGCTGCCATGGCCTCGCGATGCACCTCGCGCGACGAAAAGACCGGCAGGATGTCGAGGGCGAGCTGCTTGAGCTCTGGGACGCATCCTTCCTGTGCATATAGGATCGCAAGGTCCAGCGAAACCAGGGCGGCGTCGTAGCCAAGGTCGCGCTCGAGGAATTCCCGCTGCACCTCTTTGAAGGCTTGCTCGGCAGGGCCGCGTGAGCCGAGCCCGAAGGCCACGCGCCCTTCGGCCCACCGCAGGCGCACGAGGTCCAGATGGTTGCCGAGGCGTATCGCCAAGTCCTTCACTTCAGGGAACAGGCGGGCCGCCTCCTGGCTCTTTCCAGCGGTGGCCAGGAACCAGACCAGGTTGTGTTTGAGGCAGAGGAGCAGGCGTGGATCCCGCTCTTCGACAATCAAGGGCGCGGCTTCGCCCAGCGCCGCAATTGCCTGCTCCACGGACCCCATCTGCTCCAAGGTATATGCCTTGTTGACCAGTGCCCGGCCGGCGAGATGAAGGTCCCTGATCTCCGGGTCCTCGCTGGTGAAGGTTGCGATCACCTTCTCGAGCAGTTGCAACGCCTCTTCGAACCGCCGCTCGCCGCTCCGCAGTGAGGCTTCCAGGTCGAGAATTTCCGCTTCTATGCGCGGGTTGCCCGTGCCACTGCGCCGCAAATGGGAGCGCGCCTCCATGAACGCGTCGTTGGCGCTCTGAAGCTCGTTTACAACTCGCCTGGCGTTTCCGAGGTAGGCAAACGCCAGCGCCCGGAGGTCCATCACCCAATCGCGGTCGTAGGCGTCGCCGAGATGGACGGCGATCTTGACCGCCAGGAACGCCAGCTGAACGGCAACGGCAGGGCGATGGAAGGTCGCCTCGAGGCTCTTGCGCAGCAGCAGGCGGCAGAGCGCCCAGGTCTGCAGCCCGCCGTCTTCCTCCACCTGCCGCAGCTGCTGGTCATAAGGCAGCGGTTGCAGCCGCTGCCAGAGGTCGGGAGCGTCCAGCCCCTCGAGGACGGCGACCATCTCGTCCCAATGGCCGACCTCCTGCTTGAGCCGCTGCAGCTCGCGATGGATCTCCCGGCAGCCGGCGCAGACGCCGATCAGGTGGGGGATCACGAGCTGCTGCAACTCTTCGACCTCGATCCGGCCGGTGGCCAACCTCGCCAGGGTGACCAGCGACAGGTGCCGATCCTCCATCTCCTCTCCTCCCATACGATTAGGACGGGCCGCCCCCGTGCGCTCGGAATGCGCCTGCCGGCTGGACGATGGCGCGTGCGCCGAGAGGGCCCTTACCTCCATAGTTCCAGTCGAGAGCCCTTTCGTGACACTTATCAGCAATAAGTTGTCCCTTATGGCGCCGCCGCCGCGCCACTTCGCCGCCGGCCTGGATGCGATGTTCCTTCTTTACGGAACATGAGGATATAGCAGAATCTGCGAACCTACAAACGGGCGTGCGCGTTAAACTTCCGCCGGCCCGGCGAGCGGGCCGAGCACGCGCTGCCGCGGCGCGGGAGACCTGACGATGCAGAGCCTTTGGGACGACGCCGAAGCCGCTGGCTATCCAGGCGAGCTCGGCCTGCGGGTGTACACCTCGCGCCTGCTTGGCCGTGACCGCTCGCTGGTGCTGCACGGCGGCGGCAACACCTCGGTCAAGTTGCGCCGTCGCAACCTCTTCGGCGAGGAGGAGGAGATCCTCTACGTCAAGGGCAGCGGTTGGGACCTCGAGACCATCGAGGAGGGGGGCTTCGCCCCCGTGGCCCTGGCGGCGGCCCGGCGCCTGGCGGAGCTGCCGGCGCTCGCCGACCCGCAGATGGTCGAGCAGCTGGCGGTCCACACGCTTCGCGCCGGGGCGCCGCCGCCTTCGGTCGAGGCCATCCTGCACGCCGTCCTGCCCCACCGCTTCGTCGACCACACCCATGCCGACGCGGTGGTGACCGTCACCGACACTGCGGATGGAGCCGAGCGGGTGAAGGAGATCTACGGCGAGACGGTGATCGTGATCCCTTACGTGATGCCGGGCTTCGAGCTCGCCCGCGCCGTTTTCGAGCGGCTGCGTTCGTGGCCGGCCAGCTCCGCCGTCCCCGGGCTGCCGGATTCGATCCTGGGAATGGTGCTCCTCAAGCACGGCATCTTCTCGTTCGGCGACACCGCGCGCGAGTCCTATGAGCGCATGATTCGACTGGTTGGCCGCGCCGAGGAGTACCTGCGCGCCCGGCGCGCCTGGGTGCTCGACCCTGCCTCAGCAACAGCAGGCAGCGCCGATTCGACGGCGCCTGGGGTGTCCTTCTCCCCCGAGCAAGCCGTCGCGGTCGCCGGGCTGCGCCGCGAGCTGAGCGCCGCCGCCGGCCGGCCGCTCGTCCTCACCGGCCGCCGAGACTCCCGCACGTTGCGCTTCGTTCGCCGTCCCGACCTGGCGGATCTGGCCCAGCAAGGGCCGGCGACGCCCGACCACGTGCTGCGCACCAGGCGCCTGCCGCTCCTCGGGCGCGACGTCGCCGCCTACGCGGCCGCCTACCGCCGCTACTTCGAGCAGCATGTCGCCGCGGCGCGCGAGCCCAAGACCATGCTCGACCCGGCGCCGCGCATCGTCCTCGACCCCGAGCTGGGCCTGCTGGCTGCCGGGCGCACCGCCGCCGAGGCGGCGATCGCCGCCGAGCTCTACCAGCACACCATGGACGTGATCGAGCGGGCCGATCGCCTCGGCGGCTACCGGGTGCTGTCGGCGGCGGAGCTGTTCGAGTTCGAGTACTGGGACCTCGAGCAGGCCAAGCTGCGGCGCGCCGGCGAGCCGCCGGCGCTGGCCGGAGAGGTGGCGCTGGTCACCGGCGCTGCCTCGGGGATCGGCAAGGCCTGCGTCGAAGCGCTCCTGGCGCGCGGCGCGGCGGTCGTCGGCCTCGACCTCGATCCGCGGATCGAAGACCTCTGGCCGCGGCCCGGCGCGCTCGGTCTGCGCTGCGACGTCGCCGTCGAGGAGCAGGTGGCCGGTGCCCTGGCCGCCGGGATCGCCGCTTTCGGCGGCCTCGACATGCTGATCCTCAACGCCGGCATCTTCCCGGCCAGCCGCGACATCGCCGCGCTTGCCCTGGACGAGTGGCGGCGGGTGATGGCGATCAACCTGGATGCCAACCTGGTCCTGATGCGGCTGTGTCATCCGCTGCTGCGCCTGGCGCCGCGCGGCGGGCGGGTGACGGTGATCGGCTCGAAGAACGTGCCGGCCCCGGGGCCGGGAGTTGCCGCCTATTCCGCCTCCAAGGCAGCCTTGCAGCAGCTGGCACGGGTCGCCGCCCTCGAGTGGGGCCGCGACGGCATCCGCGTCAACATTGTCCACCCCAACGCCGTCTTCGACACCGCCCTGTGGACCGAGGAGCGCATCGCCGCCCGCGCCGCCGCCTATCACCTCGACGTCGCGGCCTACCGCAAGTCCAACGTCCTTGGCCTGGAGGTCCGCAGCCGCGACGTCGCCGAGGTGGCCGTGGAGCTCTGCGGCCCCCGCTTCTCCCGCACCACCGGCGCCCAGGTCCCGGTCGACGGCGGCAACGACCGCGTCATCTGAAGTGCAACTCTTCTACGGCTTGCGGCGCGCCCGGGCGGTCACGGCGAGGGCGGCGAGCGCGGCGACCTGCGCGGCGGGGATGAGCAGCAGGTCCACGAGGTCGGCGCGGCCGAAGAGGGGCTGGCCGGTGAGCGGGCGGCAGAGCAGGAGAGCGGCGAGGTAGACGGCGGTGAGCAACAACCAGACGGCGAGCCACCTCACCGCTGCTGCTCCCGGCTCACCAACGTCGGGGTCTGCAACGCTGTCTTGCAAGGTGAGGAGATCATAGGCGCCACTGGACGGCCTTCTCGGGCTTTCCCCACGCCTCATAGAGCTCGATCAGGTGACGTCGCGCCTTCTTCGTGGTCGAGGACCGTTCAGAGCGCTTTGATCTGAGGATCGGGTAGCTCTCCACGAGGAGTGTTTCGGCTTCGCCGTACTGGCGCAAGGGAATGAGGCATGCCGCCAGCGCACTCTCGGCCTCGGCGACGTCGGGGTGGTGTTGCGGCAACGCTCTGCGCAGGATCTCGCACGCCTCGCGGAGGAGCCTCTCGGCGGGCTTCGCTTGCCCCTCCTCCATCAGGACCTCACCCAGGCCCCGAAGGCTCCTGGCCACGTCCGGATGCTCCTTTCCCAAGAGCTTGCGCCGCACCGCCAGCGTCTCGCGGTAGAGCGCCTCGGCTCCCGGGTAGTCGCCCTCGTCCTCGCGGACGGCCGCCAGGCCGTACATCGTCCCAGCCACGTCCGGGTGCTCGTTCCCGAGGAGCTTGCGCCGCAGCGCCAGGGTGTCGCGGAAGAGCGCCTCTGCCCCTGCGTGGTCGCCCTCGTCCTCGAAGACCACCGCCAGGTCGTTCATCGTCCCAGCCACGTCCGGGTGCTCTTTTCCCAAGAGCTTGCGCCGCAGCGCCAGCGTGTCGCGGAAGAGCGCCTCGGCCCCCACGTAGTCGCCCTTGTCCTCGAGGACGGACGCCAGGCCGTTCATCGTCCCAGCCACGTCCGGGTGTTCGTTTCCCAGGAGCTTGCGCCGCAGCGCCAGCGTCTCGCGGAAGAGCGCCTCGGCCCTCACGTAGTCGCCCTCGTCTTCGAGGACCACCGCCAGATAGTTCATGGTCTGAGCCACGTCCGGGTGTTCGTTTCCCAGGAGCTTGCGCTCCGATGCCAGCGTCTCGCGGTAGAGCGCCTCGGCCCCCGCGTAGTCGCCCTTGTCATCGAGAACGCTAGCCAGGTTGTTGATTGTAATGGCCACGAGCGGGTGCTCGTTTCCCAGGAGCTTGCGTTGCAGCGCCAGCGTCTCGCGGTAGAGCGCCTCGGCCCCTGCGAAGTCGCCCTTGGAACCGAGGATGCCCGCCAGGTTGTTCATGGTCTTTGCCACGTCGGGGTGCTCGCTTCCGAGGAGCCTGCGCTGCAGCGCCAGCGTCTCACGGAAGAGCGCTTCAGCCCCTGCATAGTCGCCCTTTTCATAGAGGACGCTCGCCAGGACGTTCATTGTCCGCGCGACGTCCGGGTGCGCGTTCCCCAGCGCTCGCCTCCGGATCTGTAGGGCATCGCGGAGCAACCCTTCCGCCTTGTCGTAGAGACCCAGGCTCTCGTAGACCTTGCCCATGGTGTCCATCAGGGTGGCTTGGACCTGTGGCTTGTCCTTCAGCTCTCCTCGGATGCGTGCAGCTCCCTTGTCCAGGATCTCCCGCGCGGTCACGGTGTTCCCCTTTGCCTCGCTGGGATCCGACACCTTGAACAGGTCGACGAGGAATGAGGAGGTCTTCTCGGCCTTGTCCCGTTCTTGCGCTACATGGTCGCGCTCGCGGGCGAGGCGCGCCGACTGGATCGCCATCGTCACCGCGAAGCCGGCGAGAAGCAGGACGATGCCGGCGGCCGCCGCCACGCCGAGCGCGTGCCGCCGCACGTATTTGCCCGCCCGGTATGCCGCCGTCCCCTTGCCGGCGCTCACTGGTTGCCCCTCGAGGTACCGCCGGACGTCCTCAGAGAGCGCCTCGACAGAGCCGTACCGCCGGTTCGCCTCCTTGCGCAGCGCCATGAGGACGATGTTGTCCAGGTCACCGCTGAGACGGCGCCGCAGCTTCTCCGGCGTGACGTCGCGCGCCCAGCCCACCTCCTCTGGCGTGATCCGCACGGTCTCGCTCCCCTCGCTCACCTCTTCGGTGCGGCTGACGGCGCTGCTGGGCTTCTCCGGCTCCACCTCGCAGACGGCTTTCAGGACCTCCAAGGATCGACGCGTCTTCAGACGATACGGACGATGCCCCGCCAGCAGCTCGTAGAGAATCACGCCCAGGGAGTAGACGTCGCTCGCCGTCGTCACCGACTCGCCGCGAGCCTGCTCGGGGCTCGCGTACTCCGGGGTCAGGGCGACGGCGGTGGCCGTAGGCGCCTCGCCCGAAAGCCCGGGATGCAGGAGCTTCGCGATACCGAAATCCAAGAGCATCGGCACGCCCTCGGGCGTGACCAGGATGTTGCTCGGCTTGAGGTCGCGGTGAACTATCAGGTTGCGGTGGGCGAAGGCGACGGCAGAGCAGACCTGCTCGAAGATCTTCAGACGCTCGGCAATCGGCAGCCTACGGCCGTCGCAGTATTTATCGACAGGGAGGCCCTGGATGTACTCCATGACGAGGTACGGCAGGCCGTCCTCGGTCGTGCCGCCATCGAGAAGCCGGGCGATGTGCGGATGATCGAGGCTCGCCAGGATCTGCCGCTCGCGGCGGAAGTAGCGGACGACCTCGGGCTCGTCCATCCCGAACCTGATGACTTTGATTGCGACGCGCTTCTGGTACTCGGAGTCGGCGCGCGCGGCCAGGTAGACGACTCCCATACCGCCACGCCCAAGTTCCTGGAGCAGCTTGTAAGAGCCGATGGGGCGTGCGGAAGCTCGCGGGATTTCTCCTGGGTGGGTCCGAGGGTCCGGGCCAGGATCCCTCAGCGTCTTCTCATCCATACGAGGTCCCTGGGCTGGCCGGCCGCTCAGACCAGAGCGACCTCGGGCCGGATCCTGTGCTCCACCAGATCGAGCGCGTCGAGGCCCTCGTTGACGAAAGCGTAATGGATGCCGGGCGGCACCGTCAGCAGGTCGCCGCCGTGCAGCGGCAGGCAGGGAGGGGAGGCGCGGCGCATCTCGGCGGCGGTGCCCATCAGCAGGCGCCCCTCCCCGGCGCGGACGTAGAGCGAGGCGGCGCAGGACGGGTCGGCGTAGACCTCGGTCTCGCCGCGCGGCTCGATGCGGTATTGCGTGGCCACGACGAAGCCGTCCGCCAGCACCGTCTTGCTGCCGCCCATGATGCCGCGCGGCGCCAGCTCCGGCGCGTCTTGGCGCCTCGCCGCGGTTCGCGGGGCGGCGACCAGCCGGCTCGCGGCGGGGGAGGGGATGCCGCGCAGACGCTCGGCGGCGTAGGCCTTGCCGAAACCGGCGGGGATCGGCTTGCCCTGATTCTGATCGTGCAGCCGGTCCACCATGTCGGTCGAGATGGTCGCGAACTCCTCGAGCGTGCAACCGATCACCGTATGCACGATCCCCAGCTCGTCGAGGACGAAGACGTCGCCTGGCCGGGCCGGGAAGCGGTAGCGGTCGTAGACAGGGTCGGACCGCTCGCCGGCGAGCCAGGCGGCGAAGCGTTGGCGGTCGTAGCAACGCGTCCATTCGTCGAAGCCGCACAGGAAGACGAAGCCGCCGGGATGCACGTCGAGGATGTGAAAGACCTCGGTCTTGTGGGTGAGGTGGCGCTGGAAGCTGAAGCCTTCACCGGGGTTCTGCAGGAAGATCGAGTATCCCAGCGGACTGCTGGCCTTGATCGCGTAGCTCTTGTACTTGAGCAGCAGCCCGACCCGGCGCTGAAAGGCGGCGATGGCGCGCGCCGTCTCGCCCGAGACCTCGCCCGCCAGCTCGCGCCGCAGCACCGCCTTCCACACCGCCTCGTAGCCTTCGAGCACCGCGATCTGCAGGTCGCTCGTCAGGTACTCGGCCAGGGCCGGCAGCACCTCCGCGCCGTAGCCGGCGAGCCGCTCGCGCAGCGCCCCGTCCTCGGGCCGGGCGCCCACCTCCCGCAGGTCGCGATCGATCTGAGAGGCCAGCGTCAGCACGGCGGCCGGCCGCCTGGCCGGCGCCGCCGCCGGAGCGTCAAGGCGCCGCTTGCCAGCAGCGCCAGGGCCATCGCCGCCAGGCCGGCGCCGGACAGGGCCGGCACGCTGGCGATCGCGCCGCCCACCACGAACTGGGTCGGGCCCGGCTTGGCCGGGTCGTTGGTGACGATCGCCGTCTGGTTGGTGCCGCTGCGCGTCGCGTCGTAGTTGGCCATGCCCTGGTTGCTGATCACCGACTGCACCACAGCGCTGCTGCTGATGGTGGCATCGATGGTGATGGTCACGGTGCCGCCCGCCGGCACGCCGCCGTTCCAATGCACGGTGTTGCCGGTCGTCGAGACCGTGCCGAGGCTGGCGGCCGCCAAGGTCAGGGTCAGCGTCGACGGCAAGGTGTCGGTGAATTCGTCGCCGGGGTCGTCGAAGGTGGCGCCGCTGCCGGAGTTGGTGAGCGTGACGGTATAGACGACGGTGCCGCCTGGCATCAGGTTGCCGCCGGTCACCGCCTTGGTGGCGGTCAGGCTGGCGGTGAGCGGCACCGGCGCCGGGCACATCGCCGGGGTGATCACCAGCGAGAAGGCCCGGATGCTGCCGGTGTCCTTGCCGAAATGATCGATGGCGGTCAGGTTCCAGGTGCCGTTCGCGTTCTCGCCGTTCCAGGCGGCGAGCGGGACGTTGGGCTGCCAGGTGCCGGTGAACGGTGCCTGGGCGCTGGTGACCGCCTGGATCGACGGATTGGCCGTGGCGTCGTCGAGCACCACCTGACAGAAGTTGTGGCCGTCGAGGTCGGCACGGCTGATCACCCGCAGCGTGGTGCCGAGCGGCGACTGCAGATCGAAGGTGAGGTCGTTGACGAAGGGGTGATCGACCCCCACCGTGGTGGCGCCGGCGGAGGTGGTGCAGACCGCGCCGTCGAGGCTGAACGTCAGCTTCTCGATGCGCCCGGAGACGCCGGAGACCAAGAGCGGCACGACCGCCGGCGTACCCGGGAACTCGTTGAGCGTGCCGGGCGGGTTGCCGCCGTCCGGGATGGGCACCGCCGGACCGCCGTAGCTCACGGTCACCGGCGTGCCGAGATGGCCGGTCGGCAGGGTGAAGTTGAAGACAGCCGGGCTGCTGCCGCCGGCGAAGGTGACGGTGAGGGTGAACTGGATGGGCTGGCCGCAGGGCAGGTTGTAGGGCGTGAACAGGAACGGCACGGCATTGGCGGCGCTGCCGCCGCCGGCGGCGAGGTCCGGGTAGGGTGAGGTGGCGTTGGTGATGCCGACCCCCGGCGTGGTAGTGGACAGCGTGGCGCTGAGCATCGTCGCCGCGGTGCCGCCGGTGTTGTTCAAGGTGATGCTCAGCCGCCAGTCCTCGCCGGGATCGACGGCGGTGTCGCCGCCCGGAGTCACCTCGGTCGGGGTCACCGCACCCAGGCCGAGGACCGCGTGCGGCTGCGCCCCGGCGGTCTGCAGCGCCTGGTAAGCCATGACGATCCCGAAGCCGCTGTCGCGGTCCCATCCGGAGGTCAGGATGTCGATCGCCGAACCGGTCAGGGCGCCGCGCACCTGGGCAGCCGTCAGCGCGGGGAGTGCCGAACGCAGCAGGCCGGCGATGGCGGCGGCATGCGGCGCCGCCGCGGAGGTGCCGAAGAAGGGGCGGAAGTTGTTGACGTCGGTCGACACGCCGTCGGCGGCGGTCAAGTCCGGCTTCTGGCGCACGACGCCGCCGGTCGAGGAGAAGTCGCCGGCCGGCGCGCCCGGCAGCAGGTTGCCGTTGACGTCGTAGAAGATGCGCCGCGGCCCGTCGCAGGTGAAGGGCTCGGGGAGCTGCGTGGCGTCGAAGGGGTTGGGGAAGGGGCCGTTGGGTGCCGGCGAACCGATTCCGGCCGCCGCCGGCGCCGCCGCGACGCCGAAGGCGGCGGCCGCCGAGTTGTGGCCCCGGGTGCAGCCGGCGGTCGCGAGCTGCAGCTGGCCGCGGACGGCAAGGACGTTGAGCAGGCGGTTGGCGCCGGCGAACTGCACCACCACCACCTGCTCGCCGGCAGTGGCGTTGCCGACCGTCTCGATCGGGTCCTGCGTGCAGCTCTGGGTGTTGGTCGAAGCCTCGACGACGCTGGACAGGCTGTTGTCGAGGATGTAGAGGTCGTAGTCGTTGCAGGAGGCAGCCGCCGCGTCCGACCAGTGCAGCACCACGCCGTCCCCGGTGTCGGCGGTGATCATGTCGGACTGCCCGCCGTTGCCGAAGTCGTTGGTCGTGCCGGCGCCGGCGCCGAGCACCGGATCGAGGTTGCCGTTGGGCTTGAAGTCGCCCTCCCAGGTGCCCGAGGTGGCGGCGTCGAGGTTGCCCTCGTTGCCCGCCGACGCGAAGTAGAGGGCGCCGGCGGCGGTCACCTGGTTGACGGCATCGGCGATGACGTTGTCCTGGAACGGCGACTCGGAGACGTAGGCGACGTCGTCGACGATGACGTCGCAGCCGGCGGTGTTGCGCAGGGCCAGGATGTTGGCGGCGAAGGTCGCCTCGTCGGGCTGCGCCGTGGCAAAGCCGAGCGCGGCGCCGGGCGCGAGGTCGTGGACGATCTCGAGCATCGCCGTGCCTTCGTCACCGGTTCCCGCCTGGCCGGGCAGCACGTCCACGGCCGGCAGCTCGCCCGCGGCTTGCAGGGTCGCCAGCGAGTCGACGCCGTCCGAGAGGACGCAGATCTTGACCCCGGTGCCGTCGACGCCGAAGAAGGCGCGCGCCTGCACCGCCCGGTGCGTGGCGTCCCCTTCGGAGTCGAAGTGCTCGAGGATCGGCTGCGTCGCGCGTTGCACGAACCGCACCTCGGGCATAGCCGCCAGGGTCTCGATGGTGGTCAGGAGCAAATGGGCGCGGATCGTGGCGTAGCGGGCCTGCACGCTGACGATGCGCGCGCCGAGGGTCGCGAGGCGGGCCAAGATCGGCTTGATGCCGGCGGGCGAGAAAGCCTTGACGTCGACCAGCATGGTGCCGTCGAGGGCGGCGCTGGGCACCCGGAGCTTGGTCAGGCCGGCCAGGCGCGGGTCGTGGCGCTGGCGGAGCAGGGCATAGATCAGGTTGGAGTCCAGCTTCTGCTGCGCCGGGGTGCGCGCGGCCTTTTCGCCGATCAGCGCCTGGATCTGGGCGCGGGCGCTGGCCTGCAGCTGCGGGCGTGACGGTGGCGGCGTGGCCTGAGCGGCCCAAGCGCTCGCGCCCCCGGCGGCGAAGGCCGCGAGGGTGGCGATGGCGGCAGCGTGGCGTACGGAAATCGGGATCATCGGCGCCTCCCTGGCAGATGGCGGCGCGGCCGGCACCAGGGAAGATGCACGCGCCGTTCGGATGCAAGGCGGCCGAGGCCCGCAGGGCCTTCCGCCCCTGGTCGACGAGACCTGCGATGAGACAAGGTACCAGAGAATCTAGCGGAGCCCTAAAGGCTGCGTCAAGGAGGCGACACGGGAGGCGGTGAAAAAATAGGGCGCCGCCTCCGGCGAGGCAGCGCCCTGAACCCTTACAGCAGCTTCACCACGCGGTCGGCGAGACCGCCCTCGCCGACGATGACCGAGAGGTTCGACTTCTCGGCCACCTTCTCGAGCACTTCCAGCTCGCGCAGCCGCATGAGAGTCGGGTTGGACTCGAACACGCGGGCGGTGTTGGCCTGCGACCGGATGGCTGCCGTCTCCTCACGCCGGGTGATGAGAGCAGCCTCGGCCACCTTCTTGGCCGTGGTCACGCGGTTGAGGATCTCCTTCATCTCGCCCGGCAGGATGACGTCCCGGATGCCCAGGCCGTGCACCTCGAGACCGAACGACGCGACCCGCGACCGCAGCATCTCGAGCAGCTCGCGCGTCACCCCGTCCTTGTCGGCGAGGAGGACGTCGAGCTCGCGAGTGCCGACCACCGCGCGCAGCACGAGCTGCGCCTGACGGTAGAGCGCCTGCACGTGGTCCTCGACCGCGGTGACGGCCTTGACCGGGTCGCTCACCTTGTAAGCCACCAGCGCGTTGAGCCGCAGCGTCACCTTGTCGCCGGTCATGATCTCCTGGCCGGCAACGTCGGCAACCTGCTCACGCAGGTCGACCTGCACGACCCTGACGTGACCCTCGCCCCGCCAGTAGGCGTGCACGCCCGGCTCGAGAGCCGCCACCTGGCGGCCGTCGACGAACACCAGGCCGGTCCAGCCGGCCGCGACGACCACCGGCTCGAGCAGCTCACGCCCGCCGCGCGGACCTGCCGGCGCCAGGATCACCGGCAGCTCCCGGTGCTCGAAGCGCACGCCGCGGGCGTCGATGACCTCGGTGCGCACCTCGTGGAAGGCGGTCCACAGGGCGTGAAGCCCCGGGCCCACCACCGCGTCGAGACGCCGGTCGATCCACACCAGCGCCCGCTGGTGGTCCTCGAGGTCGAGGACGATGGCCTCGGCGGCCAGCTGCCCCGACCTGGCGATCACCTCGAGGTCGCGGTGCGCGAACCACGCCTGCCGCACGGACGCGATCTCGATCTTCACCCGCAGGAACGGCTCGAAGAAGAAGTGCCGGCCCGGCGCGAGCAGCCGCTCGAACACGCCGTCGCGGAACAGCAGACCGCGCTCGTGCTCCCTGACCTTGATCCAATGCATCACCATCACTGCACCTCCTTGCCAAGAAAACGACACAACGACCTCCGAGGAGCGGAGCCGGCGGCGCCGCCGCACCTCAGGCGCGGGGCGCGCCAGGCGCGACCTCCCGCCCGCCGCCGGCGCCGCGTTCGCCCTCGCGCGCCGCTACAGCTCGCCGAGGACCTCCCGCGGACCGGGCGGCGTCGTGGCGGTCGCGCGCGGCGGCGCGCCGCAAGGCGCCTTCGCGTGCTGCCGGCAGCGCCGCCGCCGGCCGCGCGTGCTGGCCGGACGGACGGCGGCGCTCGCCGGCTGGCGGGCACCGCGGCCCGCCCCCCGGAGGCCTCGAGGAGCCGCCGCTCTCGCGGCGGCGGGTTGGTGGCGCAGGATTCGAACCTGCGACTCCCGGATTATCAGTCCGGTGCTCTATCCACTGAGCTAGCCGTGGTGGCGACGCCGTCCGCTGTCAGAACCCGTTCACGGAACACGCGGTTTACGATCGCCGAGCTGGCGAGTCCCGCGCGCCGCCGGAGCCGGAGTCGGATCGACACCATCCGCGAGCCCAGCGCGTCCTCGAAACCAAAAACGAACAAAACGAAAAGGCCCTCCGGGCGCGAAACCCGGAGGGCCTTTCGACCCAACCTCGAGTCGAACTGAGACCGTTCCTAGGGTTTCGCCACCCTTTCGTCGTGCTGATCGCCATGCCGGCGTGCCTTGCCGATCAGGCCGGTGCAGAAAGATCTGCCGCCCGTCCGCGGCGGTTTAGGCCGGCGGCCGGCGTGGAAGCGATCAGGTGTCTGTCGTTGCATGTTCATGACCGAGCCCTCGAACGAGCGGCGAACGATACACAGTCTCGCGGCGGCTGTCAAGCGGTCCGATTCCCGGGGTCTGATGCCCGGCGGCGGCGAGTGCCGACGCGGAACGCGCCCCGCCGCCGCGGCGAGGTGTAGAGGGTCGTGTCACGCTTTACACTTGGCGTGTACCATTTATTTTTAGGAGATTCTCCAAAGACTCAACGACTCGGTTCCTGAAGCTCGCTTCTGGGACCAAAGGCGCACTTCGCCCTGGGCGGAAAGGGGACGTGCTGCCGACTCCGCGGCGTGGCGCGATGCGGCCGCGGCTTCTCCGCCAAAGGCTTTGCATGCCGGAGGCTCGTTCGCGAGCCGTGGAAGGGCACTGCCTCATGAGGCAAGGAGGTGAGCGCATGTACTACAACGCATTGGGCGAAAAGGTTTCGAGGAGGCGTTACCGGGAGATGCTCAACGCCGCCAGGAACCGGCGAGAGCTGATCGCGGCCGGTCTGACCAGCCGGCGAGACCTGTTCAAGATGGGACTGTTGACCGGCACCGGCATGCTGGTGGCCAAGAACGGCTTGAGCTCCAGGGCCTGGGCACAGAGTCAGCAGTTTCAGCAAGGCGTGCCGAACTTGTGTGCGGGCGCGGGCCTGCCGGCCAGCCCGCCGACCAGGTCCTTCATCGTGCCGCTGCCGATCATGCCGATCGCGCAGACGGTCTCGTCGCTGAGCCCGGCGCCCACGATCGCCCCGAACACCGCCGCCGGAGAGGTTCGCGCGGCGCCGCACCAGGCCCCGGGCCTGGGGTTCCCATTTCCGCCGCCCAAGCTCTACCGCTTCACCCAGCAGGCGCTCCATGTTTCCCAGTCGCCGGACCTTCCCCTGCAGACTATCTGGGGTTTCAACGACGGCTTTCATGCGAGCAGCCCCGGACCGACCTATGCCGCCCACTACGGCGTGCCGCAGCTGACGCGCAACATCAATGCGCTCCCGCCGGTGTCCCAGAACGGCGGCTTCGGCATGCCCTCCGTCACCACCCATCTCCACAACGCGCACAACCCTTCGGAGAGCGACGGCAACCCCTGCGATTTCTACGAGATCGGACACTTCTGCGACCAGTACTACCCGAACGTGCTGGCTGGTTTCAACTCCGACCATCAGCCCAACGGCGACATCAACGAGTCCCTCAGCACATTGTGGTACCACGATCATCGCGTGGACTTCACGTCGCAGAACACCTACAAGGGACTGGTGGGGTACTACCTGCTGTTCAACCAGTTCGACACCGGCGACGAACACACCGGCTTCCACCTGCCGAGCTTCCCGCAGTTCGACGTGCCGCTGGTATTTGCCGACAAGGTCTACGATCCGATCAGCCGCCAGCTGGCCTTCGACCTGTTCAGCCTGGACGGCATCATGGGGGACAAGTTCCTGGTCAACGGCCAGATCCAACCATTCTTCCAGGTGCAGCCGCGGCGGTATCGCTTCCGTCTGCTGGACACCGGGCCCTCGCGCTTCTTCGAGTTCTTCTTGACCGACCTCAACAACCTGAGCGCCACCAATCCGTTCTACGTCATCGCCAACGACGGCAACCTCCTGCCCGCGCCCGTGCAGGTCCAGAGCGTCCGCATCGGCGTCGCGGAGCGGGTGGACGTCATCATCGACTTCCGCGCTTTCGCCGGTAAGACCATCTACCTCGAGAACCGGCTGAACCAGCTCAACGGCATGGGCCCGGTGAACGCCGGACAGTGTACCGATGCCAACGGCAATCCCGTGCCCACGATGCTGCCGGCCGGGCAGGGCAACCTCCTGCTGCAGTTCCGGGTGAGCGGGACGGCGGTCCAGGATGGCAGCGCGGATCCCGCGACCCAGACGTTCTACCAGCTCCCCTCGACCGACGCCGAGCCCCGGATCACCCGCACGTTCAAATTCGACCGGCTGAACGGTCAGTGGTCGGTCAACGGCCAGTTCATGGACTGCCACACCTTCCGGTTCCAGGTGCAGCAGAACAGCGTCGAGAACTGGATCCTGACCAACGCCACCGGCGATTGGACGCATCCGGTCCATATCCACCTCGAGGAGCATCAGATCCTCTCGCGCAACCGGCAGCCGCCGCCGCTGCCGATCGAGCGCTCGCGCAAGGACGTGACGCAGCTGCACCCCAACGAGCGCGCGCTGCTCTTCTTCCGTTTCCGCGACTGGCTCGGCAAGTACCCGATTCACTGCCACAACGTGGTGCACGAAGACCACGCCATGATGGGCCTCTGGCACGTGCAGGCGGAGGGCGACGACGTGCTGGTCCCGTAGACGCCGCGGCTCGATCGCGCCCTTTTGGGAAGCAGAAAGGAGAAAAAGCGCCATGTACGAACCTTCGCGAAGGAAGCTGCTAGGCCTGGCGGCGCTCGCACCGCTCGCCGGCGTTGCCGGCGTCGCCGGCGGCGCAGCCGGGCTGCTGGCGGACGGGACTGCCGAAGCGGCGGCCGCTCCGCCGTCGCCGCGCGAGAGGATACGCCAGCTTTATTTTCCCAACGTTGCCCTGCGCACGCAGGACGGCAAGCAGGTGCGTTTCTACGACGACCTGGTCAAAGACAAGGTGGTCACCATCAACTTCTTCTTTGCACAGTGCGAGGAGGTCTGTCCGCTGGTCATGGCCAACCTTGCCAAGGTCCAGAGGCTGCTCGGCGACCGCGTCGGCCGCGACGTCTTCATGAGCTCGATCTCCTTGAGGCCGCAACAGGACACTCCTGCGGCGCTCAAGCGCTATGCCGAAAGGCATGGCGCGCAGCCGGGTTGGACGCTGCTGACCGGCGAGCCCGCCGACGTCGAGCTGCTCCGCCGCAGTCTCGGTTTCACCAACCCGAGCGCCAAGGTGGACAAGGACGTCACACAGCATATCGGCAACGTCCGCTACGGCAATGAGCCGCTGATGTTGTGGGCGGCCTGTCCGGGGCAGGCGCGCGCCGAATGGATCGTCGAATCCGTTTCGTGGGTGATCCGGCCGGAGGCGCAGGCGGCGGCGGCTCATGGCTGACGCCGGCACGTGCGCCTGCTCGCATGATCAGGCGCGAGAAGCTTGGATGACTACCAGTCACGGACTTCTTGATTCCGGGCGCCGCGGTGGCCGCGGGGCCCGGAGGAGGACAAAGTCGTGAAAACCAATGGCAAGAAGGCGCCAGCCGCCGCTCTCATCTGCGGAGCGCTGCTCCTCCTGTGGTTCGGTGCGCCGGCCGCCCCGCTGCCGGCGCAAACCCAGGCCGCGGCCACGCCCGACGGTCTGCTCTTTCCCACCTTCAACCCTCCGCCCTTCGATTTCAACGACGCGTTCTACACCGTGAACGGCATCGACGTGACGCAGTTGGATACTCCGGGGGCCGCGCGTTTCGGATTGTTCAGGAGGACGGGCCCGCCGGCGCATGACGGCCAGGTGAACTGGGTGATCGACAATACGGGCACCGATCCCGACCGCAGGAACGTCCGCATCCTGGCGACCACGGGCGGCTACATCGATGACGGCACCGGCGCCCCGACGCAGTTCATCTCCATCCTCGCCTTCATGCTCGACCAGGGCTTCTTCACCGGCGTCGCCAACGCCCGCGGCATCCAGATGGCGTCCATCGTCAGCAACTTCGAGGCCTACGCGGCGCTCAAGCAGGTGGATGCCCACGGCGTCTTCAGACCAACGCCCTGCGGCACCATGGGGAACGGGACCACGCCCTGCTTCCCGGTGACGAGCGTCGCCACCCCCAACCTCAGGCAGGATTGGCGGTTCGCCACGAACCGGAACCCGATTGACGGCACCGCGCCGTTCGGCTACTTCTGCGACGACATCCTGGGCATGTGGATCATCACCTACTTCTGGTATGTCGACACCGGCTTTGGACCGCATCAGACACCGCTCTGCCATCAGATGCTGGCCGCGCTCGGCGGCAAGAACGGGCTGAGCCTGGACGGAACGCCGATCATCAAGACCGGCGACGAGCTCAACTTCCTCGAGGGCAAGGTGGTGGGGACCAATCCGATTCCCGGCTTCCTGGGCACCAACCCGCCGAGCCCGCCATGCACGGCCGAAGGCCAGGAGGACACGGGCGGCGCCGACGGCGGATCGGTGTGGCTCGTCTGTCCCGCGCTCCCGGACCCGCGCAACGGCGCGATCACCCTGGATGCGTTCCTGGACCAGGTGCGTAGACCCAACGGTGTGCCGCTCGACCTGGCGTTCACCGCCAACTTCGTATGCCTGCAGGTCTTCGGCGCCTTTTGCAACGAGCTCTCACCGGGACAGCGGGCGGCCGCCGCGCGGCTGGCGGTGCAGCAATAGTCCGTGATCGGCAGGGGAGAGATGCTTTCGCGGCGGGATTTCGTGAAGCTGGCGGCAGCGACCGCGGCGGTCGGGCGCTGCCTGCAGTTTCCCGCACCGGCCGGGGCCCGGCAGCAAACGCTCAAGATCGCCAAATGGGCCCATTTCCTGACCGAGTACGACCGGTGGTTCGAGGCCGTTCTTGCCAAGGAGTGGGGAGAGCGGCACGGCACCAGGGTGATCGTGGACCACGTCCCCGTCGAGGAGATCGGTAAGCGCGCCGCGGCGGAGGCCGCGGCGCGCAAGGGTCATGACTTGTTCATGTTTCCTTGGCCGCCGGCGGAATTCCAACGGCACGTCATCGATCATGCCGAGATCTACCAGGCGGTTGCATCCCGGCACGGCAACGTCGATCGCCTCGGGCACAAGTCGACGTACGATCCCAACACCAAGCAGTACTTCGCGTTCGCCGACTCCTGGATGCCGGCGCCGCTGCACTACTTCGCAGATCAGTGGGCAGCCGTCAACATGCCGCTTGGCCCCTTGCACTACGGCAGCCTGCACAGCGGCGGGCAGCGGCTGCGCGCCAAGCTGGGCGTCCCTTGCGGCCTGGCGCTGGCGCCGAGCCTCGAGAGCAACGTCACCCTGCACACCCTCCTCCATGGGTTTGGCAGTGGCATCCTCGACGCCGAGGGCAACGTCGTCATCGACCGGGGCGCCCGCACCGTCGCGGCCCTGAAGTACGCCAAGGCTCTGTACGACGACGCGGGCGCCCCCGAGCAGCTCACCTGGGGCGCCGCGGGCAACCTGCGGGCGATGCTGGCGCGCCGGACCTCGAGCACCATCAACGCCATCTCTCTCCTGCGGACGGCCGAAAAAGATGATCCGGAGATTGCCAAGAGCATCAGGCTCAGCCCGCCGCTGCTCGGCTCCGCGGGGGTCATTGCGGTACCGCACGTCACCAACTGCTCAGCGGTCTGGACGTTCGCCGAGAACCGGGAAGGAGCCAAGCAGTTCCTTGCCGACCTCATCGACAACTCCAAGACCGTTTACGAGAAGAGCCTGGGCTGCAACCTTCCCATCTATCAGAAAACCGTCCCGGACCTGATCGTCCGGCTCGAGAACGATCCGCGCGCCGACCCGCCTTACAAGTACAAGGAGCTGAAGGACGCGCTGCATTGGACCGCCAATCTTGGCTTTCCGGGCTACGCCAACCCCGTGGCGATGGAAGCCTGGAACACCTTCGTCATTCCGCGGATGTTCCTCCGCGTCGTCAAGGGCGAGGCCAGCCCGGAGGATGCCGCCCGGGCGGCCGCGGCGGAAGTGACGCAGATCGCGGAGAAGTGGAAACGGCTCTGACCATTTGCCGGAGCAGAGCGAGCCCGACGCGCGGCGCTCAGAAGTCGATGTCCCAGGTTCCCGCCGCCTGCTCGGCGGCGACGAGCGCCTTGGCGCGCTCCGCCAGGGCGTCCAGGTAGGCCAGGCGCACGTCGTGCTCGGTCTTCTGGGCGTTGAGGACGTCGAGCAGCGTCGTCGCTCCGTGCTCGTAGCTGAACAGCTTGGCCTTGTAGACGGCCGCCGCGTCGGCCAGCGCACCGCCCACGAACTGCGTCACGCGCTCGTTGGCGAGCCGGTAACGCGCCATCGCCTGGCGCACGTCCACCCTGGCGCGCACCTCCACCGCCCGGAGGCCGGCCTCCGCCTGCAGCGCCGCCTGGCGGGCTGCCTCGAGCTCGCCGCGATGGCGGTTCCAGAGCGGCACGGGCAGCGACAGCGACAGGCCGATCGACGAGAAGCTGGGCGCCGGCGCGACGTCGTTGTGCGAACGCTGGTTGGCCTGATAGGTGAAGCCCAGGTCGACGTCAGGCACGCGCATCGCCTTGGCGAGCTCGAGGCTGGCGCGCGCCGAGTCGAAAGCCCGGCGGGCCGCGATCACGTCGGGGCGGCTGGCGAGCGCCCGCTGGACCAGCGCCTCCTCGTCCAAGGCCCGCGCCGGACCCTCGAGGCTGCCAACCGGGACCAGCGGGGCCAGCGGGCTCGCGGCGTGGTTGCGGCCGAGCAGCTGCTCGAGGCCGACGGCTGCCACCTGGGCGTCGGACAGGGCGGCCAGGAACTCGCTGCGGAACTGCAAGGCGTCCACCCGCGACTGGGTGACGTCGGTCTCCCCGACGTCGCCCACTTCCAGGCGCTTGCGGTTGGCGGCGGCCAGCTGGTCCAGCGCCTCGGCGGAGCGTTTCTTCTCCTCGGCAATGCGGCGGTTGGTGAGGGCGTCGATGAAGGCGCCGGCGGCGGTGCCGCGCAGGGTGCGGAAGAAGTCCTCGAGCGTCGCCGCGGTCTGGGCCAGGTTGGCGCGGGCCACCGCCACCCGCTTCCCGCGCTTGCCCGCGAGCTCGATCGTCTGGGTGAGGCCGAAGCTGTTGTTGGCAGGTTCCCTGCTCTCGCCGTGGTCGGTGACGTCGCGCCCCGAGGTGCCGACCGCCAGCACGGGGTTGGGCGAGACGCGGGCCGCGATGACCTGGGCCTCGGCGATCGGCACGTTGTAGCGCTGTGCCGCATAGTCGAGGTTGGATGCGGCCACCTCGGCGAGGAAGGCCGAGAACTTGATCTCCTCGCCGGCCGCGTTCTGATTGGCTATGGCCGCTGGCGCGGCCGGGCTGGCCGGTGCGGAGACCGGCTCGGCGCGGGCCGAGCTCGCGGCGGCGAGCAGCAGGGCGCTGACGAGTCGCATCATCCCCAAACGATCCATGTCGGTGATCTCCTTGGCGGCAGCGAGTGGGCCGGCTAGGTCTCGGCCGGCGGGGCCGGCGGTCCCGCGCCCCGCCGCGGCTCGCCGTGCCGGCGTTCGGCCCAGCGCTCGACGACGAAGTACGCCGGGGGCAGGATGAGGAGCGTCAGGAACGTCGCGCTGATGAGCCCGCCGACGATCACCGTGGCGAGCGGCCGCTGCACGTCGCTGCCGATCGTGCGGCTGGTCGCCGCCGGCAGCAGGCCCAGGATCGCCACCGTCGCCGTCATCAGCACCGGCCGCATCCGCACGCCGGCGCCGCGCCGCAGCGCCTCGCCCAGGGCGAGCCCGGAACGCCGCTGCTGGTTCAGTCTCGAAACCATGATCACGCCGTTCTGCACGGCGACCCCGAACAACGCGACGAAGCCGACCGCGCTCGAGACGTTGAGCGTCATGCCCCGCAGCAGCAGCGCCGCGAGGCCGCCGAACAGCGCCAGTGGCACGACGATCAGGATCAGCGCGGCGTGCCGCAGCTGCCCGAAACCCGCGTAGAGGATCAGGAAGATGAGACCCAGCGCGGCCGGGACGATGACCGCCAGCCGGCCTTGCGCGCGCTGCTGGTTCTCGAACTGGCCGCCCCAGCCGACCTCGTACCTGGCGTGGTCGTAGCGCACCTGCCGGTCGATCGTCGGCTGGGCCTCGGCGATGAAGGAGGCGAGGTCGCGCCCCCGCAGGTCCACCTTGACGGTCATGTGGCGGCGGCCCATCTCGCGGGTGATCGTGCTCTCGCCGGTGCCCAGGTGAACGTCGGCCACCTGCGACAGCGGAATGCGCGCCCCGGTCGACGAAGGGATGGTCAGGTTGGCGATCGCCTCGGGATCGCCGCGCACCGCTTCGACGAAGCGGACGCGGACGTCGTAGTTCTTCTCTCCCAGGTAGACGTTGGTCACCACCTTGCCGCCGATCGCGGTCTCGATCAGGTCGGCGATGTCCGCGACGTTGATGCCGAAGCGGGCGGCGGCCTGGCGGTTGATCCTGATCTGCAGCTGCGGCAACGGCGGCTCCTGGTCGATGGCCACGTCGGCGGCGCCCCGCAGGCGCGCCAGGACCCCGGCGATGCCCAAGGCGATGCGGCGCGTCTCGCCGAAGTCGTCGCCGTAGACCTTGACGACGATCTCCGAGTGCGCGCCGGCGATCTTGTCGTTGACGCCGTCGATCATCGGCTGCGAGAAACCGAGCTCCATGCCGGGCAGCTCGGCGTTGAGCTTCCTGCTCATGCGGTCGATCAGCGCCTGCTTGTCGCCGCCCCACTGCCCGTAAGGCTCGAGCCCGACCGCGCTCTCGATGTGCGAGAACGTCCACGGGTCGGTGGCGTCGTCGTTGCGCCCGGTCTGGGTGACGACGTACGAGACCTCCGGGAAACCGGCCATCACCTGGCGATAGTCGCGCGCCATCTCCGTCGCCTTCTGGATGGAGATGCCGGGCGGCAGGTTGATTTGCATCCAGATCGAACCTTCGTCGAGGTACGGCAGGAACTCCCGGCCGACGATCAAGGCCAGCAGCACGGTCGCCAGCCCGACGCCCGCGGCCGGCAGCAACGCGCGCCACGGCCGCTTCGCCATGCGCTGCAGGTAGGCGTCATAGTGACGGCCCAGCCATTCGAGCACCGGGTTGCGGAAGGACCTCCCAGGGCGCCGGTAGGCCAGGTAAGCCAGCGCAGGAATGGTGGTAAGGGCGAAGAGCAGCCCGCCGATGAGCGCGTAGCCGATGGTGAAGGCCATGGGCGTGAAGAGCTTCCGCTCCACGCGCTCGAAGGCGAAGAGCGGCAGGTACGCCGTGATGATGATGACCGTGGCGAAGAAGATCGGCTTCGCCACCTCGAGGGCGGCGGCCCCGGCGTCGGACTCTCGCAGTGGCTGGTCGGTGCGCTCGCGCCGCCGCACGATCACCTCCATCAGCACGATGGCGCCGTCGACGATGATGCCGAAATCGATCGCGCCCAGCGACAGCAGGTTGGCCGGGATGTTCGTCAGGTGCATCAGGGTGAAGGCGAAGAGCAGCGCAAAAGGGATGGTCAGCGCCACCAGCAGGGCGCCGCGCAAGTTGCCAAGGAAGAGAACGAGCACGACGACCACCAGCAGCATGCCCTCGATCAGCGTCCTCTCGACCGTGTGCAGAGTGGTTTCCACCAGCTCCGTGCGGTCGAGATAGGGGACCACCTTGACGTCGGGCGGCAGCACCTTGGTGTTGAGCTCCACGACCTTCTTGTGGATGCCGTCGAGGACTCGCGACGGGTTGGCGCCGCGCAGCAGCAGGGTGATGCCCGACACGGCGTCGTCGTTGTCGTCCTTGCCCAGGATGCCCTGCCGCTCGCGCGCGCCCAGCTCGACGCGGCCGACGTCGCGCACGAAGATCGGCGTGCCGCCCTTCTGGGCGATGACGGTCGTCTCCAGGTCCTCGATCCTGGTGATCGCGCCGAGGCCGCGCACCACGAAGCTCTGCTGGCCGCGGACGATGAGGCTGCCGCCGGCGTTGACGTTGTTGGCGGCGATGGCGTCGGTCACCTGCTTCAGGCTCAAGCCGAACTTCACCAGCCGCTCGGGATCGGCCAGCACCTGGAACTGGTAGTTCTCGCCGCCGAAGGGGTTGACGTCGACGACACCCGGGACCTGTTTGAGACGCGGGATGATCACCCAGTTCTCGAGGTCGCGCAGCTGCCGCGGGCTGCGCAGGTGAGACTCGACCGTGTAGCGGTAGATCTCGCCGGTGGGCGAGGTCACGGCGTCCAGGCCGGCCTGCACGTTCGGCGGCAGGGTGACGCCGTTGATCCCCTCCGTGATGCGCTGGCGCTCGAAGTAGTCCTCGGTGCCGTCGGCGAACACCAGGGTGATCAACGACAGGCCGAAAGTGCTCTTCGAGCGCATCACGTGCAGGCCCGGAGTGCCGTTGAGCTCGCGCTCGAGCGGGATGGTGATCTGCTGCTCGACCTCCTCGGCGGCGTGGCCGGGGTACTGGGTGATGACCTGCGCGGTGACGTCGCCGATGTCGGGATAGGCCTCCACGTCCAGCCGGCGCAGCGCGTAAAGGCCGAACGCCGCAAGCGCCGCGAGCGCCGTCATCACCAGCCAGCGGCGCCGCAGGCAGAAGGCGACGAGGCGGCCGATCATTGGAGCAGCACCCCGTTCTCGGCGACGACGACGGTGCCGGCCGCGAGACCGCGCCGGATCTCGGTGCGGCCGCTCTTCTGCGGCCCAGGCTCGACCGTGACCGGTTTGTACTCTCCCGGGCCGATCTCCGTGAACACGAAGGCGGCGCCGCCGATCTGCACCAGCGCCGAGGTCGGCACGGTGACGACCTCCTCGGGATAGCCGAGGAAGGTGACGGTGGCATACATGCCGGGCCGGTAGCGGCCGTCGGGGTTGGGCAGCACGATCCGCACCTTGGTGGAACGGGTGTCGGGATCGAGCACCTCGCCGACGGCGATGACCCGGCTGGCGACCGCCGCTTGCGGGTAGGCGGCCAGGGTGGCGCGCACCGCCTGGCCCTTGGCCACGGAGCGGATGTCCTTCTCCTGCACGCTGGCGGTGAGCCACACCGTGGAGAGGTCCGCGATGGTCATCAGCGGCGCCGTGGTGTCGCTGCGGAACTCCCCGATGCCGGCGGCGACGTCGATCACCCTCCCCGAGACCGGCGAGCGCAGCACCAGCGGGTCGCCGGGCTTGTCGCGCTCAGGATCGATGCCGTAGGCGCGCAGCTTGCCTTCGGCCGCGACCAGGGAGCTCTTCGCGGCGTCGTAGTCGTTCTGCGCCTGCTCGACCTCGCGGCGGGCGGCGATCTTGGCCTCGAGCAGCTCCTGCTGGCGCCTCAGGGCGCGCGCCGTGAGGTCGAGCGTGCTCTTGGCGCGCACGTAGTCGCTCTGGGCGGCCATGTAGTCGGGCGAGTTGATGGTGGCCAGGACCTGGCCGCGGCTGACGCGGTCGCCGAGCTGCGCCGACAGCTTCACAAGGTGGCCCGAGACGGGGGGGAAGATGCGGGCGGTCAGGCCTGGCACGGCTTCGACGACGGCCGGCGTGGTGAGCTCGCGGTGCGCGGTCTCCGCGCGCACCTTCTCGGTGCGCAGCCGCCTTGCCAGCGCCGAGCCCGCGGGGACCACGACGACGTCGCCCTGCTTGCGGACGGCCGCCTGGCTGGCGCCGGCCGCCTCTCCCGAGGACTTCCCGCGAGCGCAACCCGCCAGCATTGCGGCCACGGTCAATCCGCCCATCGCCGCGCACCAGGCACCCGCGGCCAGCTTCCATTTGCATGCGTGCATCGTCGACCCTCCTCGTGCTCGGACCGCGGCCACGTCTTAGTTCCAACGCCTCCGGCGATGGGAAGGGGACGCCCCCTCCCCTTCGCTTCGGCCACCAGCTTCTTTTCTAGCCGTCTCTAGGACCGGGGGTTGGATGCTGCCACGGCGGCGTGACGGTCGTGTGTCCGGCGCTCGTCACCAGTGCCAGTTGACGCGCAGGCTGAGGGCCGTTGCAGGGCCGCGGTCGCGGTTGTAGCCCGGGTCGCGAACGTACTGTGCGTCGGGGCTCAACTGCCAGTACTTGCCGAGCTGCAGGCGATAGTACAGCTCCAGGATCTCTTCCGAGCCGTAGCGCAGGGCGCCGTCGCCGAGCAGGAAGCCGGCGCCGCCGGCGGCCAGGTAGTCGCGGTGGTCGCGCGACAGGCCATGGATGGTGGCGCCCAGGCCCAGCCGGTCAGCGGGCCGGCGCCAGGCGTTGCCGGCGATCTGGACGCCGCCGCTCAGGACGCGGTCGACCTCGGTGAAGACGAAGTCCTCGGTGCGGCCGTCGTTCCAGCCCAGGCGCAGGAAGAGCCCGGTCTCGCCGCCGTCGGCGAGCGGCTGCTCGAGGTTCATGCCGAAGCCGTACTTGCGGCGGCCCTCCTTGTCGTCGGCGACGATGTCGGGGGCGGTGCCGGCGGCCAGCGCGCGAGCGATCGCCTCGCGGTAGATCCCCATGCGGCCATGGTTCTGGTAGGCCAGCAGGCGCACGACGGTTCCCCGCCGGTAGGGACCCAGCTGCAGCTCGAGGTTGTCGCCGCGGGCCTGGTCGAAATGCCCGTCGAAGACGTTGCCGTTGGCGAGGGTCGGCATCTGCGCGGTGGCGGCGCGCAGCGTCCAGGTCGGGTGCACCCAGGCGGCCAGCACGCCGAACGTATAGCCGCGGGTGTCGGCGGCGTAGTCCCAGGCGGTGTCGTTGAACAGGCTCCAGTTCATGAACTGGCCCCGCGTCGTGTTGGCATAGCGGTTCTGATCGAAGTCGTCGGTCAGGGCGAGCTTGCCGGCCTTGACCTCGACGCGGGTCGCCGGCTCCGGCCCGGGAAAGTGATCCATCCCGCGCTCGGTGGGCTCGGTTTCCCGGGCGAGCGGGATGAGGTAACGCAGGTAGGCGCGCGCGATGTAAGGACCCATCCCCAGGTTCACCGAGCCCTGCCGGATGACGTCGCCGTTGGTCAGGCCGCCCAGGCCTGCGGCCCTGCTTACCGCGGCGCCGCGCGCCATCTCGAGGTCGAGGTACGCCTGCAGGCGGCGCGTCAACCGCGAGCCAAAGTAGAGCCCGTAGGTGTCGGTGGCCTTCTGGTCGCCGGTGCTCTTCAGGCTGTTGGGCCCGGAGTAGGCGGCGTGGAAGCCGAGCAGCCGCTGGCCGATGTAGTTGAACTGGGCGCCGAGCAGCCGCGGCACCCAGTCGGGCAATGGCGCCGAATGGTCCTCGGCGGCCAGGTGCGCAGGCGGCTCGGCCGGCGGGAGCGGCTGGGCCGCCTTGCCCGGGTCATCGGCGGCGAAGCATGGCAGGGCCGTGCCGGATGACATGGCTGACAGCATGGCCGCCAGGATGGCCGCCAGGGCCGGCCCGCGCAGCAGCGGGCAACGCCAGGGCCTGGCGTTGCCGCAGAAGCGGTCACTCTTCTCGGGCTTCATGCTCGCAACTCCTCTCATCGCCTGACGGCGTGCGCCCAACACCTGGCGGCGCGCTCTCCTGGCTCCAGATCAGCGCCGGCGCGGAACCGGGTCGAGTGTTCCGTACGACCCGGTATTTTGACACATCAAAACAATGAAATCATAGCTTCAAAATTCTGTCAACGAGCAACCGAACGCTGTGGCCCGCGGGCGGCATGTTAGCCGGTTGCAGGTCAATAGTATAGTGGGATATACTATGCACCATGTCCCACGTCATCCACGACCGGCGCAAGCTCACGCAGCGCGTCGCCCGCATCCGCGGCCAGGTGGACGCCATCTCTCGCGCTCTCGACGAGGAGCTCGAGTGCGGCGAGGTGCTCCGCCGCATCGCCAGCGCCCGCGGCGCCATGAACGGTCTCATGGCCGAGGTGCTGGAGGACCATATCCGGGAGCACACCTTCGGCGGCAAGGCCGCGGGGTCCGCGGGCAGCCGCGCCGCCGACGAGCTGATCGAGGTGGTCCGCAGCTACTTGCGATGAGCCCGCGCGGACACGATGATGCCGCGGCGCTCGCATGGCCCGAGCTGGCGCGCATCGCCTTCACCGCCCTTGCCGCGGGCGCCGTCTGGTTCCGGCTCTGGGAGCCATGGGCGCGCGTCAGCGTCATCGGCCTCGCCGGCATCGCGGTGGGCGGCTATCCGATCTTCAAGGAAGCCTGGGACAACATCCGCGAGCGGCGGATGACGATGGAGCTGTCGATGACCATCGCCTTGCTGGCGGCGCTGCTCATCGGGGAGCTCTTCACCGCGCTGGTCATCACCGTCTTCGTGCTCGTCGCCGAGGTGCTCGAGCGGCTCACCGTCGGGCGCGGGCGCAAGGCGATCCACAGCCTCCTGGACTTCCTTCCGCGCACGGTCAGGGTTCGCCGTGACGGCGGCATCCAGGAGGTGGCGGCCGCTGAGGTGCGCGCCGGTGACGCGGTGCTGGTCGATCCCGGTGCGCGGGTGCCGGTCGACGGCACCGTCACCGCCGGCCACTCCTACGTCGATCAGGCGCCGATCACCGGCGAAGCAGTGCCGGCCGAGAAAGGCGCCGGCTCGCTCGTCTACGCCGGCACCATCAATCAGTCAGGGGCTCTCGAGGTGCGCGCCGAGCGGGTCGGGCGCGACACCAGCTACGGCAAGATCGTCGAGGCGGTGGAACGCGCCGAGCGGTCGCGGGCGCCGGTGCAGAAGGTCGCGGACCGCTATGCCGGCTACCTCGTCTACTTCGCGCTGGGGTGCGCCGTGCTCACCTTCCTGCTCACCCGTGACGTCCGCTCGACCATCTCGGTGATCATCGTCGCCGGCGCCTGCGGCATCGCCGCCGGCACGCCGCTCGCCGTCCTCGGCGCCATCGGCCGCGCCGCCCGCGAGGGGGCGATCGTCAAGGGGGGCCGCTACCTCGAGGCGCTGTGGAGCGTGGACGCCGTCGCCTTCGACAAGACCGGCACGCTCACCGTCGGCTCCCCGACGGTACTGGAGATCGTGCCGGCGGCAGGCCTGGCTGCGAGAGCTGCGAGTGACGCGAATGACGCGAACGAGGTGCTGGCGGCCGCGGCCATCGCCGAACGGCGCTCGGAGCACCCCTTGGGCAAGGCCATCGTCGAGGCGGCGGACCGGGCCGGCCTGGCGCCCGCCGAGCCGGAGTCGTTCGACTACACCCCGGGCAGGGGCGTGGTCGCTCGCACTCGCGGCGGCCCCCCCGCCGAGAGCGGCGCGCTGGCGGCGAGCAGCCCGAGCAGCGCGCTGACGGCGAGCAGCGCGAGCAGCGAGCTCGTCGAG